>OMIZ01000138.1 GCA_900299235.1 Actinomycetota bacterium
AGCGCGCCGCGTGCGAGGGCATCCGTCCTGGCATGACGGGCGTCGAGGCCGACCGTGTCGCACGAGACGTGATCGAGGCGGCCGGCTACGGCGAAAACTTCGGCCACGGGCTTGGCCATGGCGTCGGTCTGGAGATTCACGAGGCGCCGCGACTGTCGACCGAATCGCCCGACACGGTCGAGGTGGGGCAGGTCGTCACGATCGAGCCGGGCATCTATCTGCCGGGCGTTGGCGGCGTGCGAATCGAAGATCTCGCGGTCGTTCGCGAGAACGGTCTTGAGCTGCTCACGAGCTTCCCCAAAGAGCTCGTGACAGTCGGCTGACGCGCGACACCCTGCATCCAGGCTAGACTCCCCCGCCGATGGCTGAGGTCGTTTCCACAAACCAGTTCAAGAACGGCATGCACATTGAGCTCGAGGGCCAGACATGGCGCATCGTCGAGTTCCAGCATGTGAAGCCGGGCAAGGGCGGCGCCTTCGTGCGCACCAAGCTGAAGTCGCTGACGTCGGGCTCGGTTGTCGACAAGACCTTCCGTGCGGGCGAGAAGTTCGAGCGCATCCGCACCGAGAACCGCAACATGCAGTACCTCTACGACGATGGCGCCGACGTCATCTTCATGGACGAGGACACGTTCGAGCAGCTTTCGCTGCCGCGCTCGTCGGTCGAGGACGCGCTTGAGTTCATGCAGGCGTCGGAGACCTACCAGGTGCTGTTTGTGGGCGGTGACCCGTCTGGAATCGATCTCCCGGCCTCAGTCGTTCTTGAAGTCACCGACACCGAGCCGGGCGTGAAGGGTGACACCGTCTCGAATGTGACCAAGCCTGCGACGCTTGAGACTGGGGCGGTCGTGCAGGTGCCGCTGTTTGTGAACATCGGCGACAAGGTCAAGGTCGACCCGCGCGAGAAGCGCTACATCAGTCGCGCCTGATCTGCCCGCTCCCATGTGCAGGGCTACCCGCCCGGCACGATAAGGTCTGAAGTCGTGCCGAAGCTTGTCGACACATCCATTCGCGTCATCTCGCAGGAACCTCTCGCGGGAGCGATTCCCACCGCGCAGGTGTTGCATCTCGCTGAGGTGCTCGACCGGGCTGGGTTTGCGTACCTCGAGGTGTCAGGAGGTGGGACGTTCGACGCCGCAGTGCGCCGTGGTGTCGAGAGCCCGTGGGAGCGCATTCGCGCGATCAAGGCCCGCACGAAGACGCCGCTCGCTCTCGCGATCCGCGGTCGCTTCCTCGTCGGCAACCGTCCACTGCCCGACGAGCTCGTGCGTCGCTTCGTGCTCTGCGCCGCGCAGAGCGGCATCACTGTCTTTCGCCTCCACGACCCGCTGAACGACGTCGAGAACCTGCGCGTCGCTGCCGCCGCAGTTCATGAGGCCGGGGGCGAGCTTGAGGCCGGTCTGCTCTACGGTTCGAACCGCCACGAGGCGCTGATCGAAGCTGCCCGTCGGCTGCCCGAGCTGAAGCCTGTGCGGATCCTGCTCGACGATCCTGCCGGTCTGCTGCAGCCCCATCGCGCTGGCCAGCTCGTGAAGGAGCTCGGCGAGGTCTCGGGTCTGCCTGTCGGCTTGTACGCCCAGGGCGCAGGCCGCAATGGTCTCTCCGTCGCGATTGAGGCAGCGCGTGCCGGTGCCGACCTTGTCGGCTCGGCGATCTATCCGGTCGCGCTTGCCGGTAGCCGGGTGACAGGCGAGTCAGCTGCCGAGGCCTTCGCCGGGATTGGCGCCGACTCGGGTGTCGATATCGACGTCTTGTGGGAGGCCGCCGAGCTCGTTGATGAGTTCATCGGCGATACGACGGTTGCTCCGCTCTCGCCACGGATTGCGGTGCGCTCCGCGCGCCTGCGCATTCCGGTTGGCGTTGTTGCGGCTATCGACACGCAGCTTCGCGCGCGTGACGAGCGCAGCCGACTTGACGAGGTGTTGAGCGAGGTCGAGCGTGTTCGGGCCGAGGTCGGCTCCCCGCCCCTTGCCGCCCCGATCGGCACGATTGTCGCCTCGCAGGCGCTCGTGAATGTCCTCTCGGCCAGCCGCTACTCGACGATCGTCGACGAGCTGCAGGAGCTTGTGTCTGGTCGCTACGGCAAGACGCCGGGTCCGATCGATCCGGCGCTCACGCGTGCCGTCGAGCACCTCGATGCACACGACGCAGGCCCCGAGGAAGTCGATTTCGAAGCGATTCGCCGTGAGGCCGAAGGTCTGGCCGCGAGTGAAGAGGAGTTGCTGCTGCTTGCGCTCTTCGGCTCTGACGCAGAAGCGCTGCTCCGCTCGATCCGTGAGCGTGCGGGCGGCTTCGAGACGCTTGGCGCCCAGGGCGTCGATCAGGGTCGCGCCGATCGCATCCGGTCGGTCGTCGACATCGTCCAGGAGACCGGTGTTGGCGAGATCACGATCGAGGAAGACGGCACGCGCATTTCGGTTCGCCGCACCGTTTCGTCTGGTGCTGCGGCTCCCGTCGCGATCCCGGCCGACGCTGCAGCCGAGCTTGACGCACCCGTCTCAGCACCTCGCCCTTCGGGGTTCGTTCGCATCGAGAGCCCGATGGTCGGCACCTTCTACCGCAGCCCACAGCCGGGCGAACCGCCGTTTGTCGAGGAAGGCGAGGCGGTCTCTCCAGGCCAGACGCTCTGCATTCTCGAGGCGATGAAGCTGATGAACGAGGTGAAGGCGGAGGTTGGCGGCATCGTCCGGGCGATCCACGTCCAGAACGCCGAGCCTGTCGAGTACGGCCGTCTGCTGTTCGAGATCGAGCCGGTTAGCGGCCCGCCGTCTCTCTGATGTTCACGCGCGTCCTCGTCGCCAACCGCGGGGAGATCGCCGTCCGCGTCATCCGCGCGCTCCATGAGCTCGGGATTGAGGCCGTTGCCGTCTACTCGACTGCCGACAAGGACGCTCTGCACGTTCGCCTTGCCGATCACGCCGTCTGCGTTGGGCCACCGTCGGCCACCGACAGCTATCTGAAGATCCCGTCGATCATTGCGGCGGCCGTGAACACCGGGTGCCAGGCTGTGCATCCCGGGTACGGCTTCCTTGCCGAGAACCCAACGTTCGTCGACGCATGCGTCGACAACGACCTCGTGTTCATCGGGCCGACGTCGAAGGTGATGGCGACGATGGGCGACAAGATCTCGGCGCGCGTCGCGGCGCGTGATGCAGACGTCCCGACCGTACCGGGCACCGAGGGCGCGACCACGCTTCCCGAGGCTCGCGAGGCGGCCAAGGAGATCGGCTACCCGATCCTGCTCAAGGCAACCGCAGGTGGCGGCGGCAAAGGCATGCGGCTTGTACACAGTGAGAGCGAGATTGAAGACGCATTTGGCGCAGCCTCGGGTGAAGCGGGCGCCGCATTCGGCGATCCGACCCTGTATGTCGAAAAGGTGATCAACCCGGCGCGCCACGTCGAGATCCAGGTGATGTGCGATCACCACGGCAACGTCCTGACCCTCGGCGAGCGCGAGTGCTCGATTCAGCGGCGCCACCAGAAGCTGATCGAGGAGACACCCTCGCCAGCCCTCACACCTGAGCTGCGCGAGGAGATGGAGGCAGCGGCCGAGCGCGCGTGCAAGGCAGTGGGCTACCGAAACGCTGGCACGTTCGAATTCCTGTTTGGCCCAGACGGCCGATTCTCGTTCATCGAGCTGAATGCGCGCCTGCAGGTGGAGCATCCGGTGACCGAGATGTGCACGGGTATCGACCTCGTGCGTACGCAGGTTCAAGTCGCCGCGGGCGCGAAGCTCGAGGTCTCGGGTCGCGCACCACGGCGTGGCCACTCAATCGAGATCCGCATCAACGCAGAGGATCCCGCAGCCGACTTTCGGCCGTCGCCGGGAACGATCACGAAGTTTCGGCCGCCGCTCGGGCCGGGTGTCCGTGTCGATACGTTCGTCGAGGAAGGCGGCATGATCCCGCCGTTCTACGACTCGATGATCGCGAAGCTCGTGGTGTGGGCCGAGGATCGCCCCGCGGCGATCGAGCGCGCGTTGCGAGCGCTCGACGAGCTCGTGATCGAAGGGATTCCGACAACCCGTGAGGTTGCGATGCAGGTACTGCGCAGCGACGAGTTCCGCAGCGGCGTCTACTCGACCGACACACTGGCAGGACTGATGGTGTCGGCATGAGCCTTGTGATCGCAAACGAGCGCGGTAACGTGACGTTCGCTGACGACGTCGTCGAGGCGATCGCAGTTCGTGCCGCGGAGGGTGTCGCGCGTGTGAAGGTGCGTCGTCGCCGCTCCGTTGATATCGCCGGATCGCGCGTAAAGCTCCACCTTGGTGCGGTGCGTGGCGACGCACCGCTCACCGAGGTCGGCGCCCGCGTGCAGACCGCCGTGCGCAGCGCATTCATGACGCATCTCGATCGCACGATTCTCGTCGAGGTTGCAATTGAGGGGCTCCGATGATCTCGCGTCGGCAGGCACGCCGCCAGGCGCTTCTGCTGCTCTACCAGTGGGATCTCTCGGGCAACCCGATCGGGTCGCAGTTCGCTGGCGACCTGTCGCCGTGGGCGAAAGAGCTCGCGCTCGACGTTGCCGCGCACGCAGATGAGCTCGATGCGCGGATCACCGCCGCATCGGAGGGGTGGACAGCTGACCGGCTCGGCGTCGTTGAACGGAGTTCGCTGCGGGTTGCGATCCGCGAGCTTGAGCTGCGCGAAGTGCCCGCCGAAGTTGTGATCAGCGAAGCTGTTGCGTTTGCGAAGCGCTACGCGTCGGAAGACGCGGCGCGGCTTGTGAACGGCATTTTGGGACGCATTCAACGCGAGGAGGCGGTGGCAAAGTGAGCGCGGATGAGTCGTTGAACAAGGCAGAGGATCTCTTGGCACGGCTTGAAGCCGCCCGTGGGCGGTTGGAGGCGACCAAAGATCCAGACGCTGCGATCGAGCTTCTCCAGGAACTTTCCGATCTCGCGCGCGAGGTCGAGGCCGAGCTTCAGCGGGCCCGCCGCGCCGCCGAGGCCGATGCCGCGGGATCCTGACGCACTCCGCGAGCTCGTCGAGACGTTTCTCGCCGAGCTTCCGTTCGATGGCGTGCTTGAGCCGCTCGCCCAGCCGATGCGCGACTCGCTCGGCGGAAAGCGCGTGCGTCCTGTTCTCGCCCTCGCAGTAGGCGAAGCGCTCGGCGCAGACCCGGCGACGGTGCTCCCGGCGGCTGCCGCCGTTGAGCTCGTGCACTCGTTCTCGCTCGTGCACGACGATCTGCCTGCGCTCGACAACGACACCGAGCGACGCGGCCGTCCGACGGTGTGGGCTGCGCACGGCGAGGCGACAGCGATCCTCACCGGCGATGCGCTCCTTGGCGAGGCGCTTCGGCTCGCGCTGACCTACGGCACGCCTGAGGTCGCCCGCGAGCTCGTCGACGCGACGCTCGCGATGATCGGCGGTCAGCAGCTCGACCTCGAAGGCGGCCACGATCTGCACCGCCTACACGAGCTGAAGACGGGTGCGCTCTTTCGGGCCGCAGTGATGTGCGGCGCTCTTGCCGCCGGGCTGCCCGCGGCAGATCACGCACCCTGGCGGGCCTTCGCCGCAGAGCTGGGTGTGCTCTTCCAGGCGGTCGACGACATTCTCGATGGCGATGGGTTCGTGCTTGCGATGGGTGCCGACGAGACGCGCAAGGTTGCCGAGACCGCTGGTGCTCGCGCGCTCGCACGGCTTGCCGAAATCGATGCGGACACCTCGGTGCTCGCGACGATCGTCGCAGGGCTCATCGCCCGCACGCACTGATGGCGAAGAAACGTCTCGACGTGCTGCTCGTCGAACGAGGCCTCGCCGAGAGTCGCGCCCAGGCGCAGGCCCTCGTCATGGCGGGGCTCGTGCCAGGCCACGAGAAGGCGGGGGAGCAGGTCGATGAGGCGGCTGAGCTCGTCGTCGAGTCACCACCGCCGTACGTCTCCCGCGCGGGGCACAAGCTCGCGAACGCGCTCGATGCGTACGGCGTATCGCCCGCGGGTAGAGACTGCCTCGATCTCGGCGCCTCGACGGGTGGATTCACCGATGTGCTGCTTCAGCGCGGTGCCGCACGCGTGATTGCGCTCGACGTCGGCCACGGTCAGCTCCACGCGAAGCTCCGCAACGACCCGCGCGTGATCGTGCTCGAACGCGTAAATGCGCGCTCACTCACGGAGCTGCCGTTTGCGCCCGAGCTGATCACCTGTGACGTATCGTTCATCTCGCTCAAGCACGCGCTTCCGCCGGCACTGGCGCTCGCGGCGCCCGGCTGGGAGGCGTTCGTGCTTGTGAAGCCGCAGTTCGAGGCAGGCAAGGCCGACGCCCCCAAGGGTGTCGTGCGTGACCCCGAAGTGCGCGCCCGCGTCGTGCGGGAGATCGCAGAGGCGTCGCTCGCTTGGGACGCTGCTGTCCTCGGCGTCGTAGACTCCGGGTTGCCTGGCCCAAAGGGAAACCATGAATTCGTCCTTCACCTCGTCCACTCGCTCACGCCGGAGCTTCCGGCCGACCTCGATCGCCTGATCGCAGATGCCGCCGGTCTCTAGAGCAGCTGTCGTCTCGCACGGACGCACGCGCGATGTGAGCGGGGCGATCAAGCGCCTGCGTGCCACCGCCGCGCTCGCCGGGGTCGAACTCCTGCCCGACGAGGAGGTGGACGGGTCCGACATCGTCGTCGTGCTCGGTGGCGACGGAACGATGCTGCGTGCGCTGACGCGAACGCTCGATCTGACTATTCCGGTGATCGGCGTGAACTTCGGGCGTGTCGGATTTCTCACCTCGATCGGGCCCGCCGACCTCGAGGCGGGCCTCGCACGTGCGTTCGCCGGTGAATACCGCGTTGCCGAGCTCGCCACCCTTGAGGTTGAAGTGGGGGGTAACACGCACGTGGTGATCAACGATGCGGTCGTTGCGGGATCGACGCTCGGACGCATGATCGAGCTCGACTACTCGATCGGTGGCGAACCGATCGGGTCGCTCCCGTGCGATGGGCTGATCTGCGCAACTCCCGCTGGCTCGACGGCCTACAACCTGTCGAACGGTGGCCCGGTGCTCGTATGGGGTCTCGACGCTGCGGTGCTCTCGTTCGTCGCGCCGCACTCGTTGCATGTGCGGCCGCTCGTGATCGGCCGCGGCAGCGATCTCGTCGTGCGCAATGCGTCGCCTGAAGCGGGCGCGACAGTGCTCGTCGACGGACATGCCGTGTCGGAGCTTGCGCCCGGAGCGGATGTCTCGATCCGCATCGGCGAGCGGCGCAGCCGGATCGCGATGCTTCCAGAGCAGACGTTCTTCCGTCGCTACGGCGACGTCTTCGGCGCGGCGTAACCGGCCGCGTCCCGGCGGGCCGCTGGGAGCAATCAGGTGGCCGTCGTAGGATGGTGGAGTGCTGCGCCGACTCCGTATCGAGAACCTCGTGCTGATCCGCGAGGCCGAGCTTGAGTTCGACTCTGCTCTGAACGCGATCACGGGTGAGACGGGAGCTGGCAAGACGATCCTCTCGAACGCCATCGGGCTGTTGCTCGGTGCGAAGGGCGAGGCGGGGATGATCGGCCCTGCGAGCCCTGAGGCGTACGTCGAGGCGGAGTTCGATCTGCCCGACGACGAGGTGCTCGACGCACTGGCGGAGCTGCGGCCCGACGGTGAAGAGTCGCTCGTGCTGGCGCGGCGGATCTTTGCGGATGGACGCACGCGCGCGTACGCCTGGGGGCGGAGTGCGGCCCGTGAAGACATCGCCACGGTCGTCGAGCGGCTGATCGCCATGAGCGGCCAGTTCGAGCAGCGACGGCTGGGGCGGCCGAGCTACCAGCTCGGTGTGCTCGACACGTTCGCCGGAAGCGCCGAGACAGCCCGTGCCGCACGCAAGGCATGGCGGGAGCTCGGAAGTGCTCGGAAGGCCTACGAGGAGCTCACACGCGATGCTGCGAGCGCCGAGGCACGTCTCGCCGAGCTCGGGCTGCTCGCCGAGGCAACCGAGGGGCTGGATGCGGGTCGAGAAGACGAGCTGCGCGCCGAGAGGGAGCGTCTTCGTCACGTCACCGACCTCGCCGCGGCCGCAGCTGCAGCGGCCAACGCGCTTGCGCCGGAAGATGGAGACGGTGCCAGCGATCTCGCTGCAGCCGCCGAGCGCGCCGTCGCTCCGCTTGAGCACATTGCGCCGGAGCTTGCGGCTGCGGGTGCATCTCTGCGCGACGCCGAGATCACGCTACGCGAGGTTGCGTCCGACCTTCACTCGTTCCTCGCTTCGCTCGAGGCAGATCCAGGCCGCGTTGAAGCTGTCGAGGCTGAGCTTGATCGCATCGCCGATCTCAAGCGGCGCTTCCGTGTCCAGACCTACGCTGAGCTCCTCGAGCGTGGCGACGCGGCACGCACAGAGCTTGCCGCGTACGAGGAAGGCCACGACCCGGTACGAGCGGCGGCAGAGGAGGTCGCAGCCGCGCAGGCCGCCGTCGACCGGCTCCATGCCGAGCTACGCGCGGCGCGGCGCGGTGCCGCGCCTGCGTTCGCTGCGGCGGTGGCGCAGGAGCTCGTCGGTGTTGGGCTGGGTGAGGGTGAGTTCCGGGCTGACGTCCGCGACGTCGATCCGGGTGCATCGGGTTCCGACGAGGTGCAGTTCCTCGTACGCCCGAACGCCGGCATGCCCTTCGCGCCGGTCGCTGAGACCGCCTCGGGCGGTGAGCTCTCGCG
>OMIZ01000139.1 GCA_900299235.1 Actinomycetota bacterium
GAAGTCACTGGTCATTCTGGCCTCCATGCTGGGCGAAGTACTTCTCCCAGGTGCTCTCGATGCCGAGGCCGACGCGGCCCTCGCGCTTGGTTTGCTTCACCAGCCCGCGCTCGATCAGGTTCGCGCTCAACAGCCCGCGGACGCCGAGGCCGGTCGCGAACGAGTCGCCGCGTAGCCCTTCGATCGCGGCCATGAGCTGCTCGACGCCGCGCTTCTTGCGGGCCTGCCGGAAGGCGAGGAAGGTGTCCTGCGCCCACGGGGCCTGCTCGGCGGTGAGCCCGAGGAGGTCGCGGGCGGCGGCGATCCAGCGGTCGGCGTCGGCGCGCTCCTGCTGGCGCTCGGCCTCAGCCTCGGGGCTGCGGTCCTTCGGCGGGCGTCCCCGGCGGGGCTTGGCGGGCGCGTCGGGCAGCGGCTCGACCGTAGGCGTCGCCTGCTCGCTCGCGCCTTTCGCGTCAGCGAAAAGCGCAAGGTTGTTGCTCTTTATCTTTTCTTCTCTTCTCTCCTCTAGAGTGCCGACGCTCTTCACGACAGTCTCCGAGACAGTCTCAACGACAGTCGGCAGGACGGTCGGCAAGACAGTCGGCAGGACACGATTTTTCTGCTCGGCCCTCTTCTGTCTTTTCGCGAGCTTGTCGTGCTCGCGCCGCTTGGCGTGCTTTTCTTGGTAGAACGCCCAGTTGTGGACGGACCGGCACATTTTCTGCCCGTCAATAAATCCTGCCGCAGCCGCAGCCTCAACGAAAACCTGAGGCTGACCACGCCAGCCGGCCTTGCTGGCGATCATCTCGTCGGGCACGCCCGACAGGTCGCCATCAGCCCGCGCCTTCGCGACCCAGAACCAAAGCTGCACGATGTACGACCAGGCGCGCTCGTCGCCTAGCGCCATAGCCAGCGCATCGGACTTAGGGTGCTCCGGGAGGTCTTTGAAGACCTTGATCCACGGTAGAGTCATGGCGAGCGCCTTGCGGCATCCAGCCGCTTGATGTCCGCGATCGCTTGCTCAAGATCGTTGATCAGGCTGCGGGCGCAAGACTCGTCAAAAACAACGCGAAACGAAACATCGGCGTCTTCGCGCAAGAACACCAAGACCACGCTCGTCTCTTCTGGATTGAGTTCAATCCAGACCTCGACAGACCCATCTCGGTAGGTATTTCTTTCGTACTCGTACATGCCGCACCAAAGCAGAAAGCGCACTCGGTAGTAGCAGCTACCGGGTACGCTCTCTGGGGCGAACGGGGGGGGTCCGCCCTAAGTGTTGACTGATCCGCTGCTGCTACAGCGGTCGATCTCCGGTGACGCTACACCGGGTCGCCGGCGGCTGTCAACTTCTCCGCGCGTGGCTCGCCGCCCGCAACTGCAACCGCAGCCGGTCGCGCTCCTGCCGCAGCGCCTGCACTTCGGCCTGCGACCGCGCGAACGCCACGCCGACGAGCACGCTCCATGCGAGACACACGATCACGGCGCCAAGCGAGAGCATCACTCGCCCGCCTTGCGAGCCGCCGTCCTCGCGCGCACGCCATCCAGCGCCAGCCGCTCCGCGGGCGTCAGCCAGGTGTCCGCCGGCACCGCGCCCTCGGTCGCGATCTCGAGCGCCCGCTGGTAGTACGGCCCCGGGACGCCGTTCCCAGTAGTCCAGAGCGAGGTCATCTGCCGAGTCGTTCCAAGCAGTTCCGCGAGCGCCGAGCCGCTCACCTTGTTGGTCTTCATCCACTTCGCAAGCTGGTCCATGACTACCTCCTAGGCACGCTCTACGTTACCGGCCCCTCCCTCGTCAAGCCCGTCGCGCAACCTCGCGACTTGTCGCGGGTTTTCGGTCACATAAAAAAGAACTTGCACCGTCAAGGCGACCGTGCGATAACGCTCAACGTCGCAAGCAACGCGACATGGAGAATGTGATGGATGCACAGAACCTCGTCGCCCTGCGATCCCAGCAGCTTCTGGCCGCCGCGCTGATGCGCGCCGCCGCCCAGATCACGCAGGACGATCTCGACGGCTACGCCGCCCGCTACGCCGCCGCCGTCGAAGAGCTCAAGATCAACACCAACAAGGAGTAGACGATGACCACCGCCCTCGCCAAGCAGCAGGACTTCTCGCGCGACCAGATCGACACCATCAAGGCCACCGTGGCCCGCGGCGCCAACGACGCGCAGTTGGCCCTCTTCCTCCAGGTCTGCAAGAGCCGCAACCTCGACCCGTTCGTCAAGCAGGTCTTCTACACGCCGCAGGGCATCATCGTCAGCATCGACGGGTTCCGCGCGATCGCCGAGCGCACCGGCTGCTACGCTCCCGGCCCGACGCGCTACGAGTACGACGAGCAGAAGAGCCTCGTCGCCGCCTTCGTCACCGTCAAGAAGCTGGTCGCCGGCCAGTGGTTCGACGTTGAGGAGAGCGCGTACTACGAGGAGTACCGCGGCTCGTCGCCCATCTGGAAGAAGATGCCGCGCGTCATGCTCGCCAAGTGCGCCGAGTCTCGCGCCCTGCGCCGCGCCTTCTCCAGCGAGCTCTCCGGCCTCTACTCGCCCGAGGAGATGGATCAGGCCCGCGACGATCGCGCCGGCATCCCCGAGGCCGTCGTGGTCGAGCAGCCCCGCGTCACCGTCGAGCAGCCCCGCACCGAGCCCGCCGAGCGCAGCGCCGCCTTCGTCGCCGCCGCCAACGCGATCGAGGAGGCCGAGTCGATGGAGGCTCTAGGCGCCGTGGCGAAGCGCGTCAAGGACGCCGCCGCCGTCCTCTCGCACGCCGAGAACTCGGAGCTCCGCTCGCTGTACCTCCAGAAGCGCACCGTCCTCGGAGGTGCCAAGTGAAGGTCACCGGATCGTCGCTCCCGGTCTTCCGCGCCTGCCAGTGGTGGGCGCGTCCCGAGGTCGAGACGCCGCCGGCGTCCGCTCCGACGCCCGAGATGCTCCTCGGCACCGAGGTCCACGCCGCGATCGAGGTCTTCCTCGCCGGCGAGACGCCGAAGCTCTCCGACGAGGCGCAGGCGCTCTTCGATGTCTGGCGCGCGTGGTGGCAGCAGTCGCCGCTGCGGCATGAGGCGTGGCTCACCGAGCGCCCCTACGCCTACAGCGTCACCTCCGACACTGCCCGCCCGCTCGAGGTCGCGTCGCACCGTCGCTACGCCGCCAACGCCGACGAGATCGCCGGCACGATCGACGCCCTCGCGCTCGACGCCGAGCACGGTCACGTCGTGGATTGGAAGACCGGCAAGGACTTCGGGCGCTTCACGGCCGACGCCGCCGGCAACTGGCAACTGCGCTTCTACGCGCTCGCCCTCGCCCGGGCGCACCGTCTCGACTCGGTGACCGTCCATGTCGTGCGGATCTCCGACGAGGTGACCCACAC
>OMIZ01000140.1 GCA_900299235.1 Actinomycetota bacterium
CGGACCTCGCGGGGCTGCTTCAGCGCGGACTCACCATCGAAGAGTGCCGCACCTTGGGGTATTGGTCGCATCCGGCCGATTCCGAACGGCGCTCTGCGCTGCTGTTCCAGATGGAACGCTCGGGAGAGCGCCCGCGTCACCACTCGCTCTCTGAACGCCCCCCGTCCGATTTCTCCCGCGGCGAGCTCGTCTCGACCATCAGCCCCATCGAGGCGGCAACCGGGCGCAGAAGCTCGAAGTCCTCGGCCATGAGCACACCCGGATTGATATGCGGCAAGAGGCTCGTCTCCTCAAGCACAGCCTTTGCGGCCCGCGCAAGGTACTCGATCGTCGTCACGCAGCCGAGCTCAACAAGCTCTTCCCGCGCGGCGGCGTAGCGCAGCTCAGGCTTATCGCCGAGTGTGAAGAGCGCCTCGCGGCAGCCAGCAGCCTCACCGGCGCGCGCGACCTCAAGCACCTCGTCGATCGTCATGAACGCACGCTCCCCACGCCGGGGAGGATGCGCAAACGTGCAGTAGTGACACACGTCGCGACAGAGCTTCGTCAGCGGAATGAAGACCTTTGGGCTGTACGTGATGAGGCGCCCGTGGTGGGTATCGCGGATCGCCCGCGCCTCGGACATCAGGTCATCGAGCGAGCGCTCGAGCAGCTCCATCCCGGAAGAGTAGTGACTCACGTTCGGGTCACCGTGCCGTGCCGGAAGCTGCGAGATCGCTGGGGTCAGTGATCGGCGCCTGACAGCCGAACCGCTCGCAGACATACACCGCCGGCTGCCCGTCTACGAGCGTCTTCCCCTCAAGCAGCGGCACTCCGGCGGCCGGACCGAAAGCGACAACCGCGCGAGGATCCCACGCGGCGAGCGCCGCCCTCGCAACGGGCGAGAGGTGCGGGCCGACGATCGCAAGTTCGCGCGGCGGTGAGAGATAGAGGTCGAGAGCGACGAGGCCAAAGCCGTACGCCGTCGGCGCCGACGCGAGGCCCTTAGCGAGGAGTCGAAAGACGCCGGCAGCACACTCTTCGAACGCGGCATCACCGTAGATGCGTCCGAGCCGCACGAGGACGTAGGCGAGCATCGCGTTCCCGCTCGGGGTCGGGTGGTCGTCGAATGTCTTCTTGCGCGCGACAAGACACTCGGCATCGGACGCGGTGTGGAAGAACCCGCCTCCCTCGTCGTCACCGAAGAGCTCGATGGCGAGCGAGGCAAGCCGATGGGCCTCTTCGAGCCACCTGATCTCCCCCGTCGCGACGTGCAATTCGAGCATGCCGTTCGCGACGTCGGCGTAATCCTCGAGGTAGCCGCTCCCCTTCGCGATGCCATCACGGAACGTTCTGCGTAGCCGTCCGTTCGATGACATCGGACCGAGCAGGAACGAGGCGACATCGCGGGCGGCGTCGATCCAGTCGGGCCGTTCAAGCACACGCCCACACTCGGCGAGCGCGGCAAGGGCGAGTCCGTTCCACGATGCGACGGCCTTGTCGTCAAGCGCCGGCTTCGGGCGCAGCTCACGCAAGGCGAAAAGCTCGTGCCGCTGCTCAGGCTCAAGGCGGCCGCGGATAACCGAGCGGCCGTGTTCGAACGGCTCAAGCAGTTTCTCGGGCGCTCCCTCGCCAGGCGCCCAGGTGAAGGTCAGTCCCTCGACGCCCTCGGTGTCGGCATCCTGCGCCGACGCGAACCCGCCGCCGGGCAGACGAAGCTCGCGGAGCATGTACTCAACCGTCTCCTCGACGACCTCACGGAAGCGCTCCGCCTTGTGCACCTGCCACCCATGCAGATACGCCACGGCGAGCTGCGCGTTGTCGTAGAGCATCTTCTCGAAATGCGGCACGAGCCAACGCTCGTCAACCGAGTAGCGGTGGAAGCCCCCGCCCACGACGTCGTACATGCCGCCCGCCGCCATCCCGTCGAGCGTGAGCCGGGTGAGCTCACGCTCGTCGCGGCGCAGCAAGAACTCCAGAGTGCACGCCGGGGGAAACTTCGGCGCCCGGCCCCAGCCGCCCCACACGTAGTCGAAACCTTCGCGCAACGCGGCCGCAGCACCATCGAGGACGGCTCGCTCGGGAACACCGTCAGCGCCAGCAACCGACGCCGCCGCCTGGAGGTACTCGGTGAGACCCGCTGCTGCCTCCTCAACATCCCCGCGCCGCTCACGCCACGTCTCAGCGAGCGACTCAAGCACCCGCTTGAACGCAGGCAGGCCATGCCGCGACTCTGGCGGAAAGTACGTGCCGCCGTAAAACGGCTTCGCATCGGGTGTCAGAAAGACCGTCATCGGCCAACCGCCGTGACCGCTCAGCGAGACCACAGCGTCCATATAGACCGAATCGACGTCGGGACGCTCCTCGCGATCAACCTTGATGCAAACGAAGTGCTCGTTCATCAGGTCGGTCGTCGCCTGATCCTCAAACGATTCACGCTCCATAACGTGGCACCAGTGGCAGGCCATATAGCCGATCGAGAGCAAGATCGGCTTGTCCTCTGCCTTCGCGTGCGCGAACGCCTCCGACCCCCACGGGTACCAATCCACCGGGTTGTTGGCGTGCTGGAGGAGGTACGGGCTCGTTTCGATGCCGAGGCGGTTCATGCCTGTGGGTGCTGCCCCATGCGATCGATCCAGGCCGCAAGCCGGGGTCGCCCCTCTGTGGAGACGTGGTCGCGCAGCACCTGGTGGAAGAGCTCGGTGTCGTCGGCGTCGCGATCGACCGCGTATCGCAGGAACGGGTATGCGACCACGTCGGCGATTCCGAAGTCGCGAAGGAGATAATCGCGGCCAGCAAGCAGGCCTTCGAAGACATCGTTGAGTGATGCGATGCGACTCCCGAGCGAGGCGACGAGCGCCGGATCGGGGTTGGGCCGCTCGAGCTCATCGGCAAGCTCGTTTGGCGGACGCTTCCACACAAGGTTGAACCACTCGACGAACACGTCGGCCTCAGCGCGCGCTGGCTGCGCTCGTGGCCACAAGGGCGGATCGGGGAACCGCTCGTCGATCCACCGCAAGATCACCGGTGAGTCGAGAACGATCTCGCCGTCGCACTCCAGCACAGGAACGAGGCGTTGCCCGCTGACTCCGACGACCAAGGAACGATCGTCGGAGTCAACGTCAACCCACTCGACCTCGAGCCCTTTATGTGCGGCGGCAAGCGCAACCCGCTCGACGTTCGTCGAGAACGGGACGCGATAGATACGGAACGCTGCGCTCAGGCGTCGAAACCCAACGCGTCGATCTTCTCCGGGGTGATACGCACGGTGATGCGCGTCTCGTCGGGGCTCCGCCACGGGTAGTCCTGGCCGAGGTACTTGTTCGAAAGCTGGTCGATCTGCTCGTAGGCACCCTCGAGCTGCAGAGTCACGGGGCCCGAGACACCGATCCACTTGTACTGATTGGTCGGATCGACGACAACGATCGACGCGCGCGGATCGTTCTCGAAAAAGCGGTGCTTCGCGCGACCAACGGCGGTGTTTACAAAGACGTCGCCGTTGTCCTCGTGCATCCACACAACAGTCGAGTGCGGCGAGCCGTCAGGGCGAAGGGCAGTAAGGATGGCCGGGAACGCGTTATCGCGCAGAAAGGCGGCCTGGTCAGCTGTGAGCGGCATGGATCTCTTCCTTTGTTCGGGAGAGGAGCGGAGCACTCATTGTGACCGCAACAATACGGCGAGTGTCGAGATCTCCCGTTGCGCGTGTGTCCGTCCGTCGGGTCCCGTAAGATCCGCCACACAGTGCTGGCAGGTGACTATCTCAAGCGAGGTGTAGCCGAGTTCATCGGGACGTTCGCCCTCATCTTCATCGGCGCGGGTTCGCTGATCTACGGCGACCTCGTGGGTGCGGCATTCGCTCACGGCCTGGTGATCGCGGTGATGGTCTCGTCAGTCGGAATGATCTCCGGCGGCCACTTTAACCCCGCCGTGACGTTCGCGTTCCTCGTCACGCGGCGGATCGAAGCGTCGCTGGCCGCGTTCTACTGGCTCGTGCAGCTCGCTGGCGCGACGCTCGCGGCGTTGCTGCTCTGGTGGGTGCTGCCGCCCGGCGGCAAGTCGACGTTGCACCTTGGCGCCCCGTCGATCGACCACACGATCAATGCGGGCAAGGCCGTTGCGATCGAGGCTGTCCTCACGTTCTTCCTTGTCTGGGTGATCTTCGCCACCGCGGTCGACTCGCGCGGAGCGTTCAAGCAGATCGCCGGTCTCGGCATCGGCCTCACGATCACCCTCGACATCCTGATGGGTGGTGGCCTCACGGGCGCAGCGATGAACCCAGCGCGCGCCTTCGGCCCGCAGCTCGCATCAGGAGACTGGAAGCACTTCTGGGTCTGGTACGTCGGGCCGCTTGCGGGCGCCACGATCGCTGCTGTGACCTACGAGATGCTCTACCTCCGCGATCAGGTCGCGGAGGTGGCAGGCGACGATATGGCCGACGACGAGACCGGTGATACAGCCGATGTTGTCGCAGCCACCGAACCGGCCCATTCCCACGACGGCGACAGCGCTCACGCCGCCGGCGAGGGAACTGACGCATCCATCTGACGGATCCTCTAAGCTCCCGCCCGTGATCTTCGCGCTTTCAACCACACATGAGATCGCCCTTGCGACGATGGGCGGAATCTTCATCGTCTTCTCGATCATTTCCGCCTTCGTGATTCCCGCGAAGAACCCGAACTTCCCGGGCAAGGGACTCCCGATCTACCTCGTGATTTCCGTGGTGCTGTTCCTCGCGATGATGTCCACGGTTCTGATCTTCGGCAAGGAGTCGAAGAAGGCCGAGGCTCAGCCCGCCGCAGCTGCCTCAACGGCAGCATCGACCGGCGATGCGACCAACGGCAAGACGGTCTTCACGGCCAACGGGTGTGGCGCCTGCCACACGCTGAAGGACGCCGGTGCGGCTGGCATGGTTGGCCCGAACCTCGACGAGAAGAAGCCTGCAGTTGACGTCATCGTCGATCGGGTCACAAACGGCAAGGGTGCAATGCCCGCCTTCAAGGGCAAGCTGACCGATCAGCAGATTCAGGACGTCGCGGCGTACATCGCCAGCGTCGCCTAGTCCGCTTCCGGTACCGAACCCCGTCCGCACCCGCCCCTCATCCGCATGGCGGATGCGCCGATGACCTGTGCGCTGTCTCGATACGATGGCGCTCCTGGAGAAGTGGCCGAGTGGCTGAAGGCGGCGCCCTGCTAAGGCGTTAGGTGGGGTATTCCCTGCCTCGAGGGTTCGAATCCCTCCTTCTCCGCTTTGTACGCGTGGGGGAGAACCTTCGGGTCTCCCCCACCGTCAATCTCGGTTTGTGTCGCCCGAACACCTGGGTTGGCGGCAGGCGCTCGGTTCTGAGCGAGCGGCCGCTAATCTGTAGCGCGTTCGGAGGGGTGGCAGAGCGGTCGAATGCGGCGGTCTCGAAAACCGTTATCCGTCTTAACGGCGGATCGAGGGTTCAAATCCCTCCCCCTCCGCTCCTGAAGGCCGTCCGAGAGGGCGGCCTTCATCGTTGCGGGGCGTTCGTCGGCGCGGCGTCGTCTCACGCTGAGACAATCACCGTCCGTGGCCGCGCCCACACCCACCTCCGGTTCGACTCGTAGCGCGTTCACGCGCAACCTTGAGGCGCCGCTCAAGCACTTCCTTCACACCGAGACCGGCGGCGCCGCGATCCTGCTCGCCGCAACCGTTGCCGTGCTCGTCTGGGCGAACGTCAACGATGCGTCGTACGAGCACGTGTGGCACACGATCGTGAGCGTGCAGGTCGGGGGCGCCGGGGTCTCCTTGCCACTCCGCGAGTGGGTGAACAGTGGCCTGATGGCGCTCTTCTTCTTCATCGTCGGGCTTGAGGCACGCCGCGAGTTCGACCTTGGCGAACTCCGCGACCGAAGCCGGGTGACGTTGCCGCTCCTCGCAGGGCTTGGCGGCATGGCGGTTCCGATCGCGATCTTCCTCGCATTCACCGCGGGGACGCCCGAAGCACACGGTTGGGGCATTGCGATGTCGACCGACACTGCATTCGCGCTTGGCATCCTCGCGATCGTCGGGCCGCGCTTTCCGGAACGGCTGCGGAAGTTCATGCTCACGCTTGTCGTCGTTGACGATCTCGTGGCGCTGCTCGTGATCGCAGCCGCGTACACCGGGTCGGTGCGGGTCACGCCACTGCTCGCTGCTGGCGGGTTCTTTGCCGTCGCGATCGTCTTGCGTGCGTTGAAGTTCCGCCGCGGCATCGTGTACGGCATCGTCGGGCTGGCAGCCTGGGGGTCCTAACTGGGCATCTCTCGAACCCGCCTGAACCCCTTGCCCGCCTCCTGGAGCTCGCGAATCCTCGCATCTAGCGTCACCCGCGAGCTCTTAGGGCAGGCACCTCCAAGAATAACGGGCTTCGCCCGATTAGGCAACGTCGAGCCCTCTTCGTCCTTTTTGGACACTAGACAAGGCCCCTCGACACCTGACACGCTCCACGTAGGGCCGGTTGGGGTGCAGCGCCGCGGCGTTCAGCTAGCCGCCGGCCCTTCTTCGCTCCCTGCGGTTGACTGCGCTCCATCCAACTGGACAGCAGCGTCGAGCAGCTGTTCGGCGTACTTGAACGCCGTCGTCTTGGTCCGAGCCTTAGAAGGGAGCACTAACCACAAGGCAGTCAAACCGACCAAGACCACGAGCCCGATAATCCACTCGGGTCGCACCTTATGGTGCTCACCGACCGTCAAGATTAGGACTGCCACGCCAGCACCAAGCAGGGTAGTCAGAGAAACCAGGATGCCGAGCTTCTTGGAACCGAAGAGATTGCGCTCGTATCCGTAGTTCCGGTTCTCGTTGAAGACCATTCCGAACTGCTTAGCATCGCGGGTCTTGCTCAGTATCACTGCGGTCGCGGCGTCGTAAGCGCCCTCGGGGTCAGGTTGGTTTTCTGGCGGAAGCGCCTAGTCTGAGACACGCCCCACCGCAGCTCTCCACTTCGCCCGTCGCGCGCCAGGCCCCGTGCGCAAGAGCGCGGTTGTCGGCTTGTCCCCCCACTCACCATAGAGCTTCGTTTGGGCTGCGAGCCCGCGATGCCGGACAAAGTTCGCCAGCACGACCGGAGCCCCGAAGGTCGTCAACGATCCGATGACTACCGCGATGACGGGGTTCGTATTCAAGCCAAACATCACGATCGCGACGCCGATCGGCGCGACCAGAAGTAGACCGGGGACGAGACGCGCGCGACGCTCATAGCTATCGAGCCACAGCACAATCAACCCTCGTCATCTTCAACCTGACTGTGCATCGCGTGCGGCGTCGACGTCGAATAGCCGCCTCTAGGCGGCGCCTTGTGGTGGTGTCGCTTATGTTCTCCATCGGCCCCGTGGACCGGATAGCCCCTTCTGAGGAACGCATTTGTGACCTTCTTGGCGGGATGCTTCTCGGCCTTTGGCGAGGCCGACACGAAAGCCGTACCAATCCTCTGGGTCTGTCCCTTAGGGCCAAGAATCCGATCCAATACAGTCGGCCCGACGTTGCGACGGCTGCCGTGGTGCGGCACCTGTACGAAATCGAGCTTCCCGGGGGCTAGACCCATCTGTTCGAGCGTGTCGGCAGCCATCTCCAGGGCCGGCATTCCTGCATCAGCCGTGAGGAGCGCCGTGTGGCCGTCATACTGAAGCAGGCAGATGACGCTCGTATTGTTTTGAGGACTGGTTTCGCCCCAGTCCGTCAGCGTCTCGGCAAGCCAATCTTCCGGGACCAACTTCTCGGCGGCTTTGTTGACGGCCGTCCCTGCCGCTCCTGTCAGTTGGCCGAGAAGAGCCGCCAATGACGACTGTTGCTTTGTGATCTCGCCGAGCAGCTGCTGGTAGTACGCCTCAGTCGGCGACAGAATCGTTAGGACACCGTCAGGGGTTGAGGCGCCAGCCCACGGCTCGATGATCTCGATGCCTTTCTGATTTGCAATGGCTTCGAGCTCCGAGGCGGCTTCAAAGTTCTTCGCGAACTTCTGGGACCAAGTCGTGGCGTTGAAGCCGGACGTCTTAGCGAGCAATACCTCGTTTGACCGATTCCAAGGACGATGCATGCAGAGCTGGCCGACGGCAATCGAGTTGAGGACAACCTTCAGGCCGTTGACGTGGTCCTGATCCGGATGCGTCGCGATGACGATGTCGGCGCGAGCGGTGTTGTAGTGGGTCGCAAGATGATCGACGAGTGCTTGACCGTCGTCAGCGAAACCTCCATCGACGATGACAACCATCTGCTCTCCGCGTGGCCCGTCAAGGTTGCCCCATCGAAGAGCGATGGCATCACCGCTTTTCTCAGAATCTCCAACTGAGAGGAAGTCGATCTCTAACCCCATGCAAACCCCTCACGCCCCTTCGGGCTGAACGGGTAGGTCACGCTGCAGCCTCAGCAGCGAACAGCTCAGCCTGCTCGAGAACCAACTCAACGGCCTTCTCTTCGATGTCCGGTGGGTAGTCGTACTTCGCGAGCAAGCGGCGGACTCTCGTCCGTATGGAAGCACGGACCGACTCCTTCAGGTTCCAGTCGATAGTCGCGTTCTGGCGAATTGAAGTCACAAGTTCGGCCGGGAGCTTCTGCGCGATATCGGCGATCTCCGGTACGTCTGGCGTCACCTGCCGCTTGCTGACGTTCACCCGAACGCACAACTGGCGGCTGAAGCGTCGGAGGCCGCGGGGGCGCAGGGGAAGTTCTGGGAGATGCACGACCTGTTGTTTGGGCATCAGGATGAGTCTCAGCCGCGCGACCTGCTCCGGCATGCGGAGTCGCTTGGTCTCGATGTGGAGCGTTTCTCGCACGATCTGAAGTCGCGGAGGTACGCCTCGCGGGTTGCGGAGGATGTTGACGGCGCCGACCTGTCGGGTGTGTCGGGCACACCGTCGTTTTTCATCAACGGTGTTCGCCACCATGGGGCGTACGATCTGGCGTCGCTAACCGAGGCGATTCGGGCGGCTCGTGCGCGTTCCATGTTGCGCGCCTGCCCCTGCCAGCGGCTACCCTCAGTGGCGCTACGGAGAGGTGTCCGAGTGGCCGAAGGAGCGCGACTGGAAATCGCGTAAGTGCCGAAAGGTGCTTCGAGGGTTCAAATCCCTCTCTCTCCGCTGAACTGCGATTCCAGAACCCCGTGCGCCCTTGGCCGCGGGGTTTTGCGCTTCTTGGAGGTTCCGTCAGTCGGTGGAGGCTGCCCTCGGCCCCGGCCCGTGGCTGCCCTCCGCTCGGTGTCAGACACCATTTTCCGTCAAGTGTCTTCTGGAACATCTTTGAAACTTTTTCGCCGCGAATCGTAGCGTGGGAAAACATGCCGCAAACCGCTCTACAGAGCCAAAACCTGGCCCTCTACCATCGCCATAGAAATTTCGATGTTGCAACAGGTGTGCCCTTGACAAGAAACGGTGTCTGACACCGGGGTTTGACGCCGGGAGCGCGGGGACGCGACGCGCCCGGCCGCCGCGGCTAACGACGCTCCGCCGGAACGGCGAGCAACCGCCACGGATGACCAACGCTCGTCACGATGTACCCCGGCAGCAGGTCACCAATCTGCGACACGGCAGCATCACTGTGCGCCTCGCAGACGATGACGGGACGCCCCGCGCCAACGACGCGCCTCGCGCCCGCAAGCACCCGGAGCTCGGCACCCTCAACATCAATCTTGATGAACCCCGGCAACGGACCGTCACCTGCGACCTGATCGAGAGTCACCGTCTTCAGCTCTCCCCCCTCCACCACACGGAACTCCGAGCTCGACGCGCCCGGGACGATCGAGACACCAGCATCGGAATCCCACACAGCCGCCTCGACAAGCGTGATCGGCAGCGCGTTCAACTCAAGCGTGCGGCGAATGCGCGCCGCATTCTCACCCGAAGCCTCGAACACAGTCACAGCCGCCCCTCGGCGCGCCGCACACAAGCTGAAAAACCCGCGATGCCCGCCCACGTCGTACGCGACCATCCCCGGCCGAACGTACTCACCGATCAGCGCCTGCACAACCGGTTCGTAATGGCCAAGCCAGTACGCCTTCTCCTCACGAAGGTCGAGTTCCATTCGCACGCCACGCGCAACACCACTGCGTACACGGACGACCCGGGGGCGGCTTCCAACAACACGGTTGAACACGCCCCTTACCGGGCGAAGAGCGGCAGACCGCGCGAGCGCCTGAAGCACAACGACTGCCCTACCGCGGGTCATCGGAACGCACGTCGCGCCTAGTCGTGGACGCGCGCGATCAGATCTTCGCGCTTCGTCACACGCACCCGATGCGGAGACCGAACAAGCCGCACCTCGTATCCGGCCCCGCGGGGATAGAGCACCTTATCGCCAGGCTCAAGCGTCGAGACCTCAGGGCCAACCGCCGCAACAATGCCCGTCGCCACATGCGACGCCTCATTAATCGGCACGATCAGGCCACTCGCCGTCTCGCTCTCCTCCAACGGCTCGATAACCACAAAGTCATCGAGTGGCTCAAGACGGATAGCGGTGCTTGACGCGGGATCAATCATCGCCAAGACGTTAGCGGGCATCCCGGTGGCGGGGGCGTCGAAGAGATCGTACGAACTCACGCGACGTCCCAATCAGCTGACCCGAACCTGCACACACGACGCTACCCGCGAGATCGGGACGGAACTCCGTTTGGCCCAGACTGAACCAGCCGTTCGGAACCTCAGGCCGCCACGCTACAGCCGCCCAGCGTCGACGATCCGTTGGAGGAACTGCTGGGTGCGCTCCTCCCGCGGATCGCTGAAGATCTGAGATGGCAGCCCCTGCTCGAGGATGACCCCCGCGTCGAGGAAGCACACGCGATCGGCAATGTCACGCGCAAAGCCCATCTCGTGCGTCGCGATCACCATCGTCATCCCACCGGCGGCAAGTTCGCGAACCACGTTCAACACCTCCGCGACGAGCTCCGGGTCAAGGGCGCTTGTCACCTCGTCGAGCAGCATGAGCTCAGGCTGCATCGCGAGCGCTCGCACGATCGCCACACGCTGCTGCTGACCGCCCGAAAGACGGTCGGGATAGTCATTCACCCGCTGCGCAAGGCCGAAGCGCTCAAGCAGCTCATGCGCGCGCTGCTCAGCCTCCGCCCGCCCCAGCCCGAGCGCGCGGCGCGGGCCGAGTGTGACGTTGTCGAGCACGCTCATGTGCGGGAAGAGATTGAACGCCTGGAAGACGATCCCGATCGAACGACGAATCCGGTTGACGTCAACGCGCGGCGCAGTGATCTCCTCGCCCGCAACGAGAATCCGCCCGGCGTCGATCGGCTCGATCAGGTTCACGCAGCGTAGGAGCGTCGACTTTCCCGACCCCGAAGCGCCAATCAGACACACCACCTCATGCTCGGCAACATGCAGGTCGATTGAGCGCAGCACCTCAGCCTTCCCGAACGACTTCGACACCCCATGCACTTCGAGCGCGTTCACCCGCGCACCCCCGACGACTGGCGACGACGTCGATCGCGGGCGATCAGCCAGTCCGTGAATCGCGTCAGCGGAATCGTGATCGCAACGAAAAGCAGCGCGGCTGCTACGTACGGCGTGAAGTTAAACGTTGCTGCCTTGTCGATGTCGGCCTGCTTGAAGGCCTCGATCGACCCAAGGATGCCCACGAGGGCCGTGTCCTTCTGCAAACCGATGAAGTCGTTGAGGAGCGGGGGAATCACCCGGCGCACCGCCTGCGGCAAGATCACGAACCGCATCGCCTGGCCATGACTCAAGCCGAGCGAGCGCGCGGCGGCTTCCTGCGATGGGTGGACCGATTCGATGCCGGCGCGGTAGACCTCCGAGACGTACGCCGTGTAGACAAGCACGAGCGCGACGATCCCCCAGAACGTCGTCGACAGCGGAATCCACGAGAGCTGCAGCGCGGGCGCCCCGAACCCGAGCAGCGAGATGACGAGGATCGTTGGGACGCCACGGAACAAGTCGGCGTAGGCGATCGCCATCACACGCAACGGGAAGAACACGGGCCCCGGCAGGCTCCGAACGACTGCCACGAGCAGCGCGAACACGAGGATGAACGCCTCCGAGATCAGGAAGATCCGCACGTTCAGCAGAAAAGCGTGCGACACCTCGGGCAGCGACGAGCGGAACTCACGCCCGTTGAAGAAGCTCGTCTTGACTTCGCGCCAGCCAGGGGCGTGTGTCACACCAACGACGAGGACGATGGCGAAGACAACGGTGCTGACAAGCGCGATGAGGACGCTACGGCGACCCTCGCCCCCGTAGCGTCCTCCGCGCAAACCGCTCAACCGCCCGTCGCTACTTCAGAACCGGCGCGCCGGTTGCCTTGGCAAGCCAGGTCTGCTGCAGCTTCGCGAGTGTGCCGTTTGACTTCAGCGTCGCGATCGCGCCGTCGACGCAGCCGGCCAGCGAGTTGCCCTTCGCGAAGACCATGCCGAAGTGCTCGCCGCCTGGAGGTGTCGGGAACTGGCCGAGGATCTCCCCGTTCGAGACCTGCACGGCAGTGACGTAGAAGGCTGTCGGCAGGTCAACGACGATGCCGTCGATCTGCTTGTTCTTCAGTGCCTGAACGGCCGCGTCGTTCGTGTCGAACACCGAGACGCTGGAGGCCCTGATCGTGTTCTTGATGTAGTCGTAGCTCGTGGTGCCGAGCTGCGCGCCGAGCTTGAACGACGCGAGTCCAGCAACGCTGTGCACCGCCGCGATCTTCGATCCCTTGAGCACGACGATCGACTGGTTCACGTCGTAGTACGACGAGCTGAACGTCACGACCTTCGCGCGTGCCGGAGTGTATGAGATCTGGTTGATGTCGAAGTCGAACGACTTCTTGCCAGGCGCGTAGGACTTGTCGAACGGCGTGTAGAGCCACTTGACCTGCGCCTTGGTGAACCCGAGCTGCTTGGCAACGGCGTAGGCCACAGCGGATTCGAAACCCTGACCCGTCGACGGATCGTTGATCTTCCAGGACGACCCCTTCGGAGATCCGCCGCCGTACCACGGTGGGTATGCGGGGTTATCGGTGCCGATCGTGAGCGTGCCTGGGGTCACGAGGTTGAGGCTTCCGGGAGTGCAGCTCGCCGAGACGCGCGCCGTCCGGTGTGTCGTGGCCGCCGCGACCGACGCGACGATGAGCGTGATGGCTGTCGCAACGAGTGCGATCAGAGCGTTCCGCATGTCAATACCCTCCGTAGTCGTAACGAAGACACCGCGGACGCGGCTGTCCTCTTAGGAGCGAGCCTACCCGATGCGAATCGGCCGTCACGACATCCCGATCACGAATTCCGACAAGGTGTTCTTCCCCGAGGTCGGGGTGACGAAGGGTGAGCTTGTCGCCTACTACACGGGCATCGCCGACCTTGTGCTTCCGCACGTGCGTGACCGGCCGTTTCATATGAAGCGTTTCCCGAACGGCATCGAGGCCGACTTCTTCCATCAGAAGCGCGTTCCGGCGAAACATCCGGCGTTCGTGGGCGAGATACCCGTGTCGTTTCCGAGCGGGCACTCGACGGTGTTCGCCGTTGTGAGCAATGCCGCTGCGCTTGCTTGGGTGGCGAACCTGGCCTGCATCGAGCTGCACACCTGGCATTCGCGCGTGGCGGATATTGAGCGGCCCGACTATCTGCTGATCGATCTTGATCCGACAACCGACGGGCAATGGGGGTCTGTGTGCGAGATCGCACTCGTTGCGCGGGAGGTGATGGACGAGCTCGGCCTGGCGTCGTACCCGAAGACCTCGGGCGCGACCGGACTCCACATCCTTGCCCCGATTCGGCCGGAGTTGCGTTTCCCGGAAGTGCGACGGTTCGCCAAAGCGCTTGCGGAGGAGGTTGAGCGTCAAATCGGCGATCAGCGAGTGGCGACGACAACCTGGCGCGTCGCTGATCGCAAGGGCGTCTTCGTCGACTTTGGCCAGAACGCCCGCGACCGAACGATCGCCACGGCGTACTCGGTGCGCCCTGTGCCGGATGCACGCGTGTCGGCGCCCCTCCTGTGGGACGAGGTTGCCAGCGTCGACCCTGCGCGCTTCACGCTGCGCTCGATGGCCTCCCGTATCGCTGAGGTCGGTGATCCGATGGCCGGCATGTGGCGGCGGGCCGTCTCGCTCGCGCCGCGCTTCGCGGC
>OMIZ01000141.1 GCA_900299235.1 Actinomycetota bacterium
AGGCGCATGATCGCGATCTCGTCGCTGCGGGAGAGGATCGCGAGCCGAATGGCGTTCACGACCACGGCGAGAACCGCGAGTGCGAACCCGAGCAGGACGATCAGGCTTGCGATGCGCAGTCCCGTGGTGACCGCCACGAGATTCTCGGCGAGGGCGCGTCCGTCGACGATGCGGCTGATCGACGCCGCAAGCGGAATGCTCGCGAGCGCGTCCGAGACGCGCGGCGTGTCGGCCGGAGTCACGAGGGCGATCTGGATGCTTGCCGGAAGCGGGTTCGTGCCGAGATTCCCGGTGAGGTCGGGCTCGCCGCGCTCCTTCAGCCGCGCGCGGAAGGCGGCGAGCGCCTCGTCGGCGCTGACGTAGGCAGTGCCGCTGACGCCGTCGATGGCGGCAATCTGCCCGCGCATCGTCTCGGCGGTTGCCGCGTCGACCGAGGGCTTCAGGTAGGCGACGACCTGCACCTTCGAGTCGGCGTAGCCGAGTGCGGCGTCGAGACCGGCACGGATGACGAGCACCGACGCGAGGACCGTGAGCATCAGCGTCATCGTCACGGTCGCGGCGATCGTCGCAAGGCGGTTCCGCGCCAGGCCGTGTGCGGCGGCCCGCAGGCTCAGTCGCAGCAGACGGCGGTTCCCCGAGGCGGCGCTCATCGGGGTACCCGCTGCCGTCGCACGGCTCAGCCGACCCGGTGGTAGGTGGCGTTCGCCTCGTCTCGGATGAGGCGGCCGCCGTCGAGGCCGATCACGCGCCGTCGCAGGGTCGTGACGATGTCGGAGTCGTGGGTGGCGACGAGGACCGTGACCCCGAGGCGGTTGATCTGCACGAGCAGCTCCATGATCTCCCAGCTGATGAGCGGGTCGAGGTTGCCCGTCGGTTCGTCGGCGATCAGCAGTTCCGGTTCGCCGACGATCGCCCGCGCGATCGCGGTGCGCTGCTGCTCGCCCCCCGAGAGCTCGGCAGGATAGCGGTCGGCCAGGCGCGCGAGGCCGACGATGCGCATCGCCCGCTCGACGGCCGCGTCGATCTCGGGCTCGGGGGCGCCGGTCACCTCGAGCGCGAAGGCGATGTTCTCGCGCACCGTCCTCCGCGCGAGCAACCGGAAATCCTGGAACACGACCCCGACTCGTCGGCGCAGGCGGTGCACGTCGCCGGCGCGGAGCGCGTGCACGTCGAACCCCGCCACGTTCACGGTGCCGCTCGTGGGGGCGACATCGCGAACGAGCAACCCGATCAGGGTCGACTTGCCCGCCCCCGACGGGCCGACGAGAAAGGCAAACTCTCCGCGTTCGAGTGCGAGGTCGATGCCGGCGAGGGCGGCGTGGCCGCTCGGATAGGTGACTGCCACGCCACGCAGCTCCACCACCGGACCGGGTCGCTCGGCGGAGTGTCGCGGCCCGCTCGCCCCTTCGCGAATCGTCGTCTCGACCTGCTCGACCATGATGCGATCCTACTCGTCGTCCGCCCCTGCGGCGGCAATCGGGGCACCGGTGGCCTTGCGCTCGAGCTCCGCCAGGATGAACGCGTCGAAGTCGCCGTCGAGGACGCCCGTCGTGTCCGAAGTCTGGTGACCGGTGCGGTGGTCCTTCACCATCTGGTACGGATGCAAGACGTAGCTCCGTATCTGGTTCCCCCACCCGGCACTCACCGTCTCGCCGCGCACCCGTGCGAGCTCGTCTTCGCGCTCCCGGATGCGCAGCTCCACGAGCTTCCCGCGCAGCATCCGCTCTGCGGTTTCGCGGTTCTGCATCTGCGATCGTTGCGTCTGGCTCGACACGACGGTGTTCGTCGGGAGATGCGTCAGGCGCACGGCCGACTCCGTCTTGTTGACATGCTGTCCGCCGGCACCGCTCGAGCGGAACGTGTCGACGCGGATCTCGTCCCAGTTCAACTCGATCTCCTCGGCATCCTCCACTTCGGGCACGACCTCGAACATCGCGAAGGTCGTCTGGCGCCGTTTCTGGCCGTCGAACGGCGAGATGCGGACGAGACGGTGGACTCCGCGCTCGGCGCGAAGCCAGCCGAAGACGTTTCGGCCGCGGATCTCGACGGCAACGCTGCGATACCCCGCCCCTTCGCCTTCGGTGAAGTCGACGATCTCGCTCTTGAAGCCGTGGCGCTCGGCCCAGCGCATGTAGGCACGGAGCAGGATCGCCGTCCAGTCGCAGGCCTCCGTTCCGCCGGCTCCGGCCTGGATCGTGACGAGCGCATCGGCGTCGGCGTACTCGCCGGAGAAGAGCAGGCTGGTACGCGCGTTGCCGAAGTCGCGCTCGAGATCTCGTGCACGCTGCTGGACCTCGTCGAGCAGGGCCTGGTCGTCCTCGCTCGTGGCGAGCTCGAAGAGCTCGTTCAGGTCGCGCGCGGCCGTGGTCAGCCCCCGCCAGAGCGAGAGCTCTTCGCGCAGCCCCTCGGCCTCTCGCGCCGCCTTCCGTGCGGCGCGCTGGTCGTCCCAGAAGCCCGGAGCCAGCATCTTCGCCTCGATCGCCTCGAGGCGCGCCGCTTTCGCTACCGGGTCAAAGACGCCCCGACGTCGCCTCGATCCGGTCGAGGAGATCGCGGAGGCCGGCGGCGTCGAGGCTCACCGGGGGCGACTGCTCGACCGTCCGCGGACGGCGACGGGGAACCGAGCGGCATCGTGGCGGCGGAACACGGTGCGATCGTAGCAGGGGCGCCTCACGCGCCGTGGCACCGCTTGAACTTCTTCCCCGAGCCGCACGGGCAGAGCTCGTTGCGACCGGCCTTCGCCGTCGGAGATCCGGTGGGGGTCCGAGGCGATGCGGGCTGAG
>OMIZ01000142.1 GCA_900299235.1 Actinomycetota bacterium
GCGTGGATTGACGCGGTCTCGGGCTCCGACGACGAGTTCGTTGAACGCGCGTGGCGCTTGGTGCTCCGACGACCGCCCGAAGAGGCCGGACGGACGCGTGCGCTGACACGTCTCGCTGACGGCACACTCTCGCGCGCAACGCTGCTGCGCGAGCTCACAAGCGACGATGAGTTCACCCGCGTGACGTTGCTCGACGACGGCCTCGCCCTTGCTGCAGGGGCCCGACGCTCCGGCGCGCGCCCCCGGGGGCTCGTTGCTCCGACGGGAACGGACGAGCGACTCGTCGAGATCCCGTGGTGCCTTAGCCGGTACGCCGCTGAGCGTCGCGTGCTCGATGCCGGGTACGCGTTCGCGGAGCCGTCCTACCTCTCAGGCCTCGTTGGACTCGGTATCCCCGAACTCACGGGCGTCGATCTCGCCGAGGCGTCGGTGCCAGGCGTGAACGGTGTCGTTGCTGACCTACGCGAGCTTCCGTTCGCCGATAGCTCGTTTGACCTCGCTTTCTGCATCTCAACCCTGGAGCACATCGGCCTCGACAACCAGGTGTACGGCCTGGCCGCAGCGCATGGACCCGAAGGTCAGCTGCGCGCGCTGAAGGAGTTCCGACGCGTTCTGACAGGGAGCGGGCGACTCCTGATCTCCGTTCCGGCAGGCGAGCATCAGGAGCTCGGCTGGCAGGTACAGCGTCCACCGGCTGCGTGGATCGAACTCTTCGAGAAGGCCGGCTTCCTGGTTTTCGAAGATGAGGTGTACGAGCTCCGCGACGATGGCTGGCGTTCGACGTCGAGCTTCGTGCCCGATGGCGCGCGCTACGGCGAGCGCGGCCCAGCTGCATCGGCGGTGCTGTGTGCCGAGCTACGACCGAAGAGCTTGGGCGAGACTGTGCGGCTCGCCGTACGCGACTTCCGCCATCGCGATGAGCCACGTCGTTCCACGCGCGGCGACGGTGCAGGAGACGCTGCATGAGCCGAACCGTGCTCTTCGTCGGCGCTGGCAAACACCAGCAGCGCGCGATCCTCTACGCGAAGTCGCTCGGCCTCACCGTGGCGGCCGTCGACGGCAATGCCAACGCGCCCGGTCTCACTGAAGCCGACGTGAAGTTCGTCGTCGACTTCGCCGATCTCGACGCGGTGCTCGAGGCGATCGATGGGTTTGAGTTCGATGGCGTGCTGACCGTGTCTGCCGATCGCGCCGTTCCAATCGTCGCGGCAATCGCTGAGGCGCGCGGGCTCCCTGGAATCGGGACCGAGGCTGCGCACGCGATGACGCACAAGGTGACGATGCGACGGATGCTCGCCGAAGCGGGAGTTCCCCAGCCTCGGTTTGCTGGTTTGCGCACGATCTCTGAGCGGCGCCGAGCCGCCGACGAGGTCGGCTTTCCGGCCGTGCTCAAGCCTGCGAACTCCGGTGGGCAGCGTGGTGTGCGTCGTGTCGAGTCTCTCGACGACATCGACGCGCACCTGCACGAGGCAGTGAGCCTGTCACCGACGGGCGAAGCGATCCTCGAAGAGTTCGTTGAGGGCACGGAGATGAACGGCATCGTGATCGGCCGCGAAGGGGAGCTGTCGGTGTTGACGCTCTCTGACCGTCTCCGCCCCCCAGGCAAGGGCTTTGGCGTTGGCTGGATCCACGTATATCCGGCAACGGTGTACGGCGATCAGCAGGAAGAGGCGGAGCGCGTCGCCGTTCACACGCCTCGCGCCCTCGGTATGAAGACGGGTATCGCCTTCCCCCAGCTGATCGCGACTCCTGACGGTCGCGTCGTCGTTGTCGAGTGTGCGGCACGGATCCCCGGCGGTCAGATGGCCGACCTCGTGCGACATGCGGTCGGCGTCGATCTGATTGACGTGCAGCTGCGCATGGCGCTCGGCGACCCCCTGACTGACGACATCGTGAAGCCGAAGTTCCGCCAACCGCTCGCGATTCGGTTCCTCACATCGTCACCGGGGCCGCTTCCCGCCGGACGCGTGACGCGGTTGGGTCCGCTTGATGCGGTACTTGCTGCACCGGGCGTCGTGGGTGCGGGAACCTACATCGAGGTGGGCGAGGTGATCCGACCGGTGCAGGTCGACAACGACCGTCGCGGGTACGTGATTGCGGTCGCCGACACGAACGTCGAGGCGCTTGAGCGAGCCGAGGCGGCAGCTGCGCTCATCGATATCGACGTGGAACCGGCCTAGTGGCGCTTGCGCCCCTCACGATCGTCGTGACTGCGTCGGGCGCACCCGGTACTGCCGCCCTGCTGCGGGCGCTGCGCGAGAACGGCGAACGCGAGGTGCGCCTCGTCGGCACCGACATGAGTGAGCGTGCGATCGGTCGCCACCTGTGCGACGCGTTCCACGTCGTGCCGCGCGGCTCAGACCCGAGCTTCCCCGAGGTGATCCGCGACATCGCCGAGCGCGAGGGTGCGCGCGCCGTGCTGCCCCAGTCGTCGTTCGACCTTGAGGGCCTCGCTGGCTCACGCGACACCTTCGGCGACGTTGCGGTGCTCGTCTCGTCGCCCGAAGCGATCCATCGCTGTAACGACAAGGCCGAGACATACGAACTGCTGCACCGACTTGGCCTGCCCGCGCCTGCATTCCGCCGTGTTGCTGGCGGACTCGCAGTCGAAGCTGCGGCGCGGGAACTCGGGTACCCCGATGTGCCCGTCTGCTTCAAGCCAGTGTTCTCTTCTGGTTCGCGCGGCTTCCGGATCCTTGACCCGACCGTTGATCGGGCACACCAGCTCTTGCACGAGCGACCCGGCTCGGTGGCGATGCGGCTTGAGGAGGCAGTGGAGCTGCTGCCGCCGGAGGGTGGCACCGAGCTCCTCGTAATGGAGCTCGCGACGGGTGGTGAGCGCACAATCGACGGAATCGCCAATGGGCGGCGGGTGGTTCTTGGCCATCCAAAGACCCGCGAGGCGATGCGTGCCGGTCTCGCGATGTACTTCGAGACACTCGACGATCCGCAGCTGATGGAGATCGCCGACACGCTCGTTGGCGAGCTCGGAATCGAGCACTTCTACAACATCCAGCTTGTCGGCGACTACGTCATTGAGATCAATCCGCGGATCTCGACGATCGTCTACCAGGAGGATCTGAACCTTCCGTACCTCGGTGTGAAGCGCGCTATTGGTGAGATCAGCGACGAGGAACTCGTTGGCCTGCGGAGCCGTATCCGACTTGGGCGCTCGGCGCTTCGGTACTTCGACCAGGTCGAATTTGATGTCCGCTGAGGGCGGCTGGCTGACGACGCACCCCCGACGGTCCCATCCCGAACCCCCACCCGCCCTGGGGAAGAGGAAGCAACGCTACGCGCTGTCAAGGGCAGTGGACAGTGTCCGAAGGGATGATTCTTCGCCCACCGGCGGCCCGTATAGCGCGGAGAGCACCCGATGACGCTTCGCGTCACCCACTGCCCCGTCAACATCGCAGGCATCCCCTGGGAAAACACGTTGGCGCTGCGTCGTAAAGGCATCGACGCACGGCTTGTCGTCTTCAACCGCGGCCAGCTCCACCACGAGGCCGATTGGTCACTGGACCGCCATGGCAACCTGCCGCGCCGCCTCGTCACACAGTTCGCGGCGCTCGGCCGCCTGTTGCCGCAGACCGACATCTTTCACTTCTACTGGGGACTCACGCTCGTCCCGAAGTCAGTCCAGTTCCCGATCCTGCGGGCGCTCGGCAAGAAGAGCGTCTTCCACTACCTCGGCTCGGACATCCGCGGCAAGACGCCCGCCGAGCTTGCGTACGGCAAGAAAGCGAACGCTGAGATCGTCGGGTCGTACAACGCGATCCGTTGGGTTCCCGAAGCGAACGTCATTCCACCGGGCCTTGACCTCTCACCGTTCACGCCGGTTCCGCCAAGCGACCGCGCACGCCCGCTTGTCGTGCACGCACCGTCGAACCGATCGAAGAAAGGCACCGAGTTCGTGATCGAGGCTTGCAGCAAGCTCCCAGTCGATCTCGACCTTGTCGAGGGTGTCCCTCACGAGCTCGCCCGCGAGCGGTACGCGAAGGCCGACATCATCATCGATCAGCTGCTCGTCGGTTGGCATGGCGTGTTCGCGCTTGAAGCGATGGCGCTTGGCAAGCCAGTGGTCACCTACCTCGATCCTGAGGTCGTCGAGCGCAGCGCTGCCGGTTTTGGAATCCGCGTCCCGATCGTTTCGGCGACGCCCGACACGCTCGTTGATCAGCTCCGCCCCCTCGTCGAGAGCCCAGCGTTGCGGCGCGAGGTCGGCGCTGCCAGCCGCGCCTACGTCGAACAGGTGCATGACATCGACCGCATCGCCGATCGGCTGATCGACCTCTACCGTTCGCTGTAGATGATCGGCCGCGAACTCAAGCGCCTCGGGAACCAGTCTGTTCTGTACGGGCTTGGCGGGATCATCTCCCGCGTCATCGCGTTCTTCTTGCTGCCCGTCTACACCGTCTATCTCGGCCGTGTCGGGCTCGGGAAGATCGAGACGATCGTGGCGCTCACAGCGGTGCTTGCCGTCGTGTTGCGACTCGGTGTGACGAGCGCGTTCTTCCGCTTCTACTTCGACGCTGAGGATGACGCCGCCCGGATCCTGATTGTCCGCACGGCCTTCTGGTTCACGATGGTCGCCGCCACCGTCGGCCTCGCCATCGGCTTCATCACTGCCGCACCGATCGCGCGTTGGCTCGGCTTGGACGATCCGTGGCTTGTACGGGCCGGCTTCGTTGGGCTGTGGGCACAGATGAACTACCAGCAGATGAGCGCCGTGTTCCGCGTTGAGCAGCGCCCCGTGGGCTACGCAATCGCGAGCGTCTCAAACGTCCTGATCACGATCGGCTCGACGATCGTGCTCGTTGTCGGCCGACACGAGGGAGCTATGGGTGCGGTCGTCGGCAACTTCCTCGGCACCCTGAGCGTGTACGCCGTTCTCCTCGCCTACCGGCGCTACCAGCTCGGGCTCGCGTTCGACCGATCGCTCTTCCGCGAGATGAACCGCTTTGGTCTGCCCCTCGTCCCAGCGGCACTCGCGCTCTGGGCGATCAACTTCATCGACCGCGTGTTGATCCAGCAGTTCAAAGGGCAGAGCGAGGTCGGCGTCTACTCGCTTGCGGTACGAATCGCCTCGGTACTCGTGTTTCTGATGACCGCGTTCCAGCTCGCTTGGCCCGCGTTCGCCTACTCGATCAAGAACGACGACCAGGCAAAGCGAACGTACGCATTCGTCCTCACGTACCTGATGTTCCTGTGTTGCTGGCTATCGCTCGCGCTCGGCTCGCTAGCGCCATGGCTCGTGGATGTGCTTGCCACCGGATCGTTCAAGCGCTCAGCGATCGCCGTGCCGGTGCTCTCGTTCGCGACCGCCGCCTATGCGGGCTACAGCGTGCTCGCGATCGGGGTAGGTCGGGCACGCCAGACGCAGGCGAACTGGATTGTTACCGGATTGGCCGCATTCGTAAACATCAGCCTTAACCTCGTTTTGATCCCCGCCTACGGGATGATGGGGGCGGCAATCGCCACCCTCGCAGCCTACGTCGCGCTCTTTGTCGCCATGTGGTACCGATCGGATCAGGTGTTCCCCGTTCCCTACCAATGGCGCCGAATTCTGATGCTTTCGCTCGTTGCGCCAGCACTCACGATTGGGGCCTGGCAGGCCCATTCGCTGATCGTGTCGCTCGTCGTCACCGCGGTCTTCCCACTCGTGCTGCTCCCCCTTCGCTTCTACCTCCCGGCTGAGCTTGCGCGCCTTCGCAAACTCGCTCCCGGGTGGTAGCTTGGCCGCGGGGACTCAGAGACAACGGAGGGAGAACACATGACTTCGCACGACCACCGGCGGCGGTGGATCGCGCTCGTCGTCATCTGCGCCGCGCAGTTCATGGTGGTGCTTGACGTTTCGATCGTGAACGTCGCGTTGCCGTCGATCAAGACGGCTCTCAACTTCAGCGAGGCGAACCTGCAGTGGGTCGTCAGCGCCTACACCCTGGTCGCCGGCGGCTTCCTGCTGCTCGGAGGCCGGATTGGCGACATCATGGGTCGACGTCTGCTCTTCATCTCGGGCCTCGTGCTGTTCACCGGCGGGTCGCTGATGTGCGGTCTCTCGTGGACGCACGGCGCACTGATCGCATTCAGGGCTGTCCAGGGCCTTGGTGCTGCACTCGTCGCACCGTCGGCACTGTCGCTCATCACCGCACTGTTCGACGAGGGCTCCGAGCGCAACAAGGCACTCGGCATTCTCGGCGCGATCTCTGGCTCGGGCGCCGCATTTGGGGTTCTGCTCGGCGGCGTGCTCACGAGTGCGTTCTCGTGGAAGTGGATCTTCTTCGTCAATGTTCCGGTCGGCACAGCAGCCGTCATCGCGACGCTGCTGATCATTCCGGAGAGCAAGGGCGAACTCGGCCACCGCAGGTTTGATGTGGCAGGCGCACTGACGATCACCGCGAGCCTGACGTTGCTCGTGTACGCAATCGTCAAGGCCTCCGACTACGGCTGGGGATCCACGAAGACGATCGGCATGATCATCGTCGCGGCAGCCGGCCACGGCCTGTTCCTGCTGATCGAATGGAAGTCAAAGGCGCCGCTGATGCCGCTGCGCATCTGGCTCAACCGAACACTCACCGGAGCGAATGTCGTCGGCTTCATGGTGGGTGCGGCGATCTTCGCGATGTTCTTCGTCCTGTCGCTATACATGCAGCAGGTGCTCGGCTTCTCGGCCCTCAAGGCCGGGGTGTCGTACCTCGCCTGCGCCCTGAGCGTCGTGTTCGCAGCCGCCCTCGCCGGGCAGCTGGTGACGAAGCTCGGTGTCCGCAACGTGTTGATCACGGGAACGATCATCACGGCGATCGGCCTGTACTACTTCACGCACGTCTCGGCGCACGGCACCTACTGGGGCGACCTCTTCCCCGGCCTTGTCGTCGCTGGGGTCGGCCTCGGCTTCTCGTTCGTACCCGTGACGATCGCGGCACTCTCAGGCGTCTCGAATCAGGATGCGGGTCTTGCCTCAGGCCTGATCAACACGTCCCAACAGATCGGCGGCGCACTCGGGACGGCAATCGTGACGACTGTCTACGTCGCACGGTCGAACACGCTCGTCAAGCACGGCGACACGGTGCAGGTCGCGCTCACAAGCGGCTTCCAGCGTGCATTCCTGATCAACCTCGGCTTCGCAATCGTGGGCTTGATTGCGACGCTCGCGGTGATCAAGCGGGTGGCACTTCCCACCGAAGGTGCCCCAGTAGCTGGGGGCATCTAGACACAGGCGAAACGGGCGGGTCGGCGTCGGACTGTTCCGCGTCGACCCGCCCGTTTTCGTTTAGTCGTCTAACGATTGTCGAACAGCGCGGCGGCAGTTGCAACTGCCTCGCGCGCCGCAATCGCACGGTTGACCGCGTTGAGCACAGCGCGCAGGGAGGCCGTGACGATGCTCGGGTGAAGACCGACTCCCCAGAACGCCTCGTCGTCGACATCGGCCTCGATATACGCGGCAGCGGTCGCGTCGGCAGACGCAGCCATGGTGTGCTCGTGGTAATCGCGAATCCGTACGTTGATCCCGAACGTTGTTGAGATCGCATCGACAAGCGCCGCAATCGGCCCATTGCCGTTGCCGACGATCTCCTGCTCCTCGCCGTTCACGCGCAACTTGGCGGTGATCGTGTCGTGATCGTTCGCGCTCATGTGCGTGTACGAGACGATCTCGTACGGCCTCGTGTGGGAGAGGTAGTGATCGTGGAAGGCGGCAAGAAGCTCGTCGGCGGTCAGCTCGTCACCGCGGGCGTCGGTGATCGATTGCACCTTCTGCGCGAAGTCGACCTGGAGGCCGCGGGGCAGATCAAGGTGGTGCTCTGTCTCCATCAAGTAGGCGACGCCACCCTTGCCCGACTGCGAGTTGACGCGAATGATCGCCTCGTAGGTGCGGCCGAGATCCATCGGGTCGATCGGGAGATACGGAACGTCCCACACGCCCGTCTCCGAGCGCTGCTGCGCGTACATCCCCTTCTTGATCGCGTCCTGGTGTGATCCGGAGAACGCCGTGTAGACGAGCTCTCCGACATACGGGTGGCGCGGGTGCACGGGCAGCTCGTTGCACTCTTCGACGATCCGCTTGGCCTCGTCGATCTGCGAGAAGTCGAGCTCCGGATCGACGCCCTGCGTAAGCAGGTTGATCGCGAGCGTGACGATGTCGACGTTGCCGGTGCGCTCGCCGTTGCCGAAGAGCGTCCCTTCGACCCGGTCGGCACCAGCCATGAGGCCAAGCTCGGCAGTTGCGACAGCGGTACCTCGGTCGTTATGGGGATGAACCGAGAGCAGGAAGGCGTCGCGATCGGACACATGGCGCTGGAACCATTCGAGCCGGTCGGCGTAGATGTTCGGCGGAAATGCCTCCACGGTCGTCGGCAGGTTCAGGATCATCTTGTCCTGCGCCGTCGGGCCCCACTCGGCCATGACGGCCTCGCAGATCTCGAGCGCGTAGTCGAGTTCGGTGCCGTGGAAGCTCTCGGGGGAGTACTGGAACATGATCTTCGTGTCGGTCTTCGCAGCGAGCTGCTTGCAGAGGGCGGTTCCGCGGACGGCGAGGTCGGTGATGCCCGACTTGTCGAGGCGAAAGACGACGCGCCGCTGCGTCTCGGACGTCGAGTTGTAGAGGTGCACGATCGCCTGGCGAGCACCTTCAATTGCCTCGTAGGTGCGCTCGATCAGCTCGGGGCGCGCCTGCGTGAGAACGGCGATCGTCGTATCGGCCGGGATCAGATCTTCCTCAATCAGCTTGCGAACGAAGTCGAAGTCGGTCTTCGACGCCGAAGGGAAGCCAACCTCGATCTCCTTGACTCCGAGCTGCAGCAGCAGGTCAAACATCTTCTGCTTGCGCTCAGCATCCATCGGCTTGACGAGGGATTGGTTGCCATCGCGCAGGTCGGTGGAGCACCAGATCGGCGCATGGTCGATCACCGTGTCGGGCCACGTTCGATCGGGCAGCGAGACGGTGGTGTAGGGACGGTATTTCCAGGACGGCATCGGCATCGGAAAGCTCCTTTGGAGGCGGACTACTCCCTTGGGGCAGGGAGCGCGGACGGGTATGTCAAGCGGTCTCCTCCCCTACCGGGGAAGGAGCAGGCCGAGGCCGAGAAGGTCCGCACCAAGCAGGGCCGAAAGGGCCGGGAGCTGCGAGGTATGGATCTCACCCATCCCCAAGAGCGTACCGAGAGGGGGCAGGCTTGGCAACGCGGACACCGATTCGCGTCCTCCGACCCCAGGATCGGGCTCGTAGAGGGCGCGAGGCAGAACGAAGACTGGCCACGTCTCGAGTCTAGGCACGAGGCAAGGATCGTGTGTCGGGCTGCCCCGGCCGCAGCGATCCTGCGGCTAGCACCCGCTCAAAACGCCGACCTCCGAAACAACCGGCGCTCCGGCCCGAGGCTTTCCCACAACGCGTCGCAGAGAAATGGCTTGTTTCCTGGCCTCAGGCGCCGGCGGATGCCTGGGAACCCGAGAACAAAGGCGGTTCGGGGAAAAACCCGCGAACACGAAGCCGAGTTTCGGGGAGATTCTCGGAAACTGTCGTTTTGCAGGTTTTTTCTAACTGGTCGAACCCGAGAACAAACCCGAGAACAACCGACCCTTACGTGACGACGCGGTAGACCTGGAACACCTCGGCAAAGTCGCGTGCGACGTTCGTGCCGTGGGTGCGCGCCAGGCTCCAGACGTACTCGGCGTTCGCATAACGCCGGTGCATCTGGGAGGCGTACTTCTCGAGTGCAGCGACCTTCTTCTCGAGGTGCCGCTCTTCAAGAGCAATGTAGGCCTGGTAGGCGAAGTCGAAGTTGTTCCAGGGGATCTCGTAGCCAAGGATCGTGGTGTGCTTGAAGGCACGGAGGCCCTCGGCCGCGATCGTCTGGTGATCCTGGTGCACGTCGTGATGCGACGGCTGAAACACGAGGTCGGGCTTGAACTCCTGCGAGACCTTGATCAGCAGCTCGAGAATGTCCTGCCGGAACTCGGGGAAGCGCCGCACATCGAAGTCGTGAACAGTCAGCTGCGACTCAGGAATGCCGAGCTCCCCTGTCGCCTCCCGCACCTCACGCGCCAGAGTGTCGGGCGGGAAGCCCGGCGGCAGCGAACGGGTTGCGATCGAGAACGCGATGTAGCGCACCTCCGCCCCAGCTTCGACGAGACGAGCCATCGTTCCGCCACAGCCGAACTCGCCGTCGTCGGTGTGGGGCGCGAGCACGAGGACTCGCTTGGCACCGCCGATCACGCGCGCTCCTTGAACGCGACGGGCACCAGGGCGAAGAGACTCCAGAAGATCGGGTCCTCAAAGAGCGAGTCGTAGAAGAGGCTGTGCGTCACCATCGCTAGCAAGGCTAGTCCGTAGACGAGTCGGACGCGTCCGACAGCGGTTACAACTTCGGTTCCTCGGAACGCGAGACCAAACACGGTCACGAGCACCCACGCGAAGATCGCGAGCAGTGGAATGCCACCTTCAGCAGCGATCGTGACCGGCGTGTCGTGCGAGGCGGCGGCCTTCGGCTCCTTGCCCTTGAGGTGCGTGACCTCCGCGTAGGCACGGCGGAAGCCTCCAGTACCTGCGCCGAAGATCGGACGATCGAACGCGACCTTGAGGCCATTCGACACAAGCTTCGAACGCCCGCCGGTCGCGTGCGACAGGCCGTGCGTGCCGAGAACCTTGTGACGCACGGCAGGCACGGCAAGCGACCCGAGCGCAAGCACGAGGGCGATTGCGACAAGGGGTGTCACAGCCCGACGGCCCCACACGACAACAAGGAGTGCCACGAGCACAACCGCGAGGGCGACAAAGCTCGACTGCGAAAACGAGGGTACGAGGCCCGCAAAGATGATCCCCGTCGCCGAGGCTCCGATCAGGGCGGTTCGGTTGCGGGTGAAGAGGGTCACGACCACTGTGACCGTGAGCGCGACGACAAGGAAGCGGCCGTAGATCGATGGGTCGTAGAAGACCGAGTTGACACGGTAGAACCAGCTGCTCGGTGCGTAGGCGTTATCGACGATCACCTTTGGATTCCAGAAGACGTTGCGGGTGGCGTACTGCCAGAGGCCGATCGCACCGAAGATCGCCGCCATCAGCCCGATCAGCGCGGCGAGGCGGATGTTCCAACGCAGATGCCAACGAAGCCGTGTCAGCGCAACCGCCAACAGCCCGAACGGCAAGACGAAGAAGAGGAGGTAGATCGCGCCCTGGCGGGGATCGACAGTCCAGAGGTACGAGATGCCTGTCCACGCAATAAACGCGGCAAGCGGTGTCGAGAGCGCGCCGAGCGGTGGCCCTTCGGGCGTGGCCGGAAGGAGCACGGGCTCACCGTGGATCAGCTCGACGCTCTGCTCATCAAAGGCCTGCCACGCAAGCGCGAGCGCAGCTGATGCAACAACGAGGTAGAGCGGCAAGAGGAGGTTCGCTGTCGTGTGTCCGACGCTCACCGGGATGCGTGCTGGCGCGCACAGCAGCACCGACACCGCAAGCAGCCACGGGCGTCGCACGTAGACCCAGGCGAGCAATGCAGCCACGATCGCACCCACGACCGCGGCGGCCGCGTACGCACGGTGGTGACCGGCGGGGGCGAGGTAGAGCACGAGCATTCCCGAACCAATGGCCCAGGCGCCGAGTCCTGCAATGCGCTCTCTGCGCCCTGGTCGAAGCACCATCAGCGCGACGCCGAGTGCCCCAATCGTGCCGCCGAACTCTGCGAAGCCCGCACTCATCTGACGTTCACCACTGTGCGGGCGGCGTGTGTGCCGACCTTCACGTAGAGGGTGTACGTCCCGGGCGTCGTCGGCGCAGTGAACGTCAGTTGACCGGCGGGGAAGTGCCCCTGCACTCCGGCAAACAGCCAGGCGACAGACTTTGCGTCGGTCTTCGCCGAGACGGAGAACGATCCGCCAGGCGCGACCGAGACGCTTGAGGGTGAGACGCTCACATACGCCACGCGAACCTCGCCGGCCGTGACCGGCTTGGTGTGATTGCCGGCAGCGTCCTCGGCCGACACAAGGAGCCGATAGAGCCCCGCACGGGCTGCTCGCTGGCCAAATCGTCCGTACCAGACGAGGCGCCCTCGCACAGGCTGGAACCGCGTGTATTCGACAGCGCCATGACCGGCGACGATCAGGATCGCGTGGGCAGCACCGTTCAGCCGATAGCCAACGTAGACCGCTGGATTCACGACGTCTCCGTCAGGCGAGATCGTCGCGGGAGCGACGCCGAGTGGCGTGATCTCCGGCGCCGTCGTGTCGAGCACGATCGGATTTGGCAGACGAATCGTGTCGTGTGCTGCAGCCAGGTGCACCACCGGGTCGTAGGTGCCGTCAGGAAGCGTCAAGCCATCCGCGGTTCGACCGCGAAACACAACCGACACGCGCCCTGCGCGGAAACGCCGGTTCTCGGCGAGCGTCGCGACGCGCTGGCCACGACGTTCGATCCAGATGCTCACCCGTTGCGTCTTGCGTAGGTGAAATGCGATGTGCGCCACGTTCGTCGCGCACCTGCAGGTCGGCGAAAACGTCTTGTCAACCGCTGTGTCCGAGATCGGCGCCAGCTCAAGTTTCGCGCCCTGCGTCAACGCGAAGGCACCCGCCGTTGCTGCGAGGAGAACGAGAAGCAATGCGGTCGAAGACAGCCGGGCCACGGCCCGCGGATTCTACGCCTGGCTGGACGAGGTGACGGCCGGAGCCTGCGGACGTCGCAGCCACTTGACACCCCAGACCGCTAGAGCGATCGCCCCAACGGCGAGTGCGGCGACGATGATCCAGCTCGCATACGGCACGGCGACGAGCTTGATCCCGGACAACACGAGGATCACTCCGAACGCGACGCGTAGCTCCCGATCGGGCACGCGAACTGAGAGATGCGAGCCAATCAGCACTCCCGGGATCGAACCGACAAGCAGCCACCGCATCGCGTGCGTGTCCACGTCGCCATGAATGAGGTGCGAGACGCCTGCGACCCAGAGGAGCGCCGCAGCGTGAAACATGTCGGTACCGACCATCCGACGCGACGTAATCGGATACGCGAAGAGCATGGCCAGACCAAAAAACGTGCCCGACCCAACGGAGGTGAGGCCAACAACGAACCCGCCGGCTGCACCGATCGCAACCGCAATCACCTTGTCTCGCGTCGTGAGATAGACAAACGGGCGGTCACCCCGCGCTCGAACGAAGGTCTTTGCAAGGAAGCCGAGGCCGCCGACGACGAGGGCGCCGCCAACGACCTTCTGTAGCGTCGACATCGACGAGTCGCCGATCTCTCGGGCGGCCTCAACCCCGAGAAGCGAAAGTGGCGCCGACCCGCACAGCATCCAGAGCCCGAGCCTGGCGTGAACCGTTCCGAGCTGGCGGTGCCGAATAGCACCGAGGGTCTTGAAGATCGCCCCATGGAGGATGTCCGTGCCGACTGCAACTTTCGCGTTGAAGTTGAAGAGCAGAATCAGGATCGGCGTCATCAGCGATCCGCCGCCCATTCCAGTCATGCCAACAAGGATTCCGACCAGGAGGCCGGCGAGCGAAAACTCCCAGGTCACGAACGAGGCGCACCCGGAATCGGGCAGGACACAAACGGGTGCCCACGGAGCCGACAGCTCAGCTTGTATGCCTCGCAGCCCGTGCAGAAGCCGGTGATCGCTGCAAGCAGTGCGAGCACTGCGACAAGGCCGCCGAAGACGATGCCCGCGGTCGTCCAGCCGACGGCGTAACAGATCGACGCGACCGTCAGTACCGCAAAGCCGACCATGTTCGCCACGCGCGGCGGGCGTGAATCCTCAAGCGGCCCCTCACCGAAGCGTGGCTGAATCACCTGAAAGTAGGTGACACACGGGATGCAGTAGCGGCGACCGAGCGTGAGACCGACGAGAAGCTGCAGTGCGAGCAGTGCCAGGAGGAACCACCAGCCAGTGATGAGGGCGACGACGGAGAGCACGCCGATCACCGTTTGGTTGAACCGTGGCGCGCGCGAGTCGATCACGTCGAGATCGCGATATGGATGGGCGATGCGTGGGCGGTTGGTCATGAAGCCTCCAGAATCATTCCGGCCCCAACCGTCTCGTTCGTTGCCTCGTCGATGAGGATGAACGCTCCAGTGGCGCGATTGCGGCTGAACGCGTCGACAGCGAGCGGCTCGGAGAGGCGCAGCTTGACGACAGCCAGGTCGTTGAGTTCGAGCTTGCTCGGCGCCGGCTGATCGACGAGCGTGGTGATGTCGACGACGGAGACGAGCTCGTCGACGATCGCGCGAACGTTGCGGGTCGTGTGCTTGATGCCGAGTGTCGCGCGCCCTTCGAGTGGGCGTTCACTCATCCAGCAGAGCTTGGCCGTAAGCTCGCGGGCAACGGTCGGAGGTCGGTCAGGATCGGCGAGCATGTCGCCGCGTCCGACGTCAACATCATCTTCCAGCCGGATCGTCACCGACTGTGGCGCCGCGGCCGCCTCGAGCTCACCATCAAGGGTCTCGACGGCGGCGACGCGCGAGCGACGGCCCGAAGGAAGCACAACCACGTCGTCGCCCGGCCGCCACACGCCGCCCGCAACCTGGCCGGCGTACCCGCGGTAGTCGTGGAACTCGTCGGCCATCGGCCGAATCACCCATTGCACCGGGAAGCGCCTGTCCTCGAGGTTCTTGTCGGCCGAGATTTCGAGCGTCTCAAGGTGTTCGAGCAACGTCGGCCCACTCCACCACGGCATGCCGTCACCGGCTTCAACGACGTTGTCGCCGCGCAGTGCCGACATCGGGATCGCCCGCATGTCGTGTAGGCCAAGCGCATCGGCGAGCTCGCGTAGGTCTGACTCGATCTCGGCGAAACGATCCTGCGAGAAGTCGACGAGATCCATCTTGTTCACCGCAACAACGATGTGCGGGATCTCGAGCATCGCTGCGATGTAGCTGTGACGACGCGTCTGCTCGACCACGCCGTTTCGTGCATCGACAAGGATCACGGCAACGTGGGCAGTCGAGGCGCCCGTCACCATGTTGCGCGTGTACTGCACGTGACCGGGAGCGTCGGCGAGCTGGAAGCGGCGGCGCGGCGTCACGAACGAGCGATAAGCAACGTCGATCGTGATGCCCTGCTCGCGCTCGGCACGGAGACCGTCGGTGAGCAGCGCGAGGTTGACGTACCCGTCGCCACGGCGCTGCGAGGTCTCCTCGATCGCCTCCATCTGATCGGCGAGGATCTGCTTGGTGTCGTAGAGCAGGCGACCGATCAGGGTCGACTTACCGTCATCGACGGAGCCAGCGGTTACGAGGCGCAGGAGCTCCGCCTGCATCATCTCCTCGGAGATCGGATCAGAAATAGCCGACACGCTTACGGTCCTCCATTGCTGCCTCGGAAACACGGTCGTCGGCGCGGGTTTCGCCACGCTCGGTGATGCGGGTTGCAGCGATCTCGGCGACAACCTGGTCGATCGTCGCGGCCGTTGACTCGACACCGCCCGTACAGGTCATGTCGCCAACGGTGCGGAACCGAACGTCGAGCTCAAATGGGTCTTCGCCCGGAAGCCGCTCAACGTACGGCGAAACGGCGTACAGCATGTTGTCGCGGCGGAAGACCTCACGCTTGTGGGAGAAGTAGATCGACGGCAGCTCAAGGTTCTCACGTGCGACGTACTGCCACACATCGAGTTCCGTCCAGTTCGAGATCGGGAAGACGCGGATCTGCTCGCCCTTCCGGATGCGCGCGTTGTAGAGGTTCCAGAGCTCGGGACGTTGCGCCCGCGGATTCCACTGGCCGAAGTCGTCGCGGAAGCTGAAGATCCGCTCCTTCGCGCGGGCCTTCTCCTCGTCGCGACGCGCACCACCCATCGCTGCGTCGAACTGATGCTCCTGGATCGCGTCGAGCAAGGTGACGGTCTGGAGCTGGTTGCGTGACGCGCGCGGACCGGTCTGCTCGACGGCGCGGCCCTTGTCGATCGAGTCCTGAACGCTCGCGACGATCAGACGCTCGCCTAGCTCGGCGACACGACGGTCTCGATACTCGATGACCTCGGGGAAGTTGTGGCCCGTGTCGACGTGCATCACCGGGAACGGGAACTTGCCCGGACGGAACGCCTTCTCGGCGAGCCGCAGCAACACGATCGAGTCCTTGCCGCCCGAGAAGAGCAGGACGGGGCGCTCACGCTCAGCCGCGATCTCGCGAATAATGTGGATCGCCTCGGCCTCAAGCTCATCCAGATGGGAGAGCACGTGTGGCTGGGTCAAGGCGGTCATGCAGTCACCTCCGCAGGGTCGAGCAGATCGTTGTCAACGAGGTAGTCAAGGACGATTGCTGCCGCCTCGTCGGGCGTGCGGCCTTCGGTCGTCAGGACGATCTCGGCGTGCTCAGGCGCTTCGTAGGGATCGGAGACACCCGTGAACTCCGGAATCTCGCCCGCGAACGCCTTGGCGTACAGGCCCTTCGGGTCGCGACGGGCGCACTCCTCAAGCGACGTTGCCACGTAGACCTCGATAAACGGCACGTGCTCCTCGGCGAGCGCGCGAGCCTTGCGGCGAGCAGCGGCGTACGGGGAGATCGCGGAGACGACGACGCCACCGCCTGCGCGTGCGACGCGCGAGGCCACCCACCCGATGCGCTCGATGTTGAGATCGCGATCTTCCTTCGAGAAGCCAAGACCCTTCGAGAGATGCTCGCGTACAACATCGCCGTCGAGTCGCTCGACCGTGATCCCGCGCGCCTCGAGCTCGGTCGCGACGATCCCGGCCACGGTCGACTTACCGGCTCCCGAGAGGCCGGTGAGCCACAGCACGAAGCCGCTCACGCCTCGACCTCAACCGGCTCGTCGACGTGCAATCCGCACTCGGTCTTGTCGAGACCCGCCCAGCGGCCCTCGCGACCCTCGCCCGGGTTGGTGCAATGGATGCAGCCGATCGAGGCGTAGCCCTTGTCGTGCAGTTCGTTGTACGGCAGGTCGCGCGCGCGGACGTACTCCCAGCAGCGCGCGTCGTCCCAGTCGGCGAGCGGGTTGGCCTTCCACAGTTCGTGCTGCTCGTCCCAGCCAACCTTGGGCGCATTCGCGCGAGTCGGTGATTGATCTCGACGCAGACCTGTGATCCACCCATCGAGATCAGCGAGCGCACGGCCGAGAGGCTCAACCTTGCGGATCGCGCAACAGAGCGTTGCGTTCGACGCCCACAGAGCGTCTCCGTGGGCTGCAGCCTGGCGCCCAAGCGACGGCCCCTCGTACACCTCGATCTTCGTGTTGTAGCGCTGCTCGACCTGGCGCCACACGGCGTAGGTCTCCGGGAAGAGGACGTGCGTATCGAGCGCGAACACGCGGGCCTTCGGCTCGATCGCAAAGAGCATGTCCAGCAGCACTGCCTCTTCCTTCTGGAATGAGCAGGCGAGTGAGACGCGGCCCGGGAATGTCTCGAGGAACGTTGCGAGGATCTCCTCCGCCGTTGCCGTCTCCCAGTCGCGCTCAGGAAGCGTTGCCGCCAAGGAGCACCTCCTTCAACGTGTCGCCGCGCAGCCCCAGCCGGAGCGTCTCGAGCGGAATGACCTCGTCGGGCGGGATGTTGCCGAGGTTGACCTCGGGCCCGAAGTGCTTGATGAACCACGCCTGGCTCGCCTTTGTCGGCGCCTCCCAGACGAGGTCGTGGAAATCGATTTCGTGCGCGATCTCGTCGACGAGCCCGGTGCGCATCTCACCCGACGGGCGGAAGATGCCGGCGGTGCCACCTTCGCGCGACTCGGTGATCACCTTCCAGGCGCCAGCTGCCTTCTCTTCCTTGATCCACTGCACCCACTCGTAGGGGGCGAACACGACCTCGGCGTCCTTCGATCCGACCTCGGAGAGGACAGTGAAGTCGCGAGCAAAGTCGGCGATCAGCTCGAGCTTGCGCTCGCGCGGTATGTCGATCGTGCCGTCGGAGATCTCGACGTGCGTGAGGCCAAGGCTCGAGAGCCAGCGCTTGTAGTCATCGAGGCGATTCTTCGCGTAGACCACCTCGAAGAACGTTCCGCCGATGACGACGCGCTTCTCTTTCAGGACGTCGATCTTTGCCTTGAGATTTGGGGTGACGTACGACGTACCCCAGCCGAACTTGACGATGTCGATGTACTCACCGCTCGTCTCGAGAACGTCGGCCCAGCCGCGCGGGCCGAGCCCCTTGTCGATGACGTGCGTCAGCCCCGCCTCACGCGTGATGCCGAGGTCGAAGCCGTGGCCCGCGGCGGCACTAAAGCCGGGCATAGAGCTCCTTCAGCTTCTCCTGGGCCGCCGCCTGCACGTCGTGGTAGAGCGAGTTCCCGTGCGCATCGATACCGACGGTGAGCGGGCCGAAGTCCTTGACCCGGAACTTCCAGAGACACTCGGGCATCAGTTCCTCCCAGAGCACCTCTTCGATCTCCTCGATCTGCGTCGTCTCAAGCGCGGCAGCACCACCGACGATCGCGAAGTAGACCATTCCGAGCCGCTGCATCGGCTCGATCGCGTCGTCCGGGAAGCCACCCTTGCCGCAGATCGCGCGGACGCCGTACTGCGCGCCAAGCCCCTCGGTGAAGCGCACCATGCGGGCGCTCGTCGTCGTGCCGATACAGATCTTCTCGTACTTGCCCGGCCCGAGCTTGCGGACGTTGGGCGCGGTGTGGAGCAGGAACGCTCCTGAGAGATCCATCGGCGGCTCGACACCCTGGTCGAAGATCCGAATCTGCGTGCGGTCGCGAATGCCGATGATGTGACCCTGAACGGTGACCTCATCCCCCGCGCGGAGCTTGAGGATCTCCTGCGGATCGGTGATCGGGAACGTGACGGTATGCGAGGCCATCTCTAGAACTCCCGGTCGTAGTCGATGGAGCCGTCAGGGCCGATATGCGCGCTTGCACGACGTGCGGCCCAGCACTGGTAGTTGACGGCGACAGGATTGAGCGTCATGTGCGTGTCGGCGTGCTCGATGTGGCACTGAAGGACGGTGACGTCTCCGCCGAGCCCCATCGGCCCGATGCCCGTCTCGTTGAGGAGCCCGAAGAGCTCATCTTCGAGCTGCGCGACGAGCGGGTCGGCGTTGCGCGTACCGATCGGCCGCATGATCGCCTCCTTCGCGAGGTGCATCGCGTAGTCGGCGGAGCCACCGATGCCGACCCCGACGATCCCGGGCGGGCACGGCTTGCCACCGGCCCCGACGATCGACTCAAGCACGAACTGCTTGATCCCCTTCACACCGTCAGCGGGGACACACATCTTCAGGAAGCTCATGTTCTCGGAGCCCGAGCCCTTGGGGACGCACTTCACGTCGAGCCCATCCCAGTCGGGGATGAACTCCCAATGCACGATCGGCAGGCGGTAGCCAATGTTCGCGCCGGTGTTCTCGCGGGTGATCGTGTGGACAGCATTCGAACGCAGCGGGTGGTCGATTGTCGCGCGCTCGGTGCCGTCGCGAAGCGCCTCGTAGATGCGTGCAGGGTGCAGCGGGAAGTGCTCACCCACGTTGCAGTGGTAGACGGCGATTCCCGTGTCCTGGCAGACGAGGTTCTTCTGCTCATCGGCGATGTTGACGTTGCGGTGGATGACTTCGAGGACGCGCTTTCCTGGCGTCGAGGTCTCCCGTTCACGTGCGGCTGCGAGCGCATCGCGCAGGTCCTGCGGGATGTCCTTGAGCGCCGAGACGTAGAGATTTGCCGCTGCGTCTTGGACGGACTTCTGGAGATCAGTGGCGACTGTGCTCATGCGATCGCTTTCCCGGCAGCCGCTCGTCCGGCCCGCCGACCGAAGACCACGCACTCGAGCAGGCTGTTGCCCATCATGCGATTGCGCCCATGGGTGCCACCTGCGATCTCACCGCAGGCGTAGAGCCCTTCGAGCGTGGTCTCGGCGTCGGGGTCGATGACGAGCCCGCCGTTTTGGTAATGGAGTACCGGGTAGGTGAGAAGCTTCTCCGTGAGGGGATCGATGCCTGCGCCGCGGTAGCGCCGCAGCATGTACGGCAGCGACCGCTCGGCGTCTGCTTCGGAGATCCGGGTGGTGTCGAGGTAGACGGCAGGGCGCCCATCTTCGGTCTTCACGCCACGGCCGGCCTCGACCTCATCGAAGATCGCCTGGCTGACCTTGTCGCGCGGGCCGAGCGAGTCGGTGAACTCCTCACCGGCAGCGTTCAGCAGCACAGCACCGTAGGCACGAGTCGTTTCGGGGATCGAATAGCCCTGCATCGTTGCGGGCCAGGCGCCACCGTTTGGGTGGTACTGGAGCGCGTCGAGGTCGCGCGCTTCGGCGCCGAGCTCGATCGCGAGCTTCGTCACCTCGCCCGTCGCGTTCGGATGGTTCGTCGAGAGTTCGCCGCGCTCAAGCGCCTCGGCGTAACACCGGCCACCGGCAGCAAGGATCACGGTGCTCGCGTCGACGACCGAATCGCCACACACGGCGCGCCACCCGGAGGCGGTCGGTGTGAGCTCGTGCAGCGGTGCGTCTTCAAAGGTCAGACCATCGGCTGCGACCCAGGCCTCGCGGAGCGCCTTGGTCATCGCGTGCCCCGTGCGATCGCCGACCTGGAGGAGACGCTGGCGCGATGCCCCACCGCAGCGAGCGACACGATACGTACCGTCGGCTTCACGATTGAACTCGACGCCAAGCTCTTCCAACCATGCAATCGCCGACGGCGCATCACCCGTGAGCGCTTCGACGAGCTGAGGATCGGCGGTCTCATGCGAGCTCTTCCAGACGTCCTCGGCGTGCAGGGCGGGCGAGTCGTCAGGAGCTACTGCTGCCTGAATGCCACCCTGCGCCTTTGAGGAGTTATTTGCCTGGAGCGATGCCTTCGTCGCGACGCCCGTACGGGCGCCCGCACGCTGCGCAGAGACAGCGGCCGCAAGGCCCGCGGCTCCGCTGCCAACAACGAGCACGTCCAATTTGACCGGTGCGGTCACGCCTCCAGGCTACCAGAGCTGCCTAATCCCCGGCATTAGCAACCCTTATGTCTACTAGATTGGTGGACAAGGGATTCGCATGGCTCAGGTCGCCCGCAAACGGCCGTGGGGTGAGGCCATTGCTAAGGCCCCACCCCACGCGCGCAGCTCTTTTCGGATCTACGCCGTCGCGGGAGCGTCAGCGTCAGCGGCCGGTACGGTCGTCTCGTGCACCGCGTGGAACTCGTGGCCAAACGAGCCCTCCGGCAGCCACTCAAGCCACCGCGGCAGGTACCAGTTCCAGTCGCCAAGCAGCTTCATCACCGACGGAAGCAGCACGCCACGAACAATCGTCGCATCGATCAGGATCGCCGCGGCGAGACCGAAGCCCATCTGCTTGATATCGATCGTGTGCAGCGTCATGAAGATCGCGAACACGGCGACCATGACGGCCGCAGCGCTCGTGACGGTTGACGCCGTCCCCTTGATGCCACGCGCAACCGCCTCGGGTGTCGACACACCGGCATCGACGAGCTCCTTCACCCTGCTCAGGATGAACACGTGGTAGTCCATCGAGAGGCCGAACAGGATCACGAACAGGAACAGTGGGAGCCACGAGGCGATCGCCCCGTTTGAGTGGAAGCCGAGAATCCCCTCTGCCCAACGGTGCTGGAAGACGAGCACGAGCAGGCCGTAGGCAGCGCCGACCGACAGGAGATTGAGCAGCACCGCCTTGATCGGAATCACGATCGACCGGAACGTGACGAGCAGCAGGACGAAGCAGAGTGCCAGCACGAACCCGAACACAAGCGGGGCGTGCGACTTCATCTGATTGTTGAAGTCATGCGTACCTGCTGTCTGCCCGGTAACCGGAGCGCTCACGCCGGGCAGCCTTCCGATCGTTGCGGGAATCACCGTGTTCCGGAGCGTCTCGAGCGCATTGACCGAGACCTGGTTTGACCCGTCACCGGCGAGCGAGATCGAGATCCGCTCGACGTTCTTCGCCGGGTTGATCTCACTGTGAATCGGCTCGGTCATCTGCCCGGTCGCGAGCGCCTGCTTCTCCATCGCAGTGATTGCCGCCTGAACATCGGGGGTCGTCACATCGGGTGCAGCAACGACGACCTCGGCCGGCGTCTGAGCACCGGGGAACGCCTTCTGAATCTGCTCGTACGTCCGCACGATCGGCAGCGACTTCGGCAGATCAGTGAAGCTCGGCAGCTGCGTGTGCAGTGTCATCGTCGGCAACGCGAGTGCGAAGAGCGCCCCGCCCGACGCGACAGCGGCAATCACCGGGTGGCGGAGCACACGATCGAGGATGAAGCCCCAGACGCGTGACTCCTTGTGCTCCCTGCGCCCGAGCAGCGGGATGCGCCCCTTGTTGATTCGATCACCGAGCTTCGACATCAGCGCCGGGAGGATCGACAGCGAGCCGATCAGCGCCACCGCCACCATCAACATCGCACCGACCGCGATCGACGTGAAGATCGCGTTGCCGGTGAAGAGCATCCCGGCCATGGCGATCAGCACCGTCGCGCCGGAGATCAGCACGGCGTAGCCCGATGTTGCAGCGGTGCGCAGAAGCGCTTCCTTCGAGCTCAGCCCGGACGCCCGCTCTTCACGTTCGCGCCGGATATAGAACAGCGAGTAGTCGACCCCGACAGCCATGCCGATCAGCAGGATCACCGACTGGGTCGCATCACCCGCAGGGACGAGGTGGCTCGCGAGCGCCGAGAGACCGATCGTCGCGAGCACGCCCGAGAACGCGAGCAGCACCGGCAGACCGGCAGCGACGAGCGCCCCGAACGCGACGAGCAGGATCACGAGCGTCACGGGCAACGACGAGTACTCCGCTCGCTTGAAGTCGTCACCGATCGTCTTCGACAGGATGTGGTTGGCGCTCGCCTCACCGAACTCCGAGACAACGAAATCCCTGTGTGCCGCCTGCACCTTCGCGACGGCGTCGAGCGTCGGCTGGATCTTGTCCATCGCCTTCGTGGCGTCGCCCGCCACGTCGAACTGGACGAGCACGTCGCTGCGGCTCGCAGCGATCTGGCCGACGTTGGCCGGATCGAGCGGCGAGCGTACGTTCTCCATGTTCGGAACAGCGGAGACCGCTTTCACCACGTCATTGACGACGACCTTGAACGCAGCGTCAGAGATCGTCTGTGTCTTCGACGAGATCAGCACGCTCTCGCCCGCGCGACCGCCGAAACCGGCAGTCGCGAGAATCTTCTCGGCCTTCTGCGTTCCACCCGATGCCGTGTCGGCCTCGGTGACCTTCTTCGTGCCAGCCGCTCCCCCGATGACGGCAGCGCCGATACAGAACACGATCCATGCGATCAGCGCGCTCTTCCAATGGGCCGCGCTGATTCGCCCGGCCCGTGCCGCAAGATTGCTATTCACCTGCTTGTCCCTTCGTTGTCCCTGGGGTCGCAATGTGCGTCCCTCACACTGCCCTGACCGTAGCTGCCGGGTTTGAGGCTGCGCCATCGGGGGATCCCCCGAGCGCCCCCTGAGTTCTCGGGGTCGGGTTAGTCCTGGACGCGTTCGCGGGCGAACGCAAGGAACTCGCGGGCAAGCCGGGATTCGGCACGGCCCGTCGCTCGCACCAGGAAGAGCTCGCGCTCAAGCTCCAGACCCACGACGTTCGCCTCGGACACAGCACCGCTCGCGAGATCGTTCGCAACCGAGGCGCGCGAGATGAACGTCACGCCATGACCTGCCCGCACCGCCGTGAGCACTGACTCCTGCAGCCCAAGCTCGAGCCGGACGTTCAGATCACGCAGGCGCAAGCCCGATCCGCGAAGTTCGTCCTCGATCATCTGGCGGACGCCGGCACCTTCCTGCATGACGATCAGGTTGGCTGACCGAAGCTCGTCGATCGTGATGTCACGGCCGGCGAAGGGGTGGTCGGGCGGGCAGGCGAGAACGACACGGTCGTGTGCAAACGGCTCGAAGGCGACGCCACGATGGCGCCGCGCCGCCCCGACGACCCCGAGCTCAAGCTCGCGATCGGCGACCTTCTCGACGACCGTCTGGGTATCGAAGACGCGCAAGGAGATATGGAGCAGCGGATTGCGCTCGGCGAACTCCGGCAAGAGGTGCGCGAGCACGATGCCGCCGGGGCCTGTCGAAGCGCCAAGCTCGAACGTGCCCGCAAGCTCGCCCTCGCTCTCGTCCGCCACCTCCGCGACGACCTGCTCTTCGAGTGCGAGCAGTCGCTGCGCGCCGCGATAGAGCCGAAGCCCCGCCTGCGTGGGCTCTACGCGACGCCCTGAGCGGTCAAGCAGCTGGGTGCCGAGGCGCTTCTCGAGCGCCCGCACCTGCAGGCTGACCGCGGGCTGCGTGACACCGAGCTTCTCGGCGGCCTGAGAGAAGCTTCGCCGTTCGACGACCTCACAGAATGCGGCGAGCTGCCTCGTATCCATAAGCAATACATATACCGGTCGCGGCACTCCCCCGGGGGTTCGGAATCCCCGTTCGATCGAAGCCGTCACGGCCCGGGGATAGACTCGCCCGAATGCGCGTCTGGGTCGACCTCACCGCGAGCGCGCACCCGCTCGTCTTTGCACCACTCGTGCGACTCCTCGAAGCCGATGGCCACGAGGTTGAGATCACGACGCGGGCATACGCCCAGACGACACAGCTGATCGAGAGCCACGGGATGACTGCGACGGTCCTCGGCCATCACGGGGGAGCGTCGGCGCTCGGCAAGGCCCGCCAGCTCACGTCACGCTTGCAAGCGCTCCACCAGTTCGCGAAAGGTCGCGACTTCGACCTGGCGCTCGCGCATGGCTCCCATGAGCTGACGCTCACCGCGCGCCGCCTTGGCATCCCGAGCGCCACGACATTCGACTACGAGTGGGCGTGGCTCCAGCACCAGCTCGGCTGTCGCGCCGCAACACGCGTCGTTGTTCCGGCATCAATCCCGGAAGAGCGCTGGCGCCGCTACGGCGTGCACCGCCCGAAGCTGGCAACGTACGAGGGACTCAAGGAGGAGTACTACCTCGCGGGGTTTGAGCCGAACGCGGCGGTGCTTGACGAGTTGGCGATCGACCGTGCGCGCATTCTCGTCGTGCTGCGCCCGCCCCCCGAAGTGTCGCTCTACCACCGGCATGGCAACCCCCTGTTTCTTGAGACGCTCCGACGGATCGGATCGCGGGGCGACGCTCATGCGGTCGTCATTCCGCGCACCGAGGAGCAACGGGATTTCATCCGGTCGCTCGACCTTCCCTCGGCCATCGTCCCCGAGCGCGCGGTCGACGCACAGAGCCTGATCGCCTTTTCCGATCTCGTCGTCTCGGCAGGCGGAACGATGAACCGCGAGGCGGTCGCGCTTGGCGCGCCCGTGCTTACGACGTTTACCGGGCGGCTCGGAGGTGTCGACGAATGGTTGATGCGCGAGGGGCGACTGCGCCCGCTCACCGACCCCGACGATCTCGACCTACGCAAACGCGATGCAACCGTACGGCCGCCTGCTCGAGATCCGCGAACGATGCTTGAGCTATTGCTTGGTGCGCTCGAGCTGAAGCGCCGCTAGCGACCTAGACGAACTCAGGGTCGTGCTGGAGGCCGGCCCAATCGCCGAGCCGTTCCAAACTGACGATCCACACGCCCGCATGACGACGCAGCGTGACCGTGCGGTCGTCGGCGAGGCAGAGCGCCGGTGCGATCTCGTACCCACGCTGACCCGAGAGAACCCGCGCCCGCATCGTGATCGCAGCAAGATCGCGTGAGGTGTATGCCGCCTCACGTGCCTCGAAGAGAAAGCTTCCGGCGGGCGTGTGAACGAGGTGACCGTGCTGGTCGGCGTGCTGCTCGATGTCGAGCTCGACGTCGAGGTCGCGGTAGGTCAGTTCCTCGATCGCGTCACGCACGGCACGCTCGATGCGTGCAGTACCAACGGCGGCGAGACCGCGGAACATCTTCCCGGTCAGGGCACGACGTGGGGTGAGTGGAAATGTCGCCATCGCAGAGTTGGTGGATACCGGAAAGGCCGCAGGGGTATCCACTGCGGAAAGTACCGGGGTCCATCAGGTAGGAAAAGGCTCCGTAGGGGTTTCATACGGAATTCCTCCTAACCCTTCCGGGGCCCAACCGGGGTAGATCAGTGCAGCGTGTCTTCAAGGACGGCCGAACCGCTCCGCACGGGAGCGGCGACCATCGCCGAAAGGTGCGACACAACACCGGTCACATCGCCCGAGCCTGCAAGGCGTTCAAGCACGGCAAGCTGCTCGTCGAGCCATTCCGCATTGATCGGCGCACGAGCGGCACGCGAGATCTTTGGGTGGGAGGTCGGGCCGACTGCCTCACCCTCGTTCCAGAGCTCCTCATGCATCTTCTCGCCGGCGCGAGAGCCGACAAAGGCGATCGGGATCTCCTCCTCGGTATGTCCTGAGAGCTCGATCATCTGACGGGCGAGTTCAAGGATCTTCACCGGCTTACCCATATCGAGGACGTACACCTGGCCGCGGCCGCCCATCGCGCCTGCCTGAACGACAAGCGATGAGGCCTCGGGGATCGTCATGAAGAAGCGCGTCATCTCAGGATGGGTCACCGTGATCGGACCGCCGCGCTCGATCTGACGACGGAAGATCGGGATCACGGAGCCAGACGAGCCGAGCACGTTCCCGAACCGCACCGCCACGAAGCGCGTCTCGACATCGTCACGGTGCGCGAACGACTCGACGATCCACTCGCAGATCGCCTTTGACTGGCCGAGCAGATTCTTCGGCTTCGCTGCCTTGTCGGTCGAGATCATGACGAAGCGCTTGACGCCGAACTCGACCGCAACCTGCACGAGCGCGCGTGTTGCGAGCACATTGTTTGTCACGGCCTGCAGCGGGTTCGCCTCAAGCATCGGCACATGCTTGTACGCCGCAGCGTGGAAGACGACATCGGGGCGGTACCGCTCGAAGACACGGCGCATCCGCTCGCGATCGCCGCAGTCGGCAAGCACGGGAGCTGCGGCGGGGAAGTCGCGCTCGTCGACGAGCTCACGCTCGATCTCGTAGAGGGGCGTCTCGCCCTGCTCGACGAGCACGAGCCGGGCGACTCCAAGTCGCGCAAGCTGGCGACAGAGCTCCGAACCGATCGAGCCGCCCGCGCCGGAAACGAGCACGGTGCGGTCGCGCACGTACGCCGCGACCGCGTCGAGGTCGACCTCGACCTGCTCGCGACCAAGGACATCCTCGACCTGGACGGGGCGGATCTGGCGAGCCAGGTTGATGTCGCCCTTGATGAGCTCGTGAAGGCCGGGGAGCGTCTTCACCGGAATGCCTTCGGCGCGCGTGAGGTCGACGACCTTACGCCGTACCTCGCCAGGAGCAGACGGCATCGCGATCAGCACTTCGTCGGGCCGGTTGTCACGAAGGAGTCGTGGCATCTCGTCGGTCGTCCCAAGGACGCGCACCCCATGAATCCGCAGGTTCTTCTTGCGTGGGTCGTCGTCGATCAGGCCGATCGGCGTGTACGCGAGGTAGGGGTTGCGCTGAATCTCGCGGAGCAGCAGCTGCGCGGCGTCGCCCGCACCAACGATCAGCACCTCACGACCGCGCGCGACGATCGTCCCTTGCGGCCGCTCGATCAACGATCGTGCAAGCAGGCGTGTACCGGCGACGAACGCGAGCAAGAGGAGCAGGTCGAGGGCGGCGATGCGTCGCGGCAGATGCGACGTCGCCTCAGGTGGAAATGCGTAGAGCGCGAGGTAGGCGAGCAGCGAGCCGGTGATCACACCGCGGGCCGCGCCCCACATGTCGCGCGTCGACACGTACCGCCACCAACGGTTGTAGAAGCCGAACAGCACGAACGTTGCGAGCTTGATCGCAACGACGGCGGCGACGACGCGCCAGCCGAGCAGGTGCCGGTAGAACGGCGGGATCTCGCGATCGAACGTGAGGAAGAACGTGATCCGCCAGGCCGCCGCAATCAGGACAGCGTCAGCGAGGAGCTGCCAGATCCGGTGTCGGGTGATCGGGAACGAGATCACGTCGGGAGAAGCGTCGACGCCTTCCGCAGAACGTCGACAACCTCTGCCTGCTGCGCCTCAGAGATGCCACCCCACATTGGGAGGCAGAGGTTCTCGAGCGAAGCTTGCTCGGTGACCGGAAGGTCGCCGGGCTTGTACCCGAGATAGGTGAGCGCAGGCTGGAGATGAAGGGGCGGGTCGTAGTAGACGGCGAAGCCGATACCCGCGGCGCTGAGTGCAGCAGCGAGCTGATCGCGCTCGGTGCTTCGCACGCAATACATGTGGTAGACGTGGCCCGCCTCATCGACCGGCGGCTCGACAAGCTCGCCGAGCCCGAGCTCTGCGTACCGCGCGGCCGCCTCGCGACGCTGCGCGTTCCACATCGGCAGGTGCGGTAGGAAGATCCGCAGCATCGACGCCTGCACGGCATCGAGCCGCGAGTTGTAGCCGACGTACTCGAACGTCTTTTTCGCGCGCGACCCGTGGAAACGGAGCATGCGCAGACGCTCCGCAATCTCGGGGTCGTTGACGCCAATGAGACCGCCATCGCCGAGCGCGAAGAGGTTCTTGGTGGGGAAGAAGCTGAAGGTCGAGACGACGCTCGTCGCGATGCCGGCAGCGCCAAACGCCTGCGCGGAGTCCTCGATCACCGGCAGGCCGAACGCCTGAACCTCGGCGAGCGGAGCAGGGCGACCAAAGAGGTGCACCGGCATGATCGCCTTCGTCTTTGCGGTGATCTTGCGCTCAACGTCGGCCGGGTCGATGTTCAGTGAGACGGGGTCGATGTCAGCGAAGACTGGGGTCGCGCCTCGGCGGGCGATCGCCTCGGCGGTGGCGTAGAACGTGAACGCTGGGCAGATGACCTCATCGCCGGGGCCGATCTCCATCGCGTCCATCGCGAGCACAAGCGCGTCGGTTCCGTTCGCGCAGCTCACCGTCTCGGCACAGCCAAGGGCAGCCGCAGCTTCGCGCTCAAACGCCTCTACTTCGGGGCCAAAGATGAAACGGCCGGTCTCAAGGGTCTCGGCAAATGCCGCCTTGAGCTGGTCCATGAGGGGCGCGTACTGCGCCTTGACGTCAACGTGTGGGATTCCCATAGGTCAGGACATGCTAATGGAGCGACGCTTCCGAACCACCCAATACGCCGCCCAGATGACGATTCCCGCTACGACCGCAACTTCGACGTACTTGAACGCGTGGTCGAAACGCGACCAGTTCGACCCGAGCCCCCAGCCCACCGCAGCGAGCGCAAACGCCCACACGGCGCTGCCGATCGCCGTCAGGACGATGTAGGAGGCAAGCGGGGCGCGGAAGAGACCTGCGGGGATCGAGATGAACGAGCGGGCGACCGGGGTGACGCGGCCAACCAACACCGCCCACGAGCCGAAGCGCGCGAACCACCTCTCGGCGCGTGCGACGCGGTCGGGGCCAAGGTGCAGTCCACGGCCGTACCGCTCGACGAACGGATGCCCGCCGTACCAGCCGATCGCCCAGCCAGCGATCGAACCGACGAGGTAGCCGACAGTTCCCGAAAGAGCGATCGCGATGTACGCGCCCGTTCCTGTCTCGTGGGAGCCAAAGACGTCGACCTGTGACGCAAGCGCACCTGAGGCGAGGGCTCCGCCATAGACCATGACAAGCTCGCTGAACGCGGGGAATACCGCGTCGATCGCCATCAAGATGAACACGGCAAGCACACCGTTCTGGGCGAGAAAGCTCGTCATCGCGCGGCTGCTAGTTCCAGACCTTGACGTCGCGGTACAGCGTGTCGCGCTGAACGGGCGTCTTGCCCAGCGCGCGGATCGTCCGTGCAAAGTCCTCTGCTGAGGCGCGGTAGGTCGTTCCGGCGGCCGAGACGACGTTCTCCTCGATCATGATCGAACCGAGGTCGTCGGCACCGAACTCGAGCGCAACCTGGCCGACCTTCATGCCCTGGGTCACCCAGCTCGACTGGATGTGGTCGACGTTGTCGAGGTAGAGCCGCGAGACCGCCTGGGTCAGCAGGTAGTCGAAGGAGGTCGGGCGCGTCTCTGGCGGAACGAGCGCTGCCACCCGGTTGCCGTCGTCCTGGAACGTCCACGAGATGAACGCGCGGAACCCCCGCGTCTCGTCTTGCAGCTCGCGGATCTTGCGCATGTGCTCGACCCGCTCCTCAAGCGTCTCGACGTGTCCGTACATCATCGTCGCGGTCGTCGACATGCCAAGCCGGTGCGCCTGGCGCATCACGCCAAGCCACTCGGCCGACTTCGTCTTCTTCGGGGCGATGATCGCGCGTACGCGGTCAACGAGAATCTCGGCGCCACCACCGGGGATCGAGTCGAGCCCTGCGTCGCGGAGGCGGCTCAACACGTCGGGCACGGCGAGCTTCGATGCGCGCGAGATGTGCTGGATCTCGGGCGGCGACAACGCGTGCAGGTGGATCGGGTAGCGCTCCTTGATCGATTTGAAGAGATCCTCGTAGTAGTCGATCCCGAGATCAGGATGATGGCCGCCCTGCATCAGCACGCCGGTACCGCCGAGCGCGAGCGTCTCCTCGATCTTCTTGAAGATGATCGGCTTCGGGAGCAGGTACCCCTCGCCCGTGTCGCCTGGCGCTCGGTAGAAGGCGCAGAAGTCGCAATCGGTCTTGCAGATGTTCGTGTAGTTGATGTTGCGATCGATAATGAAGGTGATCCGGGACGGGTCGACCTTGCGCGAGCGCAGCTCATTCGCGGCGCGGCCGACGGCGATCAGGTCGCGTGAACGAAGCAGCGCAATCGCGTCGTCGTCGCTCAGCCGCTCGCCCGAGAGGACTCGGTCGAGGATCTCGGCCGTCTGCGAGCCGGTCGCAACCGCCATCACACGACCGCCGGGGTGGTCGCAAAACGGAGCTCCGGCACCTCGTCGAGCTCGCCAACCTCATGCGCAAGCTCGAGGAAGGTGTAGAGGCCTGCACGCTCGCGCGGACCGAAGCGGTAGCGGAGCTTCTCGAAGTAGCGCGCGAGGAACCCGGCAGGGTAGCCGTACAACGCGGCCGCCTCGTAGGCGAGCGTCTCGGGCTCGGCACGCGCTGCCCGCAGCGACGCAACGAGTGCGTCTTCGAGCGACGCGAGATCGGGATGAAGCGGCTCTGGTGCCGCCCACACGGCGAACACCATCGGCAGCCCCGTGCGCTCAAGCCAGAGACGGCCGAGATCGTGGTGCGGTGTCGGATCTTCGAACGCCGACTTCAGCGCGGCGTCGCCGATCAGGAGGGTCGCCTCGGCGTCTTCACCAAGCGGCACCTGCTCGGCGTCAGGCAGCAGGATCTTCGTCAGCACCACCGACGTCGCCGACTCCGGCGTGACAGCGACGGTGCGGATGCGATCAAACGGGGTGCGCGAGACGAGCTGAATCGAATCGACGGCACCTTCCGACGAGACGCAGAGGCGTGGCAGCAGCCGCAGTGAGTCGGCGTTGCGCGCATACTCGATCGACGAGATCGGCGCGGTGTCGAGCTCGCCCGCAACGAGGCGGCGGTTGAGATCGGTCGGGACTCCCGTCACTTCTTCGTACTCGGCGTCAACCCGAAAGAACACCGGCGCCATGTTGGCGTAGGAGATCCGGCCGAGGCGAATCACGCTACGACTCCCACCGGCGAATCTCGTTGTAGAGCGTGTCGCGCTGCACCGGAATGCGGCCGGCCTCCTGCACGACGCGCACGAGCTCGGCGATCTTCTGCTCGGTGCCCGTGGTCGCCCCCGCAGAGTGGAAGATCGACTCGCGCACGACCGTGCCCTGCACGTCATTTGCACCCATGTGGAGTGCGATCTGGGCGACCGGCATCGTCAAGCTGATCCAGTAGGCCTTGATGTTTGCGATGTTGTCGAGCATCAGCCGCGAGACGGCGAGCATCTTCAGATCCTCGGCACCCGTCTGGAACGTGAAGCCGCGACGCTCGAACACCGTGTTCTCGGGATGGAACGCGAGCGGCACGAACGCGAGGAACCCGCCCGTCTTGTCCTGCTGGTCGCGCAGACGAATCAGGTGGTCGATCCGCTCCTCGTAGGTCTCAACATGGCCGTAGAGCATCGTGCAGTGCGTCGGAATTCCCAGCTTGTGCGCGGTGTCGTGCACGTGGAACCAGATGTCCGGGTGCTCCTTGCCTGGGGTCACGAGTCGACGAACGCGATCGGCGAAGATCTCCGCGCCACCACCCGGCAGCGAGCCAAGACCGACGGCTTTCAACTCGCGCAACACCTCCTCGTGGGAGAGCCCCGAGAGTGTCGTCATGTGGTGGATCTCAGAGGCCGTGTAGCACTTGAGGTGCACGTCGGGCATCGCGTCGTGCAGGCGGTGGATCGTGTCGCGGTAGAACTCGAAATCGACGTGCGGGTTCTCGCCGTTCACCATGTGGATCTCGGTGAACCCCGTGACCTCGCGCTGCGCGAGCGCGTCGGCGACGAGTTCCTCGGGCGTCGTTGTGTAAGCCTGCTCCTGCTTCTGCGTCGCGGCGAAGGCACAGAACTTGCACTTCACGCGGCAGACGTTCGTCTGGTTCAAGTACAGGTTCTGGACGAAGTAGACCCGGTCGTCGCCGCCACGTACGCGACGTGAGAGGTCGGCGAGCTCCCCGAGCGCGAGCAGGTCATCTGATTCGAGGAGCGTGAGACCGTCCTCGAGATCGAGACGGACGTTCGCCTCCACCTTTTCGCGGATCTGGTCCAGCGCTCTGTCGACTGCAATTGCCATTAGCTCACTCTGTCGACGACGGCGTAGGTCAGGGCTTCCAACTCCTCGCGGTGCGCACCGGCAACAAGATGGGCGCGCGCCTTTGCAGCGTAGTCGAGCGCGGCCTCCCGGGAGCGGGCCAGGGCATCGGTCGCGGCAACGCGCACGAGAGCGCCATCGACCGGCCCGCCGGCGAGAGCGGCGCGAACGACCTCATCCTGCTGCGCAGCAAGCAGCAGCGGCAGCGTGGGCGTGCCCTCACGGAGGTCCGTTCCAGGAATCTTCCCGGTGTCGTGACTCTCGCCCGCGCAGTCGAGGATGTCGTCGGCGATCTGGAAGGCGATCCCGAGCGCAAGACCGTAGGCACCGAGATCTCTGTTGCCGCCCGACCCGAGGAGGCAGGCCGCCTCAAAGAGCTTCCCTGTCTTGAGGGCGCAGCGCTCGAGGTAGGCATCGACGGTCGTATCGGGCTGGCGTACCTGTAGCCGCTGCATCGCCTCGCCTCGGGCGAGCGCCAGGCTGGCCTCGGCGAGTGTTGCGACGGCATTGGCGTCACCGGTCGCAGCGAGTTCCGCGAAGGCGCACGAGAAGAGGTAGTCGCCAGCGCCAAGTGCCGCTTGGGCGCCAAATACCGACCACGCCGCCGGAGCGCCACGCCGAACGCGAGCGCCATCGACGAGATCGTCGTGGACGAGCGTCGCCATGTGGACGAGCTCGACTGCAACCCCTGCAGCGACGAGCGGCGGCTCGGCGGGATCGGAGACGAGAAAGCAGAGCAACGGCCGAAGACGCTTGCCACCGGCCGCGAGCACCTCGCCAGAGACCTCGGCTGCGAGCCCCGGTCGACGCTCGACGGCACGTGCAAGACGCGCCTCGAGTTCGCCGAGATAGGCGGCGAGACCCGGAACTGTGTCAAGCGCCTCGATCTGACTCACTCCGCCTCCTGAGCGACACCGGTGTGCAGCGCAACGATGCTGCCACCGAAGAGCGTAAACCGAACGTGGGCGAAACCCGCCGCCTCAAGACGTAGCGCGAGTTCCTCGGCGCCAGGGAACCGCTTCACGGACGCAGGCAGGTACGTGTACGCGCTCCCACCCGGAAGCACCTTGCCGAGCAACGGCACGATCCGGTCGAACCACAGCGAAAAGAACGGACGTACCAACCCGCGAGGGGTCGTGATCTCGAGAATCGCCAACCGGCCGCCAGGGCGGAGGATTCGCCGAAGCTCGCGCAACGCGAGGTCGAGATCGGCGACGTTGCGCACTCCGAACCCGACCGTCGCGGCGTCGAATGAGGCGTCAGGAAACGGCAAGGCGAGCAGGTCACCCTGTACCCACTCAAGCTCAGGCGCCTTTGCGCGGGCACGCGCGAGCATCTGCGATGAGAAGTCGAGACCGATCACCTCGCCCGCTCCCGCACGTCGATCGGCGAGCGCGAAGTCTCCCGTCCCGCAGGCGCCGTCGAAGACACGGTCACCAAGTGAGACCACAGCCTCGGCTGCGTGGCGCCGCCACCGCACGTCGAGCCCTGCAGTCATGACGCGATTCATCACGTCGTACACAGGTGCAATCCGGTCGAACATCGACCGCACCGCGTCGGGCGCGAGCGTCACGCCTGCTCCGCCGCCGATTCGCCCCAACGCGGCACGAGGGTGTTCTCGACCCCAAGCTGATCGAGGATGCGCGCCACAACGAAGTCGACAAGATCGGCAATCGTCTGGGCGCCCGAGTAGAAGCCCGGCGAGAGCGGCAGGATCGTCGCACCGGCACGCTTGAGCGTGAGCATGTTCTCGAGGTGGATCAGCGAGTACGGCGTCTCACGCGGGCAGAGAATCAGCTTCCGCTCCTCCTTCAACGCAACCGCGGCCGCGCGGTGAATCAGGTTTTGACTGCCACCCGACGCGATCGTCCCAAGCGTGCCCATCGAACACGGGCACACGACATACGCGTCGATCTTCGCCGAGCCTGACGCGTACGGTGAGCGCCAATCCTTGTCGTCGACGGCCGTGACGCCGTCGATACCGACGGTGAAGCGAGCGAGCGTCTCATCACGTGAAAGGAGCGCGTCGCTGTAGATCTCGGTCGCGATCACCTCAAGCGCAGCTGCCGAAACGCACAGTCCAACCTCAGCGCCCGCGCCGCTCAGCGCCTCAAGGAGACGCGCAGCGTAGGGGGCGCCTGAACCACCGGTGATACCGAGAAAGATGCGCATGAGAGTGGGAGCTACAGCCTAGTTCCGGCACGGTCGCCGGGGGCGAACGCTACTTCGGGCCCTGCGAGGCTTCGAGGAACTCCGCGAGGAGCGTCAGGTTCGCCTGGCCCTGGCTTGCGAAGGACGGCATCGGGCTGCCCTTCGTGACGCAGCTCGGGCACTTGAGGTGCTCAACCTGGAAGAGGATGCCGCGATGCTGTGCACCCTCCGCAGTGAGCTCTGGCGCACCGAGGTTCGCGGCACCGCTGCCGAGGTAGACATGGCAGTTCATGCAGCCGGCGACCGCGAAGAGCTTCGCGCCAGCGATCGCTTTGGGGTTATCGGCAAAGCCCTGCTTCGCCGCCCACTCGGGCACCTTGCCGATCAGCTCCGAGCCAAGCGACTCCTTCGCGGTCGCGCCACGGTAGGTCATCATCCCCATCGAGAAGATCACGAGCACACCCGTGACCATCGCGACCGGTCGATGCAGGGGCCGCCGCTCCGCACGGGTATCGAGGAACGGGATCGCGATCAAGAGCAGCACGCAGATCGTCGGAATACCGATCGTGCCGAGGATCACCGACTCCGGCCACTTGAAGATCCGCAGGAGATAGAAGAGGAAGTAGAAGTACCAATCAGGCCGCGGGGTGAAGCTGATCGTGCCGGGGTCGGCAGGATCGTCGTTGAGCTTCCCGAGCCAACCCGAGGTGCCCTCGGTCGACGCAACACCGTTGTGCATGACGATGCCCGTGTGGTCGCCCGGGGTCGTCCACTTCCAGATCGTTGCGAGCGCGATGATCACGCCGACGACCATCAGCGACATGATCGAGTCGTGGAGCATGACGTACGGGTAGAAGGGCTTTCCGCGCTTCTTGACGTCGGACTTGTACTGCTTGAACTGGCGCTCCCGGAAGACTCGACGATCCTCAGCCATGCGTCTCCCCGTCAGCTCCCTGCTCCGGATCGCCCGACCCAGCGGCCTCCTTCGACCACGGCGGCGACGTCACGCCGAGGCGAATGACGAGATAGAGGTGCAAGCCGATCAGCCCCGCGATCATCGCGGGCAGAAGCAGCATGTGGATCGCATAGAAGCGGCTGAGCGTGTCGGTGTTGATGAACTCACCGCCCTGCAGGAACTGCGCGATGAACGGCCCGAGGAAGGGCGCTGTGCCGTTGATGTTGATGCCGACCGTCGTCGCCCAGTACGCCGTCTGATCCCACGGCAGCAGGTAGCCCGTGAAGCCTTCGGCAAGGCCAAGCGCGACGAGGATCACACCGACGATCCAGGTGAGCTCGCGCGGGTACTTGTAGGCACCAAAGAGGAACACGCGCCCCATGTGCATGAACATCAAGATGATGAACACCGAGGCGCCCCAGCGATGCATGCCGCGGACAAGCCAACCGGCGAAGAGGTCGTTCGTGATGTGCTCGATCGACGGATAGGCGCTCTTCGCGTCGGGCTTGTAGTACATCGCGAGCATCACGCCCGTCGTCGCCTGCACAAGGAAGGCGGTGAGCGTTGCCGCACCGAGCGTCTGGAACCAGTTGACGTCGCCCGGCACCTTGCGGAACAGGAAGTACTTCATCCCGCCAACGAGGCCCGACCGCTCTTCGAGCCAGTCGACCGGGTACATCAGGTGCTCGTACTTTGAACGCTGGTTCGCCACGGTCTCGCTTAGTTGGGAGGCTGGATGGGATAGAGCCAGGACTCGATACCCGACGCCTGCTCGCCCGGGAACGAGTAGGAGTTCTTGTGGATCTTCGCGGCGGCACCTTCGCCCTCGACCTTCGCGACGGAGTACGGAGCACCGACGTAGAGGTGGCCGTTGCGGATCGAGAACGAGTAGCGGTCGAGGGCCCGAACGGGTGGGCCGGCGACACGGTTACCTTCCGAGTCGTACTGGCCGCCGTGGCAGGGGCAGCCGAAGCCTGACGGCTTCGCGGGAATCAGCGTCACATCGCCGTACGTCTTCGACTGCTTGTCATAGACCGGGCCGTTCGGCTGAACCGGGCAGCCCAAGTGAACGCAGTGGTTCGAGATGATCGTGAAGCTCGGCTGCGAGCCGAGCAGGCCGTTGTAGCGAACGAACGCCGTGCGACGCGACACCTCACCCTGGGCGGGATCGGACATGTAGGTCGCGACGACAAACGCGTCCTGCGGGAAGTTCTCGACCGGCCCGAGGTCGTGATCCTTGACGCCCTGCTTGAGGAACGCCGGGCCGATCATGAACCCGAGCGCGGGGAGCGTGACGAGACCGCCGATGATCCCGCCGACGCCGAGCGTCGAGAGTTCAAGGAAGACGTTGCGGGAGTACTTATCACGCGTCGAGGGCGGCGGAATCGTCGGCCCGGGGTGGCCAGGGCCGTACTCCGACTCAACCTCAGCGACGTCGGAGATGCCGCGCCGACCCGCCGCGTCGCGAATCCAGAGGATTCCGAAGATCAGCGCGATGACGATGCCGAGGGCGATGATCTGCCAGCGCACAACGAGGCCGAGCAGGGCGACAGCGACGCCGATGGCGAAGCCGACAGGCCACAAGCTTGGGCCGGGGACGTGCGGGGTTTTCCGTCTGGGATCCATGGGCGATAGATACAAACGTCACGAACGCGGAACGCGGAGCCTACCGAACTGCGCAGAAATCGTGTGGGAGAACCGATGCAACAACGCCATTTTCGGGGCGTTCCTCCTGCCGAACGGCAAAAAGCGTCGAGATTTCCCTATAGGTCGATGCCGTACTCGGCCCAGCGCCCATCGACGAGGCGGACGATCTCGTCGCGCATCTCGATCTCGGGCGGCCACGGACGCGCGCCTTCGTCAGGCCCCTTCGCCGTTGCATCGATGCCGATCTTCCCCGAAATGAACGGCAGCGTCGACGCATGATCGAGGTGATCGGTTGGGCCGTCGGCAAGGACGACGTCGCGCGCCGGATCAACGTTCGCTCCGACGTAGAAGAACACCTCGCCGTAGTCGTGAACGTTCACGTGCTCATCGACAACAACGACGCCTTTCGTCAGCGAGAGCAGCCCGAGCCCCCAGATAGCGTGCATCACCTTGCGTGCGTGGCCGGGATAGGCCTTCCGGATCGAAACAATCGCACAGTTGTGGAACGTTCCCGCGACGGGTAGGTCGTAGTCGACGATCTCGGGAACACTCGCTTTGATCGCGGGCAGGAAGATCCGCTCGGTCGCCTTGCCCAGCCAGGCGTCTTCCTGGATCGGCTTGCCGACCACGATTGACGGGTAGATCGCCTCGCGGCGCATCGTCATCGCCGTGACGTGGAAGACCGGAAACTCCTCGGGAGGCGTGTAGAAGCCGGTGTGGTCACCGAACGGCCCTTCGACCGCAACGTCGCCACGCTCGACGTACCCCTCAAGAACGATCTCGGCGTTCGCCGGTACCTCGATGTCAACGGTAACGCCCTTCACGAGCTCGACAGCCTCACCGCGCAGATAGCCCGCAAACATGAACTCGTCGATGTGCTTCGGCAGCGGCGCCGAGGCACTGTAGGCCGTGATCGGATCAAGGCCAAACGCGACGGCGACCTCCATCCGCCCCTCACTGAACATGAAGTCGGCCCGGCCGTCCTTATGGATCTGCCAGTGCATCCCGGTCGTGTTCTTCGAGAGCACCTGCATGCGATACATCCCGACATTGCGCGAGCCGTTGCGTGGATCGCGGGTAATCACCGCAGGAAAGGTCATGAAGGGGCCGGCATCGTCAGGCCAACACGTCTGTACCGGCAGCAGCGAGAGATCGACCTCATCGCCACGGAGAACGACCTCCTGGCATGCCCCGCGCTTCACGACCTTGGGACGAGAGTCGGCGATCGACTTCAGCTTCTGGAGACCACGGATCTTGTCGACGAGCCCCTCAGGCGGCTGCATCTCGAGGACATCGGAGAGCTTCGCTGCCACCTCGTCAAGGTCGTTCACCCCGAAGGCGAGGCAGGTGCGCTTCAACGTCCCAAACTGGTTGACGAGTAGCGGGTGCGCGCTCCCCTTGGGGCGCTCGAAGAGCAGTGCTGGGCCGCCCGCCTTGACGGTGCGATCGACGATCTCGGTCATCTCGAGATACGGGTCGACCTCAACCGAGACGCGACGGAGTTCACCCTCGCGTTCGAGGAGCGCAATCCACTCGCGGAGATCAGCGATGGCCATAGGCCGACGCGTTCCTAGAGGGGACGGGTGCGCTTGCGCTCGTGGCGGCGGTGGTTCGACGTGCGAACGAACTCACCGATGCCGATCACGGCCAAGAAGAACAGGCCCACGAGCAGCATTCCAACAATCACGTTGCGGCCGTCAGAGGCTGCATCGAGGAGGATCGAGTCAATTGTCACGAGGCGACTCTAGCGGAGTGTCGTTCAATCGCGACGGAGATCTGTGTGGCCTCGGGCACACCGCCGAGGCCTCGCACCGCCTCGATCCACGCAGCACCGTCGTCGGTCTCGCCCGCAGCCCGAAGCGCCGCGCAGGTCGAGATCAGCTCGGCCATCACGGCCACCGCCTCAACACCACCCGCCTCGGCGATCCGCACAAGGCCGTGCGCATAGAGGTAGTCACCGAGCAGCACCGCCTCGTCAGGATCGTCCGGCGCAAACAGGCGGGCACGGCCGTAATGGACGAGGTAGGCCTCGTACACCGTCTCAAGCCCAAGAGCGATCGCCTCGGGTACAAGGTCGCCGAAGATCGGCTCCCACTCGGGCTCGCGCCGAAGCGAGGCCGCCCACAACGGACTCTCACTGCGTGCGCCCGCGGTGATCGCGTCGACAGTTGCCGTCATGGCTGGAACCCGAGGCTACGAACCATCAGGAGCATCTCCGCGTCGGCGACCGCAACAGAGAAGTCAACGACGTAGTCGACGCTCAACTCCTCGCCGGTGCGCTTCCATACCAGTCGCTCATCCGACTCGGTCGCTCGGAAGCGATCGAAGAGTGGCGGCAGCCCGTAGAGCTCCGACATGCCCTCACGGCGAATTCCTATCGAGCGTTCCGACACGATCTCGATCACGCCTCGCACCTGGAAGTGGTCGATCTCCTGGCCCCCAGGTGACGTGCATGTGACGTCAACGAGGACAGACCTGCCGCGCAGCACCGTTGGCTCGATCACGGCGCTCACCCGACGATCGAGGCGACCGCGGCGATCGTGCGATCGATCTCCTCATCGCCATGCGCGAGCGAGGGAAACATGCACTCGTACTGACTCGGTGCGAGATACACGCCCTGATCGAGCAGACCACGGAAGAGCTCCGCGTAACGCTCGGTGTCGAGGTCGACAAAGCGGGTCACCGGGTCGGTGCCTGTGAAGAACGTCAGCATCGCGCCCACGCGCTGCACGCGACCGTAGGGTGCAAGGCCAGCCTCGAGACGAGCCGAGCGTCGCTCAAGCTCCTCGTACACCTTGGGATCGCGCAGGCGACGCAATACCGAGAGGCCCGCGGCGGTTGCAAGCGGATTGCCCGAGAGCGTTCCGGCCTGGTAGACGTCACCTGCCGGAGCGAGCCGCCCCATGACGTCGGCCCGGCCGCCAAACGCCGCAAGCGGCAGCCCACCACCAACGATCTTCCCGAGAATCGTCAGGTCTGGCGTAACGCCGTAGCGACCCTGAGCGCCGCTGCGACCAACGCGGAAGCCGGTGATCACCTCGTCGAAGATCAGCAACGCGCCACTCGCATCACACAGCGCTCGCAGGCCTTCGAGGAAGCCCGGGACGGGTGGAACACAGCCCATGTTCCCGGCGACCGGCTCGACAACGATCGCGGCAAGCCCTTCGCCGTACCGCTCAACAGCGGCTGCGGTGGCATCAATGTCGTTGTAGTCGACGATGATCGTGTCGGCTGTGACGGCGGAGGGGACACCCGGGCTCGCCGGGATGCCAAGCGTCGCGAGACCCGACCCGGCCGCGGCTAGGAACGGGTCGGCGTGGCCGTGGTAGCAGCCCGCAAACTTGATGATCCGGTCGCGACGGGTAAAGCCCCGTGCGAGTCGCAGCGCCGACATCGCTGCCTCGGTGCCTGACGAGACGAGCCGCACCTGCTCAACCGACGGCAGCGCGTCAACGAGCTCGGCTGCGAGATCGACCTCCCGCTCGGTCGACGCACCGTAGGTCGTGCCGTCAAGCGCAGCCGCGCGGACGACCTCGATTGTCTCCGGGTCGGCGTGACCGAATGGCAGCGGCCCCCACGACTGCACCCAGTCGAGCAGCGTGCGGCCGTCTACCGTCTCGAGATACGCACCCTTTGCCAGGGCGACGAAGAGAGGCTCCGGGATCCCCACCGAGCGCATCGCACGGACGGGTGAGTTCACCCCACCAGGGATCAGCTTCTGTGCGCGATGCCAGAGCTCACTGCGCTCGAGTCCGCCGCCTACAGCCACGCTGCAAGCTCCTTGGCCCAGTAGGTGAAGATCACGTCGGCGCCAGCGCGGCGCATCGCGGTCAGCGACTCAAGCACAGCACCGCGCTCATCAAGGTCACCCGACGCGGCCGCGGCGCGGATCATCGCGTACTCGCCCGAGACGTTGTAGGCCGCGAGCGGCAGATCGAAACGATCGCGCATCGAACGAAGCACATCGAGGTAGGCAAGTGCCGGTTTCACCATCAGCATGTCGGCGCCCTCAGCAATGTCGAGCTCACACTCGCGGAGCGCCTCGCGATGGTTGGCGAAATCCATCTGGTAGCTCCGCCGGTCGCCGAACGACGGGGTTGACCCGGCTGCTTCACGGAACGGCCCGTAGAACGCTGAGGCGTACTTGGCCGCGTAGGAGATGATCGGTGTGTCGGGGAGCGCAGCACGGATCGCGCCAACGCGACCGTCCATCATGTCGCTCGGGCAGACGACGTCAGCACCCGCTTCGGCGTGCGAGACAGCTGTGCGCACGATCCGCTCAAGCGAGGCGTCGTTGTCGATCTCGTGGCCATGGAGGACACCGCAGTGCCCGTGCGACGTGTACTCGCAGAGGCACACGTCGGTCATGACGAGGAGCTCCGGGAACCGCGCCTTCACGGCACGAAGCGCCTGCTGGACGATCCCGTCGGCGATCCACGCACCGGTTCCCTCGTCGTCCTTCTCTTCGGGGATACCGAAGAGAATCACGCCGGGAATCCCGAGCCGCGAGAGCTCCTCGCACTCGTGCAACAGACCGTCGATCGTGTGCCGAGACATTCCGGGCAGCCGGTCGTTGCGCAGCGGCTGCGGTGCGACGAAGAGCGGCATGACGATGTTCTCGAGCGAGAGCGAGGTCTCGCGAACGAGCGAACGCAACGCCGGGGTGCGTCGCAGGCGACGCAGGCGGACTGCGGGGAACTCCGTCATGAGGTCAAGGGTAGACGGAAGCTCGTCGTGGGTCGTCGAGAGGACGACCGGATCAGTCGTTCGCGGGCGTCTCGATCTCGACTTCGACCGGGATCGTTCCGGTACGCCAGCGTTCAAACTCCACACGCTCGCCAAAGAACTCCCACGTGGCCCGTCCCACGGCGAGAAGCGGCAGCGCCATCAGCACACCGACGAGCCCGTCGATATCGATTCCCGCGAGCAGACCGAAGATCACGAGCAGCGGGTGCAGCCGCAGCGCATTCGCCATCACGTTTGGCACCACGATGTGGCCTTCGATCTGGTGGATGATCAGGAAGAGGGTCGTGACCCAGATGACCGCAACCGGATGCACGACCGCGGCGAAGATGAGTGGCGGAATCGCGCCGATCCAGGGGCCGACGTACGGCAGCAACTCGGTGACCGCGACCCAACCGCCAAAGAGCAGTGCGTAGGTATCGCCGCCGGGCAAGAGGCCGGTGACTCCAAGCAGATAGAGACCGAGTCCTGCCGACGCACCCATGATCAGGCTGAGGAGGACCTGACCCCGGAGATACGAGACGAGCGCGTCTTCGGCTCGCCGAAGCAGCGGTGGGCCTGTGTGCGGTGGGAAGCGGCGATCGAGAGCGGCGCCGAAGCGTCGGAGGTCGAGCAGCATGTAGACGGAGACAACGATCACCAGCACGGTCGAGAAGAGCGCCTTACCGATCGAGATCGCGGCACCCTCCACGAAGCTCACCGCACGCGAGGTGTACTTGCCGACGTCGCGCTTGCGAATCGAGTCGACGAACTTGTGCCCTGGCTTCGAAATCTGAATGCCACGCAGGTGGTGTCCGTCGAGCCACCGCTGCAGCCGATCGACGTCGCGGGAGGCGTCGGTCTTGTGGGTCCGTCCGTTCGCGACTGTGAAATACGAGTTGAAGCGGCTTGCAGCCGTCTTTGTCTGACCGACAACGACGGTCGTGAGCGCACCGATGATCACGACGAGCGCAGCGAGAAACGCCAGGTATACGAGCGCGACCGCGAGGCCGCGTCGAAGCCCCACCTTCTCGACTGCTCGCACGAGCGGATCCAGAAACAGCGCGATCAGTCCCGCGACGACGAAGAGCACGAGCGTATGACCGACCGTCTGCGCCAGCCCGAACGCGAGGAACGCAATGAGCGGCAGCCCTACGAGCTGAATCCATCGAGGGATGCGTACGCGGGGCGGGAGCCCGGACGGAGCGTCCACCTGGCCGGACGGAGCTTCCACGCATCCGATCGTACCGGCGCCCTCGGCGGCGATCGAACCCCGGCGTGGGACTGGTCGTTTGCGGACGACGGTGCACTGGCCCTCGATCCCGATGCCTGGGAAGACAACGCTCGGTTGCCCGGCCGGAGGGGGTCCGGTACGGTCACCCCCATGCCGCTGCGCCCCGGTACTCGGCGCGGCGTCTCGCAACCCGGCCCCAACCGTGTTGCGGAGATCCGCCGCCGCCGCATCGCTCTCGTCCTTGCGATTTCGCTGATCGCGATGGTTGCGCTGCTCGTGAGCGCCTTCGGCGGTGCGGGAACGGCCCAGACCATCTCGGCGCCGTCGAGCCCAACCCGTCTTCTGCCCGCTGGCCCACCAACACCCGAGGTCATTGCGCGCCTCGGCAGCCTACGGCTCCAGCTTCCGGTCAATCAGCGGCGTCTCACGGCGATCGGGTACCTAGGCGGCACCGACGGCTCGCTGGCTCTCGCGCCACTCGGTACGCAGGCAAACGCCGGCCTGCTCACCCGCCTCTTCCACAAGCTGATCGGGGGCGGCGGCGCGTCGCCGCGCTGGTACGCGCTCGGCGGTGGCCCAGGCCCCGCACTCTCGGCCCTCGCCGTTGGCGCTCCGTCTGGATCGGACGTGTACGCACCGGTTGATGGAACGATCGTCGGGATCAACGATGTGATCCTCAACGGCTCGGTCGCCGGTCAGCGGATCGACATTCAGCCCACTGGCTCGCCCTCCCTCGTCGTGTCCGTGTCACGCGTCGGGGTCGACCCGTCCCTCCGCGTCGGATCGGCGGTCATCGCATCGGTATCGAAAGTCGGAACGATCCTCGACCTCTCTCACGTCGAGCAACAGGCACTCGCGCACTACACGAATGACACCGGCAACCATGTGCTGATCGAAGTGCACACGGCTGCGACGCTCCAAGTTCCGTAGGCGCTGCGGTACCGTCCGCACCGGTATGCGGATCCTCTTTCTCGCTGACGTCTTTGGTGCTCCCGGCCGCCGGGCGGTGGAGGCACATCTGCCCGCGATCAAGGAAGAGCTCGCGATCGACTTCTGCATCGTCAATGGCGAAAACGCCGCCGACGGTAGGGGGATCACGGCGCGACTTGCCGAGAAGATCCTCGCGTCCGGCGCTGACGTGATCACGCTCGGCAACTGGGTGTGGGGGCAGCGGGGGTTTGCGCCGTATCTCTCCGGAACCGACAGGGTGATTCGGCCCGCGAACATGTCGCCAAGCTCGCCTGGCCGCGGACTCACCGTTCAGGACGGCGTAGCCGTGATCAACCTGCTCGGCAGCATGATGCTCGACCCGTGGGAGAGCGCGTTCGGCGCCGCCGACCGCCTCGTCGAGGAGGCTCGCCGTGAGACGCCCGTGATCGTCGTCGACTTCCACGCCGAGGCGACGAGCGAGAAGATCGCACTCGCGCACTACCTCGACGGTCGTGTCACGGCGGTGCTTGGAACACACACGCACGTTCAGACAAACGACGCACGCGTGCTTGCGGGTGGCACCGCAGCGATCACGGATGCCGGCATGACCGGCCCGCACGACTCAGTGATCGGCAGCATTCCCGAGCTCGCAATCCGCCGTTTCACAAGCGGCATGCCCGTGCGCCTAGAGCCTGCTGAAGGTGGCGTACGTATCGAGGGGGTCGTGATCGAGTGCGGCGACGACGGCCGCGCGACGAGCTGCGAGCTCTTCAGGCGCGCGATCGACTGACCGCACTGGCGCTCAGTGCGGCAGCGAGCGCGACAAGCGTCAGGTCCCGCAACACGACGACCCACGCAAGCTGCCGCTGCTCGACGTAGTCGAAGTAGCGCTGCGGGAAGAAGACGAGGGTCAGGCCAAGGGCCGTCGCAAGCAGCCCACAGGCGACAGCCAGTCGGCGCCCCTCAAGCAGCGCGACGAGCGGCACAAGCCAGATCAGGTACTGGGGCGAGAGCACCTTCCCGCACGCGACAAAGATCGCGACGCTCGCCGCAGCGCCTTGCACAAAGCGCTCCCGATCGACTGTCCCTCGCGTGAGTGCGAACCACAGCGCGGCAAACGCGAGCAGCTCAACGACTGAAAGGCAGGCGGCGACCGCATCGAGATGGATCAGGTTGAACGACCCGTGCGTGTTCGCGACGGTCGGGTGCCCGACGAGCATCGCCACGGCTGCGGGAAGTGTTTCGATCTGCAATGGCCGCGAGAACTGACCCGACACCGACTGCCACAGGCCGCTCGGGCTTTCGGCGAAAAACGGTGCGACAACAACCGCGACCACGCCCGCGAAGATCGCCGCGGCCTGAATCGTTGCCGCACGGCCGCGACGTCGGTAGACCCAGATCAGCGCGACGGGCAGAACGACCACCGGAAACGCCTTCACGACAGTTGCTGCGCCAAGCAGCGCAAAGCCCAGCCGATCGCGTCTCCCTGCGAGCGCCACGACCGCAGCACCAAGCAGCGCCACCGGCCAGAGGTCGAAGCGCGTCGGGTAGAGCGACCCGACGAGGAGCGGCGAGATCGCAACGAACCCCAACGCGAAGCGGCTGCGGGTTGCGGCTGCGACGACGAGCACCATCGCGACCCCACATGCCGCCATCAGCCAGCCGAACACGAACGCGTAGTTCGCGAAGAAGGCCGGCGCGAGAAATACCGGAAGCGCACCCGGTGGGTACTCGACCCGGAAGTCGCGGTACGGAACGTGCCCGTGCCGCATCTGCTCGCCGTAGGTCGTGTAGGTCGGGAGATCGGTGAGCACCCCATTGGAGTAGAAGCCGTGGTGGATCAGACCCCAGCAGGCAAAGAAGAGACCCGCAGCGACGAGCGCAGGCGCGGTGTTAGCCGGGAGCCGAGACCGCATCGGTCGCAACGGGCGGGGGCGCTTCCGCGCTCGGGCCGTCGTCCGGATCGGTGGGTGAAGGCGGGCGAGGGATGAGCAGTGTGATCGCCACAAACGGATACATCCACACGAGGTAGGGGTAGTACCAGTGGGTCAACACCATCTCGAAGCCAACGAGCAGCACCGCCGAGAATGCCGCGAGGCGCAAGGGAGAGCGGCGCCGCGGCCAGCGCCCAAGCGCAACGGCGCCGGCGAGCAGGATCGCCTCAAGCAGGTACTGCACCCGATGGAGATCAGGCAGCCCCTTTGCGTGGTACTGGCGGTAATCCCAGATCGAAAACGGTGAGTCACGTCCGCTCTGCCAGATCACCGTGCGGTCGACGAACACGCGTGCCGCGTGGAACGGCGACGGCTCAAGGAGCAGCACGAAGAACGCCAGCCCTGTCGCGAAAAGCGCGCCGCAGATGAACGCCATCCGCCCGCGGAAGGCGCGTGCCTCTGGGTAACCGGCCCAGAGCGGCAGGAGCAGCAACGACCCGAACTTCGTCCAGCCCGCGAGCGCCGAGAAGACGCCCCGCTGGAACGACGAGGTGTAGAAGAGGAACCCGAGGGTCAGGAGGGCCGGCCCGATCATGTCGTTCGTGTTCGAGCTCGAGGCGTACTGCGTGAACGGCCACGCTGCCCACGCAAATGCGAGCGTCGCCCCGAGTTTGGGGCCGCCGAGCCTGCGCCCGACAAGGCCGAGCGCGACAAGGGCGAGGAGATCCCACACGATCGAGGTGAAGTGCACCGAGGGGAGCGAATCCCACTTCCCGCTCCACCCGAAGAGGAGGTAGCCCGGGATGTAGGCCTCGTACGCCACCGGCCCGTATGTGTCGCCCCGTTCGTTGGCACTTTCACAGCGGCCGTTGGTCTGAATCCGATCGCGGATCTCACCGTTTGCATCGGCAGGGCCACACGCCTTGCGTGTCCGCTCGACCGGGAAGTGCGCGTATGGGCTCTGGCCATTCCAAATGCGGTCGGCACCGATCACGCCCGAGTAGCCAACGTCGATCACATTTGAATCGCGCACGTTGAGGCCAACGCGAAAGCCGGCGAGGAACACGGTTGCCGCGAGCAGAAGCCATACCGGCCAGACCACGTTCCCCTTCGACGGGCGGTCGCGCGCGCCGATCCAGAAGCACCGCAAGAGCAGCCACAGGAATGGCGGGTACACGAGCGGTGCCGACATGAGCACGTCGCCCTTGTTGAACGCGAAGAGCGATACCGAGAACGAGAGCAACGCGAGCAGGTCGAGCGTGCGTACCGAGAACGGACGCCGCCAGTCGACAAGTCCGAGCAGGAAGATCACGCAGAACGCGACCCACACCGGTGTGCTGTTGATCTTCTGGCCGCCGAAAGCGCCGCGCTGACCGCGAGCCATCGTCCAGGCAACCTGTGGCCCCGTCCATGCTTCCGTCGTCACGGCGAGTGCGTCGTCGACCTTGCCGGTTGAGATCTCCCCGGCGGCGCCCGACCACACGTTCACCGTCCACGACCCATCCTTGAAGGTCGCGGCCGTCTGCGGATCTTTGGGATAGCGCTTGAGCCATGAGGCGACCTTGGCGTCCTCAAGAAAGATCCGGGTCGCGGACGCCTCGGTCAGGCGGTGCTTGATCCCCAGCGCTGGAGGGGCCGGAACGCCGCTCCCAGGAGAGCCTGGGATCGTCGTGGCCGTCGCCGTTGCCGCAGTCCGGCCGTTACCGGTCGCACCTACGGCAGCATCCACCGCGATTGCCGCCGACGCGATAACCGCGACGAGAGCGACCAGCCGTGCTATTGCCGGAACGACCAAAGCTTGTTGCCGAGGAAGTTCACCGGCGTGACGAACACGATCGCAATGGCTGCCGCCACGAGCTTCCCGAAACCAGCGAGGTCAAGGAAGACGTACAGCCACACCTGGTTGGTTGCGAAGGCCGCAAGCGAGACGACGAGAAAGCGCAGTCCCTGCATGCCGAAGTGCCCCTTCTGCTTGGCAAACGTCCAGTGACGGTTCCACCAGTAGTTGTTCGCGGCCGAGATGACGAACGCCACCGCGGCGGCGGTATGAGCCCCAAGTCCAAGCAGCACGGCATAGATGCCAAGGTAGATCACGTACCCGCTCGCACCGACGACACCGAACTTGGCTAGTTGCAGCCAATTCTCGGCTTTACGCAGGGCCTGCATGGCACGATCGGAAGCGGCCAAGACGCGCCGACGCTATCACCCCGGAGGCCGCGCCGGGTAACGAGGGTATTACGGGCGCTGCGTTGCGAAGTGCGCGACGATCGTCTCCTTGATCCCAAGGATCGACGCGGGTGGCTCGCCAAGGCCGACGCTCAGCATCGGCACCTCGGAGTCAGAGGCCGCAAGCGACCCATGGCTCCCACCGCCGGCGTGGTGGCCTCCACCGAGATCGATGAACTCAAAGCCGTCGGCGGCGGTGAAGATCACCTCACCCGCGTTCGGGTTGACGAGTGCGCGCCGCACACGCTCGTGACCGTCGAGGTAGTCGTCGAGTATTGCCGTATCCTCGTCGCCTCCGCGCCGCACCACGATGTTGCCGTCTTCGAGGAACGTCACGACATCGATCGACGGCTCGTCAGCGAGCGCCTCGGCAAGGGCGCGTGGATCGTCGCCGTACACCATCCCTGCACGATTCGATGCGGTGACCAGCGCTCCCGGGACCTCGATCTTCGCGGGCGTATGCACCGCGGTCTGCCCGTGATCGGAGCAGAGCAGCACGGCGTAGCGTTCGAGGAACGCATCGGGGCCACCCGCCGCATCCATCAACGCCTGCACTGCCGCGTCGCTTCGCGCCAGCGCTTCGTGTGCCACACCCGGGCCCTGGGCGTGGGAGGCGAAGTCGTAGTCGGGGAGGTAGTACACGAGGAAGTCGAAGCCGTCGCGCGTCACGAGCCAACGGCCAACCGCGGCGGCGTACGCGTCAACCGAGCCCTGGTTGCGATTCGGAATCAGGATCGGTGCGCCCGTGCGGTCGGACTCGTAGACGCTGAAGAAGAACAGCCGCTTCGGCCCAGAGATCACGGGCAGACCTGGGATGACCGCCCGGTGCTGCGTCCGTCCGCGATAGGTCGTGATGTTGATCGCTGCGGCGGTGTGACCCTGATCCTCGAGCGTCTCGTAGATCGTCTCAACGTTCGACGAGAGGTGCACCTCGTTCAGGTTGACCATCGTGTCGCGAATGCCCTGGGCGAGCCCGGCGGCGCGCACTGCACCAAACGACGAGCCATACTCGACAAGACGCTGCTCGGCACGGTTCCACCACACAAGATGCGGGATGTGGTGTTCGTCGGGCCCAGCTCCCGTCGCGATCGAGGCGAGACACACCGGGGTGAGCGATGGGAAGGTCGACACAGAGCGTCGGTAGATGCCGTGATCGAGCAGGAACCGCAGCGCCGGCAGGTCGGTCGCTTCGAGCATCGCGGGCGTCAGCCCATCGATCACGATCAGCACGACCGGGCGACTCACGTGGTCACCTCGGGTCGCACGCAGCCCTAATCCTTCGCGAGCGTGCGCAGCCCGGCGTACCGCTCAGGCGCACGAGACCGAAGCCGCAACGCGAGCGCTGGTAGCGCAACCGCCTCGAGATACCCGACGACGGGAATGAATGCGACTGCAGCAGCGGCGACTGCTCCACCCACGGCGAAGACCGCGAGCCCTGAACGCGTGCCCCCACGACGCAACGCACCCGAGAGGATCGGCTCAGCGCCGAAGCCGCCAGCGACACCACCGACTGCACCGGACACTGCATCGCTCCAATCACCGACGAGCACACCGACGACGGCACCCACAATCGCCCCGGCAACAACGGTGAGTGCCACACGCGGGATCACGGCCGCCGCAGCAATGCCAACCGCGACGCCGACTCCAGCGAGCAATCCGATCGTGTACCAGGCTCCCATCACGTGCCAGTGTAGGCGACGTGTTAGCTGACGACGGTGAGCGCAGCGCGCTCCGCAAGGAACTCAACCTCGGTGACGTCGCCGAGGTCTTCGCCGTCGACCTGGAACGGCTGGGGAGAGTCGCAGCGAACAACGACGCGGTCGTCATCGACACCAGAGAGCACCCCACGCGCCGACGTCGCCGTACCGCGAAATGCCCGATAGACGAGCGTCCCGGCCGAGAGGGCCGAGACCGAACGGGGAGCTACCCAGGCAAGGCCGTCCTCGAAGCGAGACTCTCGCGCCAGCCGAAACCGCAACGAACCGGCGTAGGTGTAGGGAGCACCATTCGCGACGAGGACGAAGGCGGCTCGACCGTGGCCCTCAATCTCCATCGAGGCCCCGAGGTGGAGGCCGTTTCCTGCGAACGCGCCAAGGGCCGCCGCGACGAACGCCGAGTTGGCAGCACGGCGACCATCCTCACGGCGACCTCGGCGATCGACACGCCGTACGACGTCGGCGTCGAACCCAACTCCAGCGGCGAACGAGAACAGTCGCCCGTTCGCTCGTCCGAGTGAGATCGTGCGCGTACCCCCAGCTCGGATCGCCTCGCCGATCCGCTCGGCGGCGAGGATCGGGTCGCGGGGGAGCCCCAACGCCCGCGGCAGCACGCTCGTGCCGCCACCCGGAATGAAGGCGTATGTGGCCTTACCTGCGGCACCGTTGATCGCCTCGTTGTAGGTGCCATCACCTGCGAAGACGACGACCGTGTCTCCACGCGCTGCCGCCTCACGAGCGAGTTCGGTCGCGTGATCGCGAGCCTCGGTGAAGCGAATGTTCAGGTCGCCGACGTAGTAGCGCAGCATGCGCTCAACGTCCTCAACGAGGTCGCGTCGAACCCCACTCGAAAACGGGTTGACGATCAAAGCCACGCCCACCGCGGCCATCGTAGAGCGTTGTCGCGGTATTCGGGCTACTCGGTCGCAGGCTGACCGTCGAAGGTCGGCTCCCGACCCTCGGCGAACGCCATGCGGCCTTCGACGTAGTCACGCGTGCGCCCAAGCGCTCCCTGTGCGCGGGCCACATCGTCGAGGTGGAGCGCAAATGTCGTGTCCTCTGCAGCGTCGAGGAGACGCTTCATCTCCCACACGGCTCGCGTCGGCAGTGCCGCGTACTGTGCCGCCACCTCCGTGGTGCGCGCCTCAAGCTTCTTGTCGGGCACGACCTCGTTGACGATGCCCCAAAGCCGAGCGTCGGCGGCACTCAGCCGCGCTCCCGTCGCAAGCCACTCGAACGCGCGCGCCGTACCGAGCATCCGTCGGAGAAACCACGTTGCGCCTGCGCCCGGCGCGAGCGCGATCTTCCCGTACGCCGGCACGAACGTCGCCGACGCAGCGGCAAGGCGGACGTCGCAGGCGAGCGCGAGCGACAACCCAGCTCCCGCGGCTGGACCGTTCACCGAAGCGATGACGGGCTTCTCGAGTTCGCGTACGAGCAGGACGATCGGGTGGTAGTGCTCCCGCAGCAGATCATCGAGCGGCGTGTGATCTTCAAGGCGGCCGAGATCCTGACCAGCGCAGAAGCCGCGGCCAGCGCCCGTGATTACGACGGCTCGGATCGCCGGATCGGCAGCAGCCGCGAGCGCAGCCTTGAGCTCGTCGGCCATGGCCACGTCGAGGGCGTTCAGCCGATCGGGACGGTTAAGCGTCAGCGTAAGGACAGCGTCTGCACGGGAGATCTCAACGAGCGCCACGCCCGCACCCTAGTTGAGGCGGCGAGCGTAGACGACCCTCACGCGTAGACTCGCAGGGCACTTCCCGATGCACGGCCACCCCGCACCTCAAGCTCATCTCACCAGCGCTGCGCGCTGGCCGGAGCTGTGCGCGTGAACGCGGTCGCTGCTCTCTTCGCCGTCCTCGCCGGTCTCGCGGGTGGAATTCAGGTGGCTGTGATGGGACGGTTCGGTGGCCGCATCGGGGTCGTCGAGGCGCTCGTCGTGGCAACGAGCATCCAGCTGCTCCTTGGCCTCTGCGTGCTCCTCGCTGTTCGCGGCGGTATCGGCCAGCTGACGAGCTTCACCAAGACGCCACCGTGGATGTGGCTCGGCGGCCTGATGGGCCTGATCGTCGTTCTGGCCATTACGGTTGCGCAGCCACGCATTGGCGCCGCAGCCACGATCGGCATCTTGATCGCAGGCCAGCTCGTGATGGGCGCTCTCATCGACCGGTTCGGGCTCTTCGGGGTTGAGCAGGTTGGGATCTCCTGGCCGCGCGCCGCCGGGATGCTCCTCCTCGCAGCCGGTGCAGCACTGTCACTCTCGCGGTGAGCGTCAAGGCCAAGACCTGGGTCGCGCTCTGGATCGTCTACATCATCTGGGGCTCGACGTACCTCGGGATTCAGATCGCAGGCGAGACGATCCCGATCATGCTCGCGGCGTCGACACGCTTCCTCGCAGCTGGCGCGCTGATGGCGCTGATCGTCATGCGCAGCAAGGGCTCGCTGCGCATGCGGCGCCGGGAGCTGCTCTCGTGCGCGCTCGTCGGTGCTCTGCTACCGGGCGCGAATGCCGTGCTCTTCTTCGCCGAGCAGCACATTGACATCGGGATCGCGTCGCTGCTGATCGCCTCCGTGCCGCTGTGGGTCGTCGTGATGCGGCTCGGGTTGCGCGAGCACATGCCGACATTGGCAATCGGCGGTGTGGTGATCGGCTTCGCCGGGATCGCGCTGCTGCTGCGCCCCCACGGTGGCGCCACGGGACTGGGCATCGGCCTCTGCGTTCTCTCGGCCGTGATGTGGGCCGTCGGCTCGCTGCTCTCAAGCCGCCTGCCAATGCCTGCGAACTCGCTTGCCGCGACGACCTGGGAGATGCTGATTGGCGGTGCGTTGATGCTGCCGTTCGCAGCGTTCACGACCCACCACTTCGCGCCGTCGACAAGCTCGATCGTCGCGTGGATCTATCTCGTCACGATCGGGTCGATCGTCGGATACAGCGCCTACACCTGGCTGCTCGTGAACGCGCCGATCGGACTCGTGTCGACCTACGCCTACGTCAATCCTGTGGTCGCGATCGCCCTCGGCATCGCGTTCCGCGGTGAGCACCTGACGGTGCTCGCGATCATCGGTGCGGCGATTGTCGTCGGGTCGGTGGCCGTCGTCGTGCGCGAAGAGCCGCCGGCGACTCCGACACCCGAATAGCTAGAGACCGATGAGGGCTTCCGGAGTGACGGGCACGCGTGTGAGTGCCTGACCGGACGCGGCCCGAAGCGCCGACGCGACTGCCGCGGTCGCGGTGACCGTTGGCGGCTCGCCGATTCCCTTCGCCCCAAACGGCCCGTCAGGATCAGGGTCTTCGACGAGCACCACGTCCATCGCTGGCATGTCGAGGGCGGTCGGGATCAAGTAGTCGGTGAAGCTCGCATTGGTGATCAAGCCGTTGCGTGTCTGGATCTCCTCCATCACGGCGAGGCCCATCCCCTGCGCGGCACCGCCCTGCACCTGCCCTTCGGCGGCGAGCGGATTGATCGCGCGGCCGACGTCCTGCGCCGCACCGATCCACACGATGCGCGTAAGTCCAAGCTCGACATCAACTTCGGCGACGACCTTCATCGCGCACACCGAAAAGGCAACGTGAGCCCGCTCGCCGGTGATCTGCCCGTTCTCGGGAGCGAGCGGCGTCGTCTCGGCATGGCGGTAGACGATCTCGACGTCGACCTCTGACTCGCCCGCGTCACGGCGCTCGATCGCAGCGCGACAGGCATCGCGCACCGCGCTTGCCGCCATCCATGTCTGGCGCGAGGCAGACGTCGAGCCTCCCGAGCCAACCGTGGCGGTCGACTGCGGCGCGAGCCGAACAAGATCGCTACCAAGCTCCGTGCGCGCGACTTGCAAGATCACGTCGGAGACGCCCTGGCCGACCTCGGCCGATGCACAGTGCACCTCGGCTGAGCCGTCCGCAAAGAGCTTCACGCGTGCGGCCGTCGAGTCATCGAAGCCCTCCGAGAACATGATGTTCTTGAAGCCGACGGCGAAACCAACCCCGCGCTTCACACCTTCGCCGCGCGTCGTATTGCCCGCCCCGCCCGGTAGACGCAACGGGTCGCGCGGCAGCGGCTCGGGCGCGGGTGGCTCGAGTGCAGCCGCAGCGCGAATCGTCTCGGCGACCGGAAACGACCCCTCGATGCGTTGGCCGGTCGGCAGCACGTCTCCTGGCGCCGCGGCGTTCAGCAGACGCAGCTCGACGGGATCGATCCCGAGCTCTTCGGCGAGCTTGTCCATCTGGGCCTCGCCTGCGAAACAGGTCTGGACGGCACCGAAGCCACGCATCGCTCCGCACGGCGGGTTGTTGGTGTAGACCGCGGTCGCCTCAAGGAGGGCGTTCGCGACGGCGTACGGCCCGATCGCGAACGACGCAGCGTTTGCCGCTACGGCCGTCGAGCTCGAGGCGTAGGCGCCGCCGTCGAGGAGGATCCGCATCTTCACGCAGACCAGGCGGCCCTCACGCGTCGCACGATGCTCCGCCCAGATGCGAGCCGGGTGGCGATGGACGTGGCCAATGAACGACTCCTCCCGGTTGTAGACGATCTTCACCGGACGGTTCGTGTGCAACGCGAGCAGCGCGGCGTGGATCTGCATTGAGAGGTCTTCGCGGCCTCCGAACGCACCGCCGACCCCGGCGAGGTGCAGCCGCACCTGCTGCTCGGGCAGATTGAGGCACGGGGCGATCTGACGACGATCGACGTGGAGCCACTGCGTTGCCGCGTAGATGTCGATGCCGCCCTCACCATCAGGAACGGCGAGGCCCGACTCCGGGCCAAGGAACGCCTGATCCTGGATGCCGAGCTCGTAGGTGCCGGTGACGGTGATGTCCCCTTCGACATCGGGGTCGCCATGGCGAATGACGACGTGACGCACGACGTTTGGACGATCGTCGTCGCGATAGCCGTGGCCAGCCGTGGGCTTGCCTGCATGCAGAGGCACCGACTCAAGCGCGCGCTCCATGTCCGTGATCGGCTCAAGCTCGCGATAGGTCACCTTCACGCGCTCGGCCGCGCGGCGTGCCTGCTCGGGATGCTCCGCAGCAACGAGTGCGACGGCCTCGCCGAAGTAGCGCACGCGGTCGATCGCGAGCACTGGCTGATCGGCGAACTCAAGGCCGTAGGTCTTTGCACCCGGCACGTCGGTATGCGTGAGCACGGCGTGCACGCCGGGCATCGCGACCGCCTCGCTGATGTCGACCTCGACGATCTCTGCGTGCGCGTGCGGACTACGCACCGTGTGCCCCCACAACATGCCCGGCGCGATCAGGTCGCTCGCAAACGCGAACTGGCCCTGCACCTTCGGCGTACCGTCGGAGCGAAGCGCGCGGTCACCGATGCGGCCAACGCCGAGCTTCCCCGGTGTCAGGAGAACGCTCATGCACCCATCCTTTGCGCTGCCGCACGTCGCACTGCCTCGAAGATCTTGACGTACCCCGTGCAGCGGCAGAGGTTGCCCGAGAGCGCCTCGCGGATCTCATCGTCACTCGGGTCGGGAATGCGCTCAAGCAGGTCAGCGGCAGCGACAACAAGGCCGGGCGTGCAGAACCCGCACTGCACCGCACCTGTTTCGACAAAAGCCGTCTGCACTGGGTGAAGCTCCTCGTCAGTTCCAAGTCCCTCGATCGTCGTTACCTCGTGACCATCGGCCTGGGCAGCAAGCACGAGGCATGCGCACACGAGCACACCGTCGAGAAGCACCGAGCACGAGCCACACTCGCCTTGCTCGCAGGCGTTCTTTGATCCAGGGAAGCCGAGCTTCTCGCGGAGCGCGAAGAGGAGCGACTCGCCCTCCCAGCAGTCGGCCTCGCTCGGCACACCGTTCACGCGCAGGTTGATCCTCACGCGAGGCACCGCTCAAGGGCACGGCGCGTGAGCACCTCGATCGCGTGGCGACGGTAGGCGGCGCTGCCGCGCACATCGTCGATCGGCGTGGCTGCTGCTGCGACCTTCGCCGGGAAGCTTGCGGCATCGCCTCGCGGTGCCGTCACGAGCACCGGACGGGGCGCGGCTGAGCCGAACGCGGCACGTAGCTCGTCTCCGGCCGACACGGCAAGCGAGCACACGGCGATCACCATCGCGTTGCGCGGTCCGACCTTCAAGAACGTCTCCGGGCCACCCGATGGCCGCAGGTGGATAGCGGTGATCAGCTCGTCAGCCGCAAGCGCGTTGCGCTTGACCCCCGTCACGAACTCGGCCACGGGAACCCGGCGGGTGCCGTGGAGAGATGTGCATTCGACCTCAGCGCCACCCACGACGAGTGGCGGAATTGAGTCACCCGCAGGCGATGCCGTAGCGAGGTTGCCGCCGATCGTGCCGCGGTTACGAATCTGCGGCGAGCCAACAGTGCGGGATGCTTCGGCAAGTGCCGGAAACTCTGCGGCGAGCGGGCCGCTCATCACCTCGGCGTAGGTCACCCCGGCACCGATCCGATAGCCATCGGCCGTCGGCGCCCACTCGCGCAGCTCAGCAACCTCGTTGAGGTTCAGGAGCGCGGCAGGGCGTGCACGGTCGAAGTTCAGCCCGACCATTACGTCGGTGCCTCCCTGAATCGGAAGTGCCTCCGGGTGCGCCTCGCGCAGAGCGAGCGCCTCCGAAAGCGAGCGCGGAGTCAACACATCCATGGCGGAACTGTACGGTTCTCGTTCTATGTCAGTAGACCTTTCTCGGCGTCTCGCGGTTGCCCGTGGAGACGAACCCGCCGACCTCGCGATCAAGGGAGGTCAGGTGCTCTCGGTGTTCACGCGAGAGTGGCTGAAAACAGACGTCGCGATCGTCGACGGTGTCATTGCCGGCCTCGGTGACTACGAGGGGAAGCGAACCCTCGACGCGACCGGGCGATATCTCGTGCCGGGCTTCGTCGACGCACACCTCCACCTCGAATCGTCGAAGCTGCTCGTCGATGAGTTCGCCCGGCTCGTGCTGCCGTTCGGCACGACAGCCGTCGTCGCCGACCCGCACGAGATCGCCAACGTTCTCGGTACCGACGGCGTCCATTGGCTGCTCGACCTGTGCAGCGACATCCCGCTTGATGTGTGGTTCATGGCGTCGTCGTGCGTGCCTGCGTCGGGCTTCGAGAGCCCTCGGCGGCGTCTCAGCCCGGGCGACCTCGACGCACTGATGCGGCGGCGGCGCGTGATCGGGCTTGCCGAGATGATGAACTTCCCCGGCGTCATCTCGGGCGACCCGGCCGAGCTTGAGAAGCTGACGCTCTCGACGCATGTCGACGGTCACGCCCCTGGCGTCCGGGGCAACGCGCTGAACGCCTACGCCGCGGCTGGAATCCGTTCCGACCACGAAGCGTCGGATCTCGAAGAAGGTCGGGAGCGTCTACGCAAGGGCCTATGGCTCCTGATCCGCGAGGCCTCGGCTGCGCGCAACCTCCACACGCTGCTCCCGCTGCTTGCCGAGTACGGCCCCGGCCGGATCGCGTTCTGCACCGACGACCGTGAGCCAGAGCACATCGCTGAAGACGGCCACATCAACAGCATGGTGCGGGAGGCCGTTGCTGCAGGCATCCGCCCCGAAGACGCAATCGTCGCTGCAACGCTCAGCCCGTGCCTCTGGCACGGGCTGAGCCACATCGGTGCGGTCGCACCGGGGTACGAGGCCGACATCCTGGTGCTGCCCGACCTCGTCGAGTTCGTGCCCGAGGTGGTGCTGAAGTCGGGCGTCCCGATCGGCGAGATTCCACGCCCACCCGTGCCCGACTGGGTCAAGCACACGGTGCGAATCGGCGCGCTCGGACCGGAGCAGTTCCGCATCGCGTGGAATGAGGCGCCGGGCACGAAGGCCCGCATCATCGGGCTGATCCCCGGGCAGATCGTCACGGACCTCATGCTTGAGGAGCCAGTGACGCGCGGTGGTGAAGTGATCGCCGATACAGGTCGCGACCACGCAAAGATCGCGGTGATTGAACGCCACCTTGGTACGGGCCGCGTGGGCCTCGGGCTCGTGAAGGGCTTCGGCCTCTCGCGCGGCGCCATCGCCTCGACGGTCGCCCACGACGCACACAACCTGGCGGTCGCGGGCATGTCCGATGCGGCGATGGCGTTTGCCGTACGCCGCCTTGCGAACATCGGCGGCGGCATCGTCGTCGTCGATGGCGCCGATGTCCTCGCCGAGCTTCCGCTTCCCGTCGCCGGCCTCCTCTCCGACGCACCGCTCGACGAGGTGCTCGAGCGAAGCCACGCAGTGCTCAAGGCTGCCGCCGACCTCGGCTGCGAGATCGAGTCGCCGTTCCAGCTGCTTGCGTTCCTCGCACTTTCGGTGATCCCGAGCCTGAAGCTCACCGACCGGGGCTTGATCGATGTCAACCGATTCGAGATCGTTCCTCTGGCGGTGGAAGCGTGATCCTCACCAATGCCTGGGTCGTCACGATGGACGACGCCGGCACGGAACACCCAAACGGCTGGGTGCAGATCGAGGACGGACTGATCGTTGCGACCGGCTCGGGCGAACCGCCTGCCGGCCCGCGCGAGGATCTCGGTGGCGCGGTCGTCACACCCGGCCTGATCAACACGCACCACCACCTCTACCAGACGCTCACGCGCGCACGAGCAGTCGACGCCGACCTCTTCACGTGGCTGCGCACCCTGTATCCCCGGTGGGCGCGGATCGACGCTGAGATGGAGTACGCCGCCGCGCGCACCGGCCTCGCCGAGCTCGCACTTTCGGGCTGCTCAACCGTGTTCGACCACCACTACGTCTTCCCACGAGGCGTCTCGGGTCTCGTTGAGGCCGAGCTGCAGGCGGCACGGGAGCTCGGCGTACGGATCGTCGCCTCGCGCGGCTCGATGGATCTCGGCGAATCAGATGGCGGCCTCCCGCCCGACAACCTCGTCGAGTCGATCGACGACGTGCTGGCCGATACACAGCGCCTCGCTGGCATCGCCGATGGTGCGTGGACGCAGGTCGTCGTCGCACCGTGCTCGCCGTTCTCTGTGACCACTCGCCTGATGGAAGAGTCGGCGGCGCTTGCCCGCACCCTCGGGCTGAAGCTGCACACCCACCTCGCCGAGACCGTCGAGGAGGAGCAGTACTGCAGGGAGATCTATGGCTGCACACCCGTCGAGTACCTCGACCGCGTTGGCTGGCTCGGCGGCGATGTCTGGTGCGCCCACTGCATCCATCTCTCCGACGCCGAGGTGCAGACGTTTGCCCACCACGGCGTTGGGGCCGCCCACTGCCCCACCTCAAACCTTCGGCTGGGCGCGGGTATCGCACCGATACGCGAGATGATCGACGCGGGCGTGAAGGTGGGGCTGGGCGTCGACGGCTCCGCGTCCAACGAGCGCAGCGACCTCTTCTTCGAGGTCAAACAGGCGTTGCTGATGGGCCGTGGCCGTGGTGGTGGGCGGTGGATGACCGTCCGCGAGGCCCTGCGGCTCGGCACACGTGGCGGCGCCGAGGTGCTTGGCCGCGACGACCTCGGGTCGCTCGAGCCGAGGAAGCGCGCCGACCTCGCGATCTGGCGCACGGATGGGCTTGAGCTCGGGGGTGCGGAGGATCTCGTCGCCGGCCTCGTTCTCGGCGGACCGATGCGTGTCGATCGCCTGATCGTCGGGGGCGAAGACGCGGTGCGTGACGGCCAACTCGTGCGAGCGAGCGAGCAGGAGATCGCCCGCGAGCACCGCATTCAGGCCGCAAGATTGTGGGCATGACCCTTTCCACCCACGTGCTCGACACCGAGCGCGGCGTGCCGGCCGCGGGCGTTCGCGTGGAGCTCTGGCACGACGGCGCGCTGGCCGCGTCGGGCGTGACCGACAGCGACGGGCGCATCCGCGATTTCGGGGCAGGCGAACCTGGCACCTACCGGGTCGCGTTTTACCCCCCGTCACCATTCTTCCGCCGCGTCGAGCTTGAGGTTGAGCTTGGCGAGGGGCACTTCCACGTTCCGCTGCTCTTCTCGTCGTACGGATGCGCGAGCTACCGCGGCAGTTGAGCGTCGCCGAGCTCTCCGAGCTCTTCGAGGGCCGCACGCGTTTCGTCGAACTCCTTGCGGAGGTCGAGAACCCGCTCGCCCATGCGCGCGAGATTGCCGTGACACTGACTGACACCGAGAAGCGCGAGGTGCTCGATGCCCACCCGCCGATCGGTGCGCGCCGCAACCTCAGTGCACGCTCACAGGCCGAGCAGGGATCTGACGACGACCCGGCGGTGCTCGAAGAACTCGCTTCACTCAACCGCACCTACGAAGACCGCTTCGGCTTCCGCTTCATTGTGTTCGTGAACGGACGCCCACGACGTGCAATAGTCCCCATCCTCAAAGAGCGCCTTGAGCGCAGCCGCGAGGAGGAACTCGCGACCGCCCTCGACGAGCTCGTATCGATCGCGGAGGCACGATGGCGCAGCTCCTAGCATTGAGCGACTACTGGTGGAGCTGGGCGAACATGCTCGTTCGCGGTCTGCACGTGGTGGCGGCGATCGGCTGGATCGGCTCGTCGTTCTACTTCATCGCGCTCGACAAGCACCTGGCACCACCCGCCGACCCGAAGGACGCCGAGCGTGGCGTCGGCGGCGAGGTATGGGAGGTGCACGGCGGCGGCTTCTATCGCGTCGAGAAGTTCACCGTGACACCGCATGAGCTGCCAAACCCGCTCTACTGGTTCAAGTGGGAGGCCTACACCACCTGGCTTAGCGGCTTCGGTCTGCTGATCGTCGTGTACTTCGCCCACGCGAAGACGTTCCTCGTCGACCCGACGCTCTGCAACCTCTCGACGACCGCGGCCGTGTGTCTCGCGGTAGGCGGGATCATCCTCGCCTGGGTCGTCTACGACTCGCTCTGCCGCATCTTTGCGAAGAACGAACTCGTGCTCGCCCTGTCGGTGCTCGTGTTCCTTGCCGCTGCGTCGTACACCGCCTGCCGGATCTTCGCGGGCCGCGCGGCGTTCGTTGAGGTCGGCGCAATGATCGGAACGATGATGGCGGCCAACGTCTTCTTCGTAATTATCCCGGCCCACTGGGAACTCGTTCGCGCGAAGGAGGCAGGTCGCGTACCCGACCCGCGCTGGAACAAGAAGGGCAAGCAGCGGTCGGTTCACAACAACTACCTGACGTTGCCGGTCGTGTTCGCGATGCTCTCGAACCACTTCTCGTTCACCTACACGAGCAAGCACGCCTGGATCGTGCTCGTCGTGCTGATGGCGCTCGGCGCGCTGACCCGCCACTTCTTCAACCTGCACCACGAAGGGAAGGACGTGTGGTGGATCCCCGCCCTCGTCGTCGTTGGTCTTGCCGCGATTGCCCTGTGGCTGCGTCCCGCCCCGTTGAAGGTCGTTCCCGTAGC
>OMIZ01000143.1 GCA_900299235.1 Actinomycetota bacterium
TCACAGCCGAAACCTCCTACTCGGTACGCAGCAGGCCGCTCTCACGAGTGAGGCGCTGCGCCAGGACGACGGGAATGATGGTGACCGCGAGGACGAGCACGACCACCGCGTTCACCTCAGGCAGCGTCTGCCCGAGGCGGATGTTGCCGAAGATCCAGAGCGGCAGCGTGTTCTGCGCCCCCGCCGTAAATGTCGTGACGATCACCTCGTCGAACGAGAGGGCGAACGCGAGCAATGCGCCCGAGATCAGCGCGGTCGAGATCGCCGGGAAGGTGACGTACCGGAACGTCTGCAACCCGTCGGCGCCCAGATCCATCGATGCTTCGACGAGCGAGCTCGGTGTGCGTCGCAGCCGTGCGAGCACGTTGTTGTAGACGGTGACCACGCAGAACGTTGCATGACCGACAACGACCGTCCAAAGCCCGAAGTTCACATGCCAGAAGACGAAAAACGAGTTCAGCGCCATTCCCGTGATGATCCCCGGGAGCGCGATCGGCAAGACGAAGAGGAATGACACCGACTCACGGCCGAAGAAGCGAAACCGGTGCACGCCAAACGCAGCCATCGAGCCGAGGACGATCGCGATTGCGGTTGCAAGCGCGCCTGCCTTCAGTGAGAGCCAGAGTGCCTGCTGGAACGCCGGATCGTGAATCGCCGGGCTGAACCACCTCGTCGTCAGGCCTGCAATCGGCCAGCTCTGCACGTTCGACGAGTTGAACGCGTAGAGCACGATCAGCACGATTGGGATCCAGAGAAACGCGAGCACAAGGCCGGTAAACACACCAAGCGCAATACGAGTTGTGCGGGTCTCCATCAGAGCGCCTCGAATGCGCCAGAGCGCTTCGCCAAGACGAGGTAGAGCCCCATCACGAGAAGCGGCACCGTCGCGTACGCAGCGGCGAACGGCACGTTGTTCGACACGCCGACGCTGTCGAAGACGACATTGCCGATGAAGTCCGACGAGGAGCCGCCAACAAGCTTCGGCGTGATGTAGTCACCGAGCGTCAGCGAGAAGGTAAAGATCGAGCCGGCGACCACGCCGGGGAGCGTCAGCGGCAGCACGATGCTGCGAAACGTCCGCGAGCCGCGCGCGCCGAGGTCGCGTGACGCTTCGAGAAACGAGTGCGGGATTCGCTCGAGTGCCGCATAGATCGGCACGATCATGAACGGCAGCCAGACGTACGAGAACACGATCCAGACGGCGGCATTCGAGTAGGCGATGTTCGCCGAGGGAAGTCCAAGCCCGTGGAGCGTCCAGTTCAAGACGCCCTCCTTGTTCAGGATCAGACGCCACGCGTAGACGCGCACGAGGTAGCTCGACCAGAGCGGTAGCAGCACGAGCACGAACAGGATCGACCGCGATCGCGGTCGGGCGATGCGCGCCATGAAGTAGGCGATCGGAAAGGCGACTATCGCGTCGGTGATCGTGACCGCCGCAGCGATCCCAATCGTGCGAAGCGCGATCGTGTGGTAGACGCCCTGATCCCAAAGCGTCCGGAAGTTGTCGAACGAGAAGTGCCGAATCAGCGTCCCAGCAAAGGGGTCAACCCCCCAGAACGCCGAGATGAAGAGCACTGCGAGCGCGGCGACATACACCGCGGTGAACGCGGCAACCGGTGGCGTGAACAGGCCGACGCCGCGGAGCCACGGTCGCCGGTAGAGCGCGCCGCCGATCAGGCGGCGCGCTCTCCGACCACGACCGTTCAGCCCTTGAGGGCTGTCCAGGCCTGCTGCCACTTCGTGTAGTCCAGACAGTCCTTCTTGCCATTGCCGCAGTCGGCAATCGGCGTCTTCCAGAAATAGATGTTCTTGAAGTACGACTCGGACGCATCGGCGTGGTACTTCGCGCACGACCCGAGCTGGATCTTGTCCATCTCGGCACACGCGAGCTTGTTCACCGGTGTCTCACCGAAGTAGATCGCCTGCTGCGCCTGCACCTTCGGGGTCGAGATCCACGAGAGCCACTTGTAGGCGCAATCGAGGTTCTTCGTCTTCTTCGAGACCATCCACGTATCGAGCCAGCCTGTCGCGCCCTCCTTCGGCACGACGTCAGCAACCGGCGCGCCGGCTGCTTGCAGGGTGTTCGTCTGATACGGCCACGAAGCGCCGATCACCGTGTCGCCGTTCTTGAACAGATCGATCTCGTCCGACGCGAGCGCCCAGTACTTCTTGATCAGCGACTTCTGCCCCTTGAGGAGCGAGATCGCAGCATCGAACTGCGTCTGGTTGAGCTCGTACGGATCCTTGATGCCGAGCGACGGCTTCGTCTTCATTAGGTACAGCGCCGCGTCAGCGATCTGGATCGGGTTGTCCGGAACGGTGACTCCGCCCTTGTACTTGGAGTCGTAGAGCGAACCCCACGAGGTCGGGGCTGGCGACACCTTCTTGGTGTTGTAGAGCAGCGTGTTCGGCCCCCACTGGAGCGACACGCCGTAGTGCTTGCCTCCCACCGTGTTGTTCGGCGGCGACTGGAACGTCTTTGTGAAGTTCTTGAAATCAGGGATCTTCGCCGGATCGATCGCCTGCACGTCACCGCCGTAGATCAGCCGGAGACTCGCGTCACCGGAGGCCGAAACCATGTCGTACTGACCACCGCCACCCGAACGCATGAGCGTGACCATCTCGTCCGAGGAGCCCGCGTACTTCGCGTGCACGGTGCAGCCACTCTGCTTCTCGAAGGGGGTGACCCATTGCGGCTGGGTGTACCCCTCCCAGGCAATCATGTTCAGCGTGCCACCCGTGCTCTTCGACACGCCAGCGGCCGGCAGCATGAGCCCGGCCGCAATCGCGGCGAGCACCGCCCAACTGCGCTTGCTCATCATCCCTCCTGTTGTTCCTGTCGTGATCCGATCATCGGAACCGCGTCGTCCTCACCCCATCCGAGGTAGACGCGGGCTCCCGGCGCAAGCCGGGCACCGTCGTTCTGCGACACAACGGTGAGTCGCTCACCCCGATCGGTGGCGACGAGGTATCGCGTGAACGCACCGACGAAGATGACGTCATCGATCGTCCCGGGCTCGCCTGCTTCTGCGAACTCGATGCGCTCGGGTCGAACGCTGTAGCGGCAGCCGTCACGCTCGACGAGGTTCGTCGTGCCGACGAAGTCGGCGACAAACTCGGTGCGCGGGCGCTCGTAGATCTCCTTGGGTGTACCGATCTGTTCGATCTTGCCGTTGTTGAACACGGCGACCTGATCGCTCATGGTCAGCGCTTCTTCCTGGTCGTGTGTCACGTAGACGAACGTCATCCCGAGGTCTCGTTGAAGCGACTTGAGGAACGTCTGCATCTGCTGGCGCAGTTTGAGGTCAAGTGCGCCGAGCGGCTCGTCGAGCAGCAACACCTTGGGGCGGTTGACAATCGACCGGGCGAGCGCGACGCGCTGGCGTTGTCCCCCAGAGAGCTGGACGGGCTTGCGGCCGCCGTACTCGGCGAGACCAACGGTTGCGAGTACGTCCTTGACCGCGGCATCGCGCTCCGCCCGCCCCACACCCTTGACGCGCAGTCCGTAGCCGACGTTCTCGGTAACGGTCATGTGCGGAAATAGCGCGTAATCCTGGAACACGGTGTTGACGTCACGGGAGTATGGCGGGGCGAACGTTATGTCTTCCCCTCCGAGACTCACCGAGCCCGCGTCGGGACGTTCGAAGCCGGCGATGACGCGCAGCGTTGTTGTCTTGCCGGAACCCGACGGGCCGAGCAGCGTGAAGAAGCTCCCGTCGGGGACGGTCAGATCGACGCCGTCCACCGCAAGGACATCGCCGTAGGCCTTCGTGATCCCCCGAACGTCGACGTCAGCCGCCAAGCAACCCTGCCATGCGTCGTTTGCAGGTGGCGACGGTCATGCGTTCACCACGACAAGCCGCTCTTCCGTCATTGCCTCGACCGTCCAAGCCGGGCCTTCCTTCGTGTTGCCCGAGTCCTTGATGCCTCCGTACGGCATCTGGTCGGCGCGAAACGTGGGTGTCTCGTTCACGGTTACGCCACCAAATTCGAGGCGCCGAGCGGCCTGAAAGGCACGATCGAGCGACGGGGTAAAGATGCCCGCCTGCAGACCAAACCCCGTGCTGTTTGCCGCCTCGATTGCCTCATCAAACGTGTCGTACGGGTGCACGACCGCTATGGGGCCGAACGCCTCCTCGCAGCTCACCTTGAGGGTCGGCGGTCCGCCGACGACAACCGTCGGGCGGATGCAGCCATCGACGACATCGCCGCCTGCGGCGATCGTCGCACCTGCCGCCCGCGCCTCGGCGATCCACTCGAGCAGCCGGTCGCGGTTCCCCGCATCGATCACAGGGCCAACGTCGGTGGCTGGATCAAGTGGGTCACCAACAAGGAGCGCATCGACCTTCGGAACAAAGGTCGAAAGGAAATCAGCGAGAGCTGGTCGCTCAACGTAGATTCGTTGCACGGAGATGCAGCTCTGGCCGGCGAAGCCGTACGCGCTCGCGGCGAGCTTGGTCGCTGCGACGTCGAGATCCGAACTCGCCTCCACGATCACCGGGGTTGAGTTGCCGAGCTCCAGCGCAACGCGCTTTTTTGGCGCACGCGCGGCGATTCCCCAGCCGACCGGGCCCGACCCGGTGAAGGTGATCAGCTTGACGCGTTCATCCTCGACGAGCACGTCGCCGATCTCAGCCGATGGGCCGACGACGACCGAGAGCCACCCGGCCGGCAGGCCTGCCTCATGCAGCACCTCGGCGAGGAGCAGTGCGGAGAGCGGGGTTGCCGTCGCGGGCTTCAGTACAACTGGGCAGCCGGCAGCAAAGGCTGGGCCGAGCTTGTGCGCCACGAGGTTGAGCGGGAAATTGAAGGGCGAGATCGCACCGATGATTCCGATCGGCACGCGCATCGTGAACGCGAGCTTGCCTTCCCCGGCCGGATGACTCTCCATCGGCACCATCCGCCCGGCGAGGCGCCGTGCTTCAAGCGCCGAGAACGTGAGGGTGGAGGCTGCCCGCGTCGCCTCGACGGTGGATGCCTTGAGCGGTTTGCCGGCCTCGGCAGCGATTGTCCGCGCAGCCTTGTCGGCTCGTGCGACGAGCAGCGCAGCTGCGCGATCAAGGATCGCGGCACGCTCGTGCGCAGGGATTGGCGTCGTGAGCACGCGTGCGGCCGCATCGAGCGCGCGGCGCGTCTCGGCGGCTCCGACACGAGGAACGCGTCCGACAACCTCGCCCGAGTACGGCGATTCGACGTCGATCCAGCTGTCGCTCGTCACCCACTCCCCATCGATCAGGAGGGCGTGATCCTTGGCGAGAAATGGAGCTGCTGCCATGGGGCCGAAGCCTACGTCCCCGGCCGCCTCTCCGAAAGGGGGTTCTTTGGAGCGCCCCTGACTACTTCACGCGGGAGAAGCGATGGACCGCGGCGAGCAGCTCCTTGGTCTTCGTCTCAGCCTCGCGGGCATCGCCTGAAGCAAGCGCGCCTGCAACACAGTGCTGAACGTGGCTCTCAAGAATCTGGAGCCCTACTGCGTCGAGCGCGGTCGTGACCGCCGAGATCTGCGTGAGGATGTCGATGCAGTAGCGGTCGTCTTCGACCATCCGCTCAATTCCGCGCACCTGCCCTTCGATGCGGTGGAGGCGCTTCACGAGCGCTTCCCGGTCGGGGCTGTAGCCGTGGGACGATTCGCTGTGACTCATCGGGCGCTCCCCTTGAAGCCGCGAAGGCGCAGGCTGTTTCCGACAACGAACAGGCTTGAGCCGGCCATCGCCGCAGCGGCGATCACGGGCGACAGGAGCCCCGCAGCAGCGAGTGGAAGCGCCGCGACGTTGTAGGCGAATGCCCAGAAGAGGTTGCCGCGGATTGTCGCGAGCGTCCGCCTCGACAGGAGAATCGCATCTGCGACGCCCCGCAGGTCGCCTGAAACGACGGTCAGATCCGACGCCTCCATCGCGATATCTGCACCGGTTCCAATCGCGATCCCTAGGTCAGCGGTAGCAAGCGCCGGGGCGTCGTTCACACCGTCACCGACCATCGCAACGACTTCGCCCGCAGCCTGGAGTCCGCGAATCTCAGCCTCCTTCTCCTCGGGCACCACCTGCGCGAGCACTCGCCCAACACCGAGTTCGGCGGCGACCGCATCGGCAGCTTCCTTACTGTCACCCGTGAGCAGTACCGGCGTGAGGCCGAGCCCGCGCAGGGAATCGATCGCCGCGAGCGCCTCGGGCTTGATCGTGTCGGCGACCCGCACGATCGCCTCGTCGACGCCGTCGACCGCAACTGTGATGCCGTGCGCGGTGCGACGAACCGTGACGTCTGTGCCATCCACAACGCCTTCAACCCCGACACCCGGCACGTTGCGAAAGCCGGTGACCTCGGGAAGGGAGCGGTGGCGCTCGCGTGCTGCGGCGGTAATCGCGCGTCCAACCGGATGCTCGGATGCGGCTTCCACTGCCCCCGCAAGCCGCAGAATCTCGGACTCTGGCCTGGCACCAACGAGGTCGATCGCAGTGAGCTCTAGGCGCCCCGTCGTCACGGTTCCCGTCTTGTCGAGGACGACTGTCGTGATCCGACGAGTCCGCTCGAGCACCTCCGGCCCTTTGACGAGCAGCCCGAGCTGTGCACCGCGCCCCGTACCGACGAGCAGGGCGGTCGGTGTAGCGAGCCCAAGCGCGCATGGACAGGCGACGATCAACACGGCGACAGCCGCGGTGAAGCTTCGACCCGCACCTGCTCCCGCAAGGAGCCACGCGCCCAGCGTGATCGCCGACAGCGCAATCACGGCCGGAACGAAGACCGACGCGACGCGATCAGCGAGCCGTTGAATCGGCGCCTTGCCCGCCTGGGCAGCAGCAACAAGCCGTGCGATCTGGGCAATCGTCGTATCGGCTCCGACGCTGGTGGCGCGCACCACCAAGCGGCCATAGGTATTGAGCGTGCCGCCCAGGACGGCGTCGCCGACGGCGACGTCCTCGGGTACCGATTCGCCGGTGACAACGGATCGATCGAGCGCCGATTCGCCCGTCGTGACAATCCCATCTGCCGCTACCCGCTCGCCTGGACGCACAACGAAGCAGTCTCCGATCGTGAGTTCAGCCGCGGCGATGACAACTTCGGCGCCGTCGCGAATAATCGTGACCTCACGCGGACCAAGCTCAAGCAGCATCCGCACGGCCTCACTCGAACGCCGCTTGGCGCGGCCCTCGAGCGTGCGCCCGAGGAGAATCAACACGGTGACGGCAGCGGCGACCTCGAAGTAGGTGTCGGCGGCAAGGCCAGCCAGCAGCACGACGGCCGACCACGTCCACGCCGCAAGCGTGCCGATCGAGATCAACGTGTCCATCGCGGCCGAGCCGTGCCGAGCCGCCCGGAAGGCGGCGCGATGGAACGGGAGACCGACCCAGAAGACGATCGGGGTCGCGAAGCCAAGGGCTACCCACTCCCAGTGGTTGAAGTGGCTCGCCGACACCATCCCAAGCACCACAACCGGTACGGCGAGCGCAGTAGCGACGATTAGACGCCAGGGGTGGACGGCGTCTACGGCTGGAGCAAGGCCACGCGAGAGGCGCGCCCGATAGCCAGCGCTCTCGACCGCGGCGAGCAGCTCATCGACTGTGACGCCGTGTCCAGCATGGATGATCGCCTGCTCGAGCGCGTAGTTGACCGTCGCGTCGACACCGTCGAGCTTGTTGAGCTTCCTCTCGATCCGGGCCGCGCACGCAGCACACGTCATGCCCTCGAGATCGAGGGTCACGTCGCGAGTCTCAGGCGCAACCGCGCTCACGTCAGCTTCAGGCTGCCGCGTAGCCGGCTTCGGCGATCGCCGCACGAAGCGCCGCGTCGTCGAGCGCTTCGCCCTGAACGACAACCTGCTTCGAGTCGAGATCGACCTGGACGTCGGTGACGCCCGGGACGGCGACAAGCGCCGAGCGCACTGCGTGAACGCAGTGCTGGCAGCTCATTCCCGAGACGGTGTACTGAAATTCCGTTGACGATGACATGCGATGAGTATACCCCTATGGGGTATAGCCATGGCTAGCGCGCCAAGATGCGTGGGACGACGCCGTGCAGCTCCGCGCGAAACCGCTCCCACGCGCGCAGCATCCACATGTGCCCGCCCGGAAGGACAAGCTCGCGGTATTCGGCTCCCAGTTGATCTGCCGCGACGCGGCAATGCCGAACCGTCACCAGGGTGTCCGACTGACACGCGATGACAGCGGTCGGAATGCCCGCACGACGTACCACATTCATCTCGACCGTAATGTCAGCCTGATGTACGGCACGGGCAAGCCGCCGGGCATCGGCAGACGCACGAAGCAGCGCGCGCGTCGACCGGACAGCCTCGCTGCGGGGGTAATGGCCTGCCGCTACCTGAACGCCAAACTCAGCCAGGCTCATCCGCATCGGCTTGCGCAGCGGCAGCCCCGCGGGCGACACAAGGACAAGCCGCTCGATTCGCTCCGGCCTCGCCGCCGCAGCAAGAATCGCGAGCGCTCCACCCATTGAATGCCCCGCTAGCTCGATGGGGCCGGAGCGGGCGTCGATCTCGCCGACGATCCATTGGCGGTACGCGTCGAGGAGACCCGCCATTCGACGCGGTGAAGGCGGCTGCAGCGCCGTCCACCCGTCGGGAAGGCCGGGCAGATAGAGCCGTGCGCTCGCCCCGTAGCCGGGGATAAACAGCGAATGCGATGGCGAACGCATCCTGAGAGAGTGCCAGCGCGGGCCTCTCCCGGAAAGAAATCAAGCCGCGAGAGCCTCGCGAACGTCGGCAAAGTCGGTCGCGGTCGCCGACCGATACGCCCTGCGGAGTTGATCAAGGGCCTTCTCCCAGCTGCGCTCGACGGCAAAGGCGCGGCCGCCAGCGCCAAGGCTCAGCCGCAGGCCGTCTGACATCGCACACCGCAGGATCGCCTCCGAAAAGGCCTCGGCGTCTTCGGGCGGCACGTGCAGCCCCGTCCAGCTGTGCTTCACAAGGTCGAGGGCGCCGCCCGCGGCCGCTGCGATCACCGGCATGCCGCTTGCTCCTGCTTCGAGTACGACCTGGCCGAACGTGTCGGTCGTGCTCGGAAAGCAGAAGACGTCTGCGCTTGCGTACAGCTCTGCGAGGTCATCGCCAAACATCTCGCCAACGAAGGTGACGCCGTCTGGGGCGTTAGCCGATAGCTCTGCGCGCGCCGGGCCGTCCCCGGCGATCGCGAGGCGCAGACCTGGGACGTTTGCTCGGGCTGAGACGAACGCGTCGAGCAGAACCGACGGGCGCTTCTCATGTGACACGCGGCCCACCGAGAGCAGGAGGATCTCGCCATCGCCAAGGAGTCGCGCGCGGAGCGCAGCGTTGCGCCGCCGGGGATGAAACATCTCAGCGTCAACGCCACGTCCCCACAGCGCAACCTTGCCCCGGAAGCCGCGTGCATCAAGCGCCGACCGCACCGTCGCCGTCGGAGCGAGCACGAGATTGCACTGGCGGTAAAACCAATCGACGTAGAAGGCGAACGTGTCAGCGACGAGGGCGTCACGTGTGAGGTGCAACGCGTATGGCCCAAGTTCAGTGTGGTACGAGCCGACAAGCGGGATCCCGAGGAGCTTCGCGGCCGCCATGCCGCACAGTCCGATCGGACCAGGTGTCGCGACATGAATCACATCGGGGTTTTCGCGTTCGACGCGAGCGAGAACGCGCGTGAGGGTTGGGAAGGCGAGCTCGAGCGACTCGTACGCAGGCAGGCGCACCGACCAGTCCGGCTCCGCATAGATCACACCCGCGGGTGCGTCTCCTCGACCTGCGGTCACAACGGCAGCGTCGATCTCACCCGCAGCACCTGCAGCAGCGAGGCGTCGCATCGTTCCGGCTACGCCATTCGTCTCTGCGAAGGTGTCAGCGAAGACCAACGCTCGCGGTTCGCGACGAACCCGTGGGACGCCGAAGAAGCCCGTTTCGATCGACGCGATGTCGGAGCGCGTGCCCGAGTGATGGCGAAGCGAGGCAATGTAGGGCGCCTCCAGAGCTCCCGCGAATGCGAGCGACGCGAGTCGGTTGCCGAGCGTCGAGAACGAATCAAGGCTCACTCCGCCCGCACGCGCGCTCCCGCCGAGGAGTCGGGCTAGGCCCGTACTTGCATCGACGATTCGCTCGTGGCGTTCAGGGCCATCGGTCGGGCTTTCAAAGAGACCTGCGATGCCACCAGCAACAAATGGGGGTAGCTCCTTGCCGCTCGCGCGATAGGCGTTGATCGCAAGTGCGCCAACTGCATGTGCCAGCTTGACCGTCGACCCGTGCTCGCCGTGGGGGACGCACTCGCCTTGCATAATCGAGGTCAGGAACTCCTCAACCGTTGTGCCTGGCGCTTCCGTCCACGTTGTCGCGATGTCGAGCGACCCGTGATCGTCCGAGCCTCCGGTGAGTGCGATGTGCCCGTCGTTGTACGGGCCGAAGCCGTGGCGCTCAGCGAGCTTCGCGAGGTAGTCGGGGGTCGCCGCCTGAGCCAGCCGACATGCGAGCAGGTTCGACGATTCGGGCCGTGCGCCGTTGCGACCCTCCCACACACGGAAGAGCAACATCATCTTCTCGACATGGGCGACCGTAATCGGCTTCCCCATCCGGTAGAGGGGATGCGCAAGCGCGTGGGCCAGGTTGCGATCGCGCAGGAACGCCGCGAGTTCGACAACGGAGGCCCGGTACGGCTGAAGGTCTCGGTGGTCTTCTTCAGTCAGGTTCCAGACGAGAACGTGCAGTGGAATGTCGTCCTCTTCGAACCGTGTCGTCACCTCGACCGAAAGGAACGTGCCGGGTCGGTCAGCGATGCGGAGAGCGCCATCGAGCGTGTTGTGGTCGCTGATCGTGACGAGACTCATCCCGCGCCGGCGGCACGTGTCGTAGACCCGCTCCGGCTCGGTGAACGACTCGCCAAGCCGCGCTCGACGCAACGCGAAGTTCCCGCTATCGGTGGAGAACACCGAGTGCACGTGGAGGTCGCAACGGGCCATCGCTCCCGGTGTACGCGGGTTGCCGGACGGCCCCTGCCCGTTTTCGCTACCCGTCACCACTTCGCCACCAAAACGGCGCAATACTGGTTCGAAATCGGCCTCACGCGGAGTACCAGAGCGGATTCGTCCACGCCTTCCGGCCATGTACATCGGTGACTTCGATGCGCCCAAACGGCCACGATCCGAAACGTCCGAGACGCGCCCCGCGAATGAGCCCATCGGGTGTGCGGTCGGTCACGCGAGCGGCATTCGCGCGCCCAAGTCGACCCGCCGTTACGGACGCACCGAATACCCGGAACGTTATGAGTGAGACCTGGTGCGCAGGATCACACACGACCTCGACGCCGGAGCCGTCAATCGATACGTCATGGATGAGCGGGCCGTTGGAACTGTAGAAGAGCCCTTGCTCGATCGCGTGGAGCACGGCCTCTTGAGTCCGTTCTTCGACCTTCACCCAGACCGAGCTGAAGCCACTGTCGAACCCCGGCAAGTGGGAGTCGTCGGAAGCAATCCCAAGCCATCGCTCACCCGCCTCGAGTCCTTCGTCCCAGTGCACCGCGGAGAGACCTCGCCCGAGTTCGAGCTCACAGCCGCTGTTCCAGACCTCGACCCCCGAGAGCCCGACGCAGTTCCGAAATTCGTGACTTGTCAGTCCGCTCCAGTACGGATGAGCGACGAATGCGAGACCGCCGCTGCCGCGGATCCAGTCCACCGTTTCTTGCAGGTTCGGGAAGGCTGCGCCCGGCTCGATTGGATCGTCGACGACCCCGAGCGCGAGCACGTGAGCGTCGCTTCCCGTTCCTTCAATCGTCGCGTTGAGCTCGATGCTCGGGATGGTGAGAATCCGTAGCGGCTGGTCGACGACGGTGCGAACCCAATGATCGGTAACAAAGAGCACGTCATATCCCGCCTGATCGAAATGGAGCGCAAGGCGCTCGGGAGCGAGCTCGCCATCGGAGTTCGTCGTATGGGCGTGCAGGGCGCAGCGGAGCCACTCGCCGGGTGCGCGGAAGGGATTAGGAGTTTCCATGACGACTACTCCTACACCCCAGCTTGCGGATCTGAGCCCCGTCGCTCCACCCCGTAACGGCGTGTTCACCGCGACTCAACCCACGTCGCGGAACGGCCTGCGCAGTCTTGCGACGTCTGTCTCAACGACTGGAGGAATTCATGAAGCACACGCCGAGCAGGCGAGCCCTTATCGGTGGCGGGACTGCCGCCTTGACACTCGTCACCGCTGCCTTCGCCGCCGCCTCGACGCACGTTGGCCCGTCAGCCGACCTGATCGCCGCTGCGAAGAAGGAAGGCAAGCTCAACACGATCGCGCTGCCGCCGGATTGGGCGAATTACGGCGAGATCATGTCGACGTTCCAGAAGAAGTTCGGCCTCAAGATCACAAATGCGAATCCGGACGGCAGCTCTGCCGAAGAGAACCAGGCGATCGTTTCGCTGAAGGGGCAGGACCGCGCCCCGGACGTCGTCGACGACGGCCCGGCGTTCGCGATTCAGGGTGCGTCACAGGGTCTCTTCGTTCCGTACAAGGTCAGCACCTGGTCGACGATCCCCGCATCGATGAAGGACGCGTCGGGCAAGTGGGTCGGCGACTACTGGGGTGTCGTCTCGTTCGGCGTGAACACGAAGCTCGTGAAGGACGTTCCGCACACCTGGGCCGACCTGCTGAAGCCCGAGTACAAGAACATGATCGCGCTGAACGGTGACCCGCGCACGTCGGGCTCGGCGCTCGCTGGTGTCTTTGCAGCGGCGCTTGGTAATGGCGGCTCGGTGTCGAACGTCGAGCCTGGAATTTCGTTCTTCGCCAAGCTGAAGTCGTCCGGCAACCTGCTTGCGGTCGACGCGACGCCAGCGACGATCGCTTCGGGCCAGACTCCGATCACGATCGACTGGGATTACCTCCAGCTCTCCTACAAGGCCGAGGCGAAGAAGCAGGGCGTCGATTGGCAGGTCGTGATTCCGTCGACCGGTCGCTACGGCGCCTTCTACGCACAGGCGATCAACGCTAACGGCCCGAATCCGAACGCCGCGAAGCTCTGGGAAGAGTTCCTCTACTCCGACGAGGGGCAGCTGCTCTTCCTCAAGGGCGGGACGCACCCGGCCCGCTTTGCCGACCTCTCGAAGCGGGGCGCGATCCCGGCATCGCTCCTGAAGAACCTGCCGCCCGCATCCTCGTACACGAACGTGACGTTCGCCAACGACAGCCAGCAGACGGCGGCCAAGGCGAAGGTTGCTGCCGAGTGGGCGACCAAGGTCTCGGGTACCTGATCTGAGCACCACCGAACCTCCTGTTCCAACGTCGGCCGCCGTCGGTGCGAGCTTCGCGCTCGCCCGACGGCGGCCGTCATTCGCGTGGCTGCCAATCGCTCCGTTCCTGGCCTATGCGACGCTCTTTCTGCTGATTCCGGCAGGGGCGGTGCTGTTCGGTGCCGTGCAAGCCGACGGGGGTGGACTCACGACGAAGTACGTCGATGAAGTCGCTACTGGCCACCAGTACTACGCTGCGTTTCGAACCAGCATCGAACTGAGTTTCCTCTCAGCATTCGGCGGGTGCGTTCTGGGAGCTGTCCTTGCCTATGCGGTTGTCCGCGACGGAGCGCCACATGCGCTTCGTGCGGTCGTCACATCGTTCTCGGGCGTCGCGGCGAACTTCGCGGGCGTGCCGCTCGCGTTTGCCTTTATCGCAACGGTGGGGAATGTCGGACTCGTCACTCGCTGGCTCTCACACGCCGAGATCGACCTCTACGGGTCTGGCTTCTCGCTCTTTGGCTTCTGGGGACTCGTTCTCACCTACCTCTACTTCCAGGTTCCGCTGATGATCTTGGTGATCGCACCGGCGCTCGACGGCCTGCGCCCCGAGTGGCGTGACGCAGCCGAGAGCCTCGGCGGGAACGTGCGCGATTACTGGGTTCACATCGCGTTGCCGGTTCTCCTACCGTCATTTCTTGGCGGCTTCCTCCTGCTCTTTGGCAACGCGTTTTCCGCCTATGCAACCGCGTACGCACTCACTGGCGGCTTCGTCAACATCGTGCCGTTGCTCATCGGCGCCGTCTTGAACGGTAACGTCCTTTCCGATCCGCACCTCGGTAAAGCGCTTGCGCTCGGAATGGTGTTGGTAATGACGGCAGTCGTCGCGCTATACGCCGTCCTCAACCGCCGCGCCTCGCGCTGGTCACGTCGATGAAGCGTCGCTTCAGTCCGTCGTCAATCGCCGTGCTGCTCGCAGGCGGCGTGTTTTTCTTTCTCCCACTCGCGGCGACGTTGGAGTTCAGTCTGCGCGCAGAACACGGGTACAGCCTCGCTGCCTACAGCGATCTCCTCTCCGACCCGCAGTTTTGGTCGACGCTCAAGCTCTCACTACGCCTTGCGGGCGAAACGGCCGTTGCGGTGCTTGCACTGCTCGTGCCGACCGCCTACTGGGTTCACCTTCGGGCCCCCCGACTCCGCCCACTCGTGACGTTCCTCTGTGTTCTTCCGTTTGTCGTACCGCCGATCGTGCTCGTCGTAGGCCTGCTCTCTGTATTCCGCAATGTCAGCTGGTTCATCTCGACACCGCAGTTTCTCGTCCCGGGCTACGTGATCCTCGCGCTCCCGTATGTGTGGTTCGCTCTCGACGCGGGACTCCGGGCAATCGACGTTCGCACGCTCTCCGAAGCGGCCCAGAGCCTCGGTGCTGGCCCTCTGCGCACGCTGTTTCAGGTGATCCTGCCCGGCCTCAGGTCGTCGATTCTTGCGGCGGGACTCCTCACAGTCGCAATCGTCCTCGGTGAATTCACGATGGCGAGTCTCTCGTTGTTCAACACATTCCCCGTCTATGTCTCGTATGTCGGACAGACCAAAGCGACTGGCGCTTCAGCCCTCACCATCGTGAGCATCGGGTTGCTTTGGGCCGCGATGGTCGCACTCACGTTCGCGTCGCGTGGTCCCCGTCGGAAAGGAGCGGCGTAAATGGCCGATGTCCAGCTCAACGCAATCACCCGCCTGTACGGAAATGTCATCGCTCTCGCGGGGATCTCACTCGATTTGGCAGCCGGCGAGCTCGTCTCGCTCCTCGGCCCAAGCGGCTGCGGGAAGACAACCGCCCTTCGCATCCTCGCCGGATTCGAAACGCCGACCTCTGGAACTGTCTCGATCGGCGGGAAGAACGTCACGGGGCTCACTCCGAGCCGACGGGGAGTCGGAATGGTGTTCCAGGCCTACAGCCTGTTCCCAACGATGACGGCGCTGCGGAACGTCGAGTTCGGACTTCGCGTTCGTGGAGTGAAATTATCTCGCCGCAAGAAGCTCGCTACAGACCTGCTCGAACTCGTGGGTCTCGGCCATGCTGCCCACCGGTACCCGCATCAGCTTTCGGGTGGCATGCAGCAGCGAGTGGCACTGGCGCGCGCGCTCGCCATCCAGCCGCGTGTCCTGCTCCTCGACGAGCCGCTCTCGGCGCTCGATGCGAAGGTGCGTGTCCAGCTACGCGATGAGATCCGCCGTCTCCAGACCTCCCTCGGTATCACGACCCTGTATGTGACGCACGATCAAGAGGAGGCGCTCTCTGTCTCCGATCGCGTGGCGGTCATGCGCGACGGACGTGTCGAGCAGATCGGCCCCCCGGCCGAAATCTATGGTGAGCCGGCGACGCCGTTCGTCGCCGAGTTCATCGGGACGATCAACCGAATCGAATCGCTCATCGGAGCAGAAGGCACGGTGCTCGCCGGGTCGGCGACGTTTTGCCTCCCCGCGGCGGCCGGTCACGCGCTGGGCGATCGCGTCGTCGTACTCGTGCGTCCGGAGACGGTTGCGATCGGCACCTCCGTCAACGGGCATGGAGTGAAACTCGAGGCCACCGTCATCACCTCGACGTTCCTTGGGGCAACGACGCGCGTCCGCCTCGATACACCTGCAGGCACCTTCACAGCCGATGTACCAAGCGCAGGGAGCGGTGCGTTGACGCCCGGGTCTACGGTCCCGATCGGATTCGACCCGATCTCGGCACGCATCCTCGCGCTCTAGGCCGTCTCCGACAGCCTAGAGCTAGGCAACACGTGCGAGCGGACCAAAGATCCGCTCAAGCGCAGGTACGTCGAAACGGTCGAGCAGCAGATCGGCGTGGCGCAATCTCGCCGCGGGCATGGTCGTGGTGATGGCCGCGCATTGCAGGCCGGCTGTTTTGGCGGCAGCCACTCCTGCTTCGGAGTCCTCGATCGCGACCGACGCCGACGGCGCTACACCGAGGAGGCTGCACGCCCGGCGGTAGCACTCGGGATCAGGTTTGAGCGTCGAGACATCGTCAGCACATACGAGGACTGACACGAAGTCGGCAAGTCCTGCACCTGCAAGAACGGGTTCGACTTCGACACGGAATGCGCTCGTCACGACCGCGACAGGCACAAGCTCGGCAGCCAACCTCAACGCTTGGCGAGCCTCATGAGGCACGGTCGAGCCCGCGCCAGCTGCGTGCGCATACCGCGAGATCCGTTCGACGAGCAACACCTCGATCGACTCTGAAGCCGAAAACACGTCATCGAAGATCTCAAGGTCGCTGCGGCCGGCGAGCTCATCGACATATCGCTCACGCGTCAACGACATGCCACGTGCGCTCGCCATCTCGGCGTAGACCTCAAAAAGCACCGACTCGTCGTCCGAGAGCGTTCCGTTGAAGTCAACGAGGAGCGCTTGAGGAGTCCTGAGGGCCATGAGGTGATCATGCAGGCTCTAACCCAAAAGGGGTATGCGAAATACGGCCCTGTATCGAAATCGAGACAGGACCGTACCCCCCACCGCCGCAGCCCTTGCCTACCCTCACTTCACGAAGGATCCCCTCCTCTGCTTCCTTCATCGGCTCCGGGGGACGTCATGACCGCCGTCCCCTGGAGCCCGCCGGTTTCGGTGTTGGGAGAGCACCGAGAGCTCTCCCAACACGACCCTCATCTCACGTCGCAACCTCCGCTCCTGATAGAGAAGGATGATGCGAGAACGGGAGACTCATTGAGCCGCCGCGGGCTACTGCTCTTCGCGTCGATGTGCGTGATCTGGGGAATCCCGTACCTGATGATCCGCGTGGCGGTGAAAGAGCTGGCGCCATCGGTGCTCGTCTTTGCGCGCACCGGGCTTTCGGCCCTCGTCCTGCTCCCGCTTGCATTCGCCCAAGGAGCAATACGGCCTGTGCTCGCACGCTGGAAGCCGTTCCTGCTCTTCGCGTTCCTTGAGATCGCGCTGCCATGGATCTTCCTCGCGCGCGCTGAACAGAAGATCTCGAGCTCGCTCACAGCTTTGCTGATCGCAGCGGTGCCCCTTATCGGTGCGACAACCGCGTTGTTTGTCGGTGGCGACGACCGCATTGACGCGCGACGAGCGTTCGGCCTCGTCATCGGTGTGCTCGGAGTTGCAGCTCTTGTCGGACTCGACCTGCACACAACGAGCGCACTCGCGATCGTCGAAGTCGGGATCGTCGCATTCGGGTACGCCACCGGCCCACTCGTGCTCACGCGAAGCCTCTCCGACCTCCCGGGAATCGGAGTGATCGCTGCATCGCTCGGACTCTGCGCAGTCGTTTACGCACCAGCGGCAGCAGTCAACCTTCCCCCGACGTTCCCGAGCTTCAAGGTGACCGCCGCAGTACTCGGGCTGTCATTGATCTGCACCGCGCTGGCCTTCATCGTCTTCTTCAAGTTGATCGCCGAGATCGGCCCGGTGCGATCGACGGTGATCACCTACGTCAACCCGGCGGTCGCAGCAGTTCTTGGTGTCGCGCTACTGCACGAGAAGTTCACTGCCGGAATGGGCGTCGGCTTCGTGCTGATCCTCGCAGGCTCGTACCTCGCGACGCGACGCGCGCAGAAGATCCCCGCCCCCGTCACCGATCCGTAACGAAAAATCTCGCTCATTGCGACATTCCGATGAGCCGACCCCTTGCGAAGTACCCCCCACCCCCGTAGGTTGCGTCTTGCACCGAGCACGGAGCGCGAGTAAGTCGAAGCCGCTTCCGGGGACTGTTACGCAAAGGGCCTTCGGGTCCGAGGGCGGAAGGTCAACGGAGGCGGGGGATGAAAGCGCAACCGGCTCGGTGAACCTTTTTAACCCGAAAAGGTGACGGGTTCGCCCTGTACGCCTTGGCGGCCTGCCCTCACAATGCTCGTATGAGCGAGGCACAGCCAGCAGCCGGGAAGGTCCTGTACGTCGACGACGAGGAAGCGCTCGCCGGACTCGCCGTGCGGGTCCTTGAACGTGCGGGCTACGCCGCTGAGTCGTACACCGCTCCGGAGGCGGCGCTCACAGCATTCTCCGCTGACCCTGGCGCATACGCGCTGGTCATGACCGACCACAACATGCCTGGCATGTCAGGTCTCGATCTCGCAATCAAGCTTCACGAGATTCGGTCGGAGGTACCGGTGCTGCTGTTCTCCGGGTATGTGAACGATGAGATCCGCGCGCAGGCGGTCGTGCTCGGCATCAAGGCGATCCTTGACAAGCCCACGCCCATGACGGAGCTCGTCGCTGCCGTGCGAACGCACATCCTCACGTAACGAGGACGGCCGCTGCGACGGCAGGCTGACGCAGACGTCCGAGACGCCCGCGACCGCAACTTCGCCCTGCCGCCTACCGCAGTGCCTTGCCGACGGCGTCGATGACGCGCTCGGCCTGGAACGGCTTCACGACAAAGTCGCGCGCACCGCTCTTGATCGCCTCAAGCACCTTCGACTCCTGGCCGAGCGCCGAGCACATGACAACGCGCGCGGTCGGGTCAACCGTGAGGATTTCACGAAGTGCCGAGAGACCATCGCACTCGGGCATGGTGATGTCGAGGGTCGTCACGTCGGGACGAAGCGCCTTGTAGCTGTCAATCGCCTCAAGACCGTTCGCTGCTTCGCCGACGACCTCGTGGCCGCCGGCCGAGAGAGCGTCGCCGACCATCTTCCGCATGAATGCGGCCTCGTCAACAACTAGTACACGTGCCATCAGACTGTTTCTCCTTTGTGATCGAGGGTGGCAGCTGCCACACTCAAGGGCATGGGCGCGCGTGGCGGCGGCAAGCTCCCGCTCGCACCGCTCGGCGTAGAAGACGGCGCCCGCAAGCTCGTCGCCCGTCGCCCCCGAACCGAGGTTCATGCGGGCAGCACTGAGCCGCTCCTACGCGGAGGAGACGCGCTCGGCCGCTTCCGCTTCGGCTGCGAGAGCCTCTGCGAGACCAAGCTTCGCCTGTTCTTCGATCTGCTCACGCAGATCGCGAATCGACTCGAGCCTGAAGGAGAATCGCTTCACGGGGACGCGACCTTGATCGGCCAAAGCGCGTCACGTTTGAGCGGAGCCGCAGCGAACGACTGTTACGGACTGATTGCGATGCGCAACTCGGCGACGTTGCCGGCGTGCACGAAACGGAAGCCGCCGACCGCGGCTACCTGCGCCGTCAGCCCAAGCGGACGTACCGGCGGATTTCCTGGCGCAACGACGCGGATGACCGCTTCGCCATTCTCAACGAAGGTCGAAACGTCGACCGCAGAGGCGGAAAAGCCGGAACCTGGCGCCCACAACAGCAGCCCGAGAACTGCCTGCTTCACGGCATTTGGAATCACGGTGACAAAGACATCCTCGCCCGCGCGATAGAGCGTGGTCACCTCGATCGACCGACTCACGACGACGGTGTTGGCGAAATGCACGCTCTCCTCGATCAACGCGTCGAACACGAGGCGGCGTGCCTCGAGCGGCTCCGACACGAAATTTGAGACGAGCTTGCTCGTCGCACGAATCTCCATCGCGCAGTCCTGAATGCGATGCAACTGCTTCCCGACCGACTCGGCGTCACCGCCGATCTCGTTGACGAACTCGATCGTCCCGAGGATTGCCGAGAGCGGGTTGTTGATCTCGTGGATCAATCCCGGGAGCAGGCTCCCGAGGGTTTCGAGCCGCAGATCCTCGAGAGCCCGCTCACCTGAGACCAGCTTTCCGTCACCACCAAGACCGGGGGCGCTCACCTAGACCTCGTTTCGGGGGGGGCGACGAATCCACGGTATCCAACTTAGTGGGTGATGGCATCCCCTTTCTTGGTGTGCTGCCATCACCGATTTGGCGTACGGTGACCTGTGGCCCTACGGTTTGTCTACTACTCTGTACGAAGCCGATGTCGAACATCACCTGCCTCCTTGCCGACGATCACCCTGCGGTGATCCAGCCCTCTCGGATTACCTCGCCGCGCGCGATGTCGAAATCGTGGGAACCGCGCGCGACGGTCAGGAGGCACTCGACGTGATCGCGGCGACGAAGCCGCAGGTTGCTGTCGTCGATCTTCGGATGCCACGCGTGAGCGGCACCGAGGTCGCACGCCAGACGGCGCGCCTCTCGCCCAAGACTGCAGTGATCCTCTACACCGCCTACGGCGAGCGCTCGTTCCTCACCGAGGCACTCGACGCGGGAGCTAGCGGCTTCATTCTCAAAGAGGCGCCGCTCGCGGAGGTGCATCGCGCAATCGAGTTCGTCTCGACTGGCCGCACCTACGTCGACCCGGGCCTTGCCGGCGTCCTCTCAAGCGCTGTCGCGTCGGAGCGCACACTCAACCTCACGCAGCGTGAGCGCGAAACGTTGCGCCTGCTCGCCGACGGCCTCTCGAATGAAGAGATCGGCAAGCAGCTCTTCATCTCGCCCGAGACGGTGCGCACGCACATCCGCAAGGCGATGGCGAAGCTCGACGCCGACACGCGGACGCAGGCCGTCGCAACCGCACTCCGCGAATCTCTGATCGCCTAGAGCGCTAGGGCGCGTGGCGACGCGACTTCGGCTTCCAGGAGCCGGAGATCGCAGCGTCAATCAGTTCGACCGGGTGCACGACCGGTAGCGGCGTGCCCGCCCGACGGAGCGACGCGGCAAGCTGGATCGCGCAGCCGGGGTTTGCGGTCGCGACGATCTGTGGCGTCGTCGCAAGCACCGCACCCGCTTTCCGGTTACCGAGTTCGCGGGCCGCGTCGGGCTGCACGAGGTTGTAGATGCCCGCGCTGCCGCAACAGATCTCCTGATCGGCCGGCTCGAGCAATTCAAGTCCCGGGATCGACTTCAACGCTGCGCGCGGCTCCTCGCGCACACGCTGCGCGTGGCCGAGATGGCACGACTCCTGGAACGCCACTCGATAGGGCAACGGATGCAGCTCTGGCGCGTTACCCACCGCGAGCAGTTCTGAAACATCTCGCACCGGGATATCAAGGTGTGCGTCCTTCAAGTGCGAGCCGCAGCCAGCGGCGTTCGTCACGATGAAGTCGACGCCTGCTGCCTTGAATGCCTCGTGCGTGCGTGCGGCCGCGTCATGCCCGTCCTCGCGCTGACCGGCGTGAAGTGCGAGCGCACCGCAGCACTGGTTGTACGGCGTGACGACCTCATACCCGTATGCCGCGAGCACGCGCGCGGTCGCCCTGTTGACCTCACCAAAGAGGACGCTCTGCACGCATCCGGTCACCAGTCCGACGCGGGCGATCGCTTCACCCCGTGCGGGTGTCACAGCCGGCGGCGCGACACGCTCCCGCCAGCGTGGGGCGAGCTCGGCCAGCGGCCGGAACGGGCCAGGCGCTGGCAGCGCGGCGAAGCGCAGGGCAAACGAGAGCCGCTTCGGATACGGGAACAGCGAGAAGACGACCTTACGCAGCAGCCGCTCACGGAGAGGTCGAGGCACCTCTTCCTCAACCCGCTCGCGGGCGAGCTCGATCAGCCGGTCGTACTGCACGCCCGACGGGCACGACGTCAGGCACGCCATGCAGCCGAGGCACCGGTCGAACCGCTCCGAGACCGTGCGGTCGAGCTCAAGCGTTCCGTCAACCGTCGCCTTCATCAGCCAGATCCGCCCGCGCGGCGAATCCATCTCCTCGCCCCACAGCTGGTAGGTCGGGCAGGTCGGGAGACAGAAACCGCAGTGGACGCAGTCGTCGAGCAGCTTCGCATCCATCAGACGAGCACTCCTTCGGGATCGAGGGCGGCGCGGACGCGCTCGGCAAGCGGCGACCACGGCCGCGCGGCACCATCGCCGAACGCGAGACCTGGGCCGGGCCGGACGAGCGGGGCCTCGAACGTAAACGGGATGGGCGAGCTGCCAGCCTGGCGCTCGAGTACCTCGGCCCAGATCGCCGGATCACCCTCGTTGCCTGGCGCGGATGCGACCTGATCGGCCACTGCACGCTCGCTTCCTTCGAAGAGCAGTGCGGCCCGGCCCGGAGCGAGCAGATCGACTGCGACGGGTTCGAGCGGCGAGGTCACGAGCTGCGACCAGAACGCGGCTGGTTCGGTAACGGATGCGACGACCGTTCGACTCGCGGCGGGAAGCGGATGCAGACGCAGCGCAACGCGCGCGATCAGGCCAAGACGTCCGGCCGAACCGGAGAAGAGCTTCGCGAGGTCGTACCCGGCGACGTTCTTAACGACCTTCCCGCCTGAGCTCGCAACCGTTCCGTCAGCGAGCACGACCGTGACACCGATCACGAGATCCCGCATCGCCCCGTAACGGTGGCGCCGGGGCCCCGAGAGGTCACCGGCGAGACACGCCCCGATCGTCGGGTCGCCAGGCGGATCGAGGGCGAACATCTGGCCGTGTGCCGCAAGCCGCTCGCGCAGCTCGGAGAGGCGAATACCGGCCTCAACGATCGCGGTTAGATCGCCTGGCTCATGCTCGAGCACCTGATTGAGACCGCGCGTCGACAGGACGACGTCACCGCCGTCGCGCTCGATCGAAACACGAGCTCCGCTCCGCAGAATCTCGGCGGCCTCGGTGATCGAGGTCGGCTCAGAAACGGTCGGCAAGGCCTGCACTTTCGAGTGGATGCACGCGATACGGGCCGGGAACCTCGCCGCAGAGGCGTGGTGTCGGAAAGACCTTGCCCGGATTCGCAATCCCAGCCGGATCGATCGCATCGCGGACGCGGAGCATCACTCCGAGGTCGTCGGCGCCAAAAAGCTTCGGCATCGAACACGCCTTGTCGACACCGACACCGTGTTCGCCTGTCAATGAACCGCCCGCCTCGATACACAGATCGAGAATCTTCACCGCGACACGCTCAGCAAGTTCCGACTGACCCTCGATTGCAGCGTCGTAGAGCACAAGTGGGTGGAGGTTGCCGTCGCCAGCATGGAACACGTTGCCGATGCGCAGGCCGTGCTCCTCCTCAAGCGCAGCGATGTTCCGCAACTCCTCGGGCAGCTTGGTGCGGGGCACGACTCCGTCCTGGACGTAGTAGTTCGGGGAGATCCGGCCAACGGCGGCAAAGGCTGACTTGCGCCCCTTCCATAGGCGGGCACGTTCGTCGGCGGTATCGGCGGCGCGGATTTCGAACGCGCCACACGCCCGACAGATCTGCTCAATCGCTGCAGAGTCATCGTCGACCTGAATCTGCGACCCGTCGACCTCAACGAGCAGCACGGCACCAGCGCCAGCTGGGTAGCCCGCCGACACGGCTGCCTCGGCCGCCTGGATCGTCAACGCGTCCATCATCTCGATTGCCGAGGGCAGGATGCCGCTGCTGATGATCTGCGACACAGCGTCGCCCGCCTTGTCAGTCGACTCGAACCCGGCGAGCCACGTACGCACGGCTTGCGGAACGCGCAGAAGTCGGAGCGTTGCCGACACGACGATGCCGAGCGTGCCCTCCGAGCCGACAAACAGGCCGAGCAGGTCGGGCCCCGAGTCATCGCGCGAGAGCGTGACAAGCTCGCCATCTGGCAGCACAACATCGGCAGAAAGCACGTGGTTGACCGTGAAGCCGTGCTTTAAGCAGTGGGCGCCACCTGAGTTCTCGGCGACGTTTCCACCGATCGTGCACACCTGTTGGCTCGACGGGTCGGGAGCGTAGTACCACCCCGCCGCCGACACCGCCTTCGTGACGGCGAGGTTCGTGACGCCTGGCTGAACAATGACGTGGCCGCGGGCAAGATCGACGTCGAGGATCTGGTTGAGGCGTGAAAGGCCGATCACCACCCCCTCGGCAACCGGCAGCGATCCGCCCGAAAGGCCCGTACCCGCTCCGCGCGCAACAAACGGCACCTCGTGGGCATGGCACAGGCGCACAGCTGCCCGAACTTCATCGGCATTCGCCGGGAGAATCACGAGTTCAGGAGTCGCCTGCCGGCCCGTGAGGCCGTCGCACTCGTAGGTGCGTCGCGACGCTTCGTCCTCAATCAGCGCGTCCGACGGCAACGCGGCGCGAACGGCGTTCAGAAATGCGTGATCGAGAGCCACCCCTCGGGACGATAGCCGCAGCGCCCTAGGGTCATCGCGAACCTACGCTCGCGGAAGCACGAGGGCGATTGCGGTGCCGGCTTGGGTCGACTCAATGCGAGCCTCGCCACCATGTGCTCTTGCGATCGCGGCGACGATTGCGAGACCAAGGCCCGTGCCGCTCGTGCTGCGCGCCTCGTCAGCCCTCGTGAACCGATCGAACGCGCGTTTCGCAAACTCGGGCGAGAACCCACCACCCTCGTCGGAGACACGAAAGACGACCGAGTCACCGGCCGACTGAGCGCCGAGCTTCACCGTTCCGGCGCCATGCGTCAGCGCGTTCTCGACGAGGTTGCTCAACGCCTGCTCAACGCGGAGCGCGTCGCCACGGAAGGTGATCTCCTCGCCCGGCTCGATCGCAACCGTTCGTCCCGTGGTGTCGGCACGAGCCTGGAAGCGCGCCGCTGTGCCTTCGAGTAGCTCCCGCGCCGATAGCTCCTCGTGGCGAACGGGCAGCGCACCCTGATCTGATCGCGCGAGGAGCAGGAGATCTTCGGCCAAACGTGTGAGACGGACGGTCTCCTCGGCGGCGGAGCGAAGGGCCGCCTCGAGCTCCTCGACCGAACGCGGACGCCGCAGCGCAAGATCGAGCTCGGTCTGCAAGAGAGCGAGTGGAGTACGCAGTTCGTGGCTCGCATCCGCGAGGAACTGCCGCTCGTGCTCGAACGAACTCTGCAGACGATCGAGCATCTCGTTGAGCGTTTCGGCGAGGCGACGTACCTCGTCGCGCGCCGCTGGAACCGGCAGACGACTATCCGGGGTTGTGGCCGAGATCGCCTGTGCACGTCGACGCATCTCCTCGACCGGACGCAGGGCCGATGCGGCGAGCAGGTAGCCAGCAAGCGTCGCCGCAAGCAGCGCAGCCGGGACCGCGAGCAGGAACCCGTGCTTGAGGTGGTCGAGTGTCTCTGCGCGCTCCCCTGCCGATCGCCCGATCGCGACAACGACAGTGCCTGACGGCCGCGCCACCGGGAAGGCGAGGATGCGCCAGGGGCCGGTAAGTGCCGGTGGATCGACGAACGTCTTGATCGTGCGTCCGCCTACAACACGCTTCACTTCGGCAGCCGAAAGCAACGGAGCTCCGAATTGTCGGGAGCTGTAGATCGGCGCTCCCGCCGCATTGAACTCCTGGGCGATCGTCGCCGACTCCAACGCATCGCGATCAAGGGGGTCTTCGCCAACGCTCACATGACGACTCGAATCGTCGCGTTGAACGCTGAGCGCAACGTCGGTCGTGCTGAGCATCGCGCGCCCAACACCGATGTACACGAACGTGCCAAGAGCCGCGAGCACTGCGAGCATCGCGAACGCAAATGGCAGCGTCAGCCTGACGCGAATAGGGATGCGGTTCATGGGACGAGGCGGTAGCCAACGCCGCGGACCGTCTCGAGCGTGGTGCGGTTAAACGGCCGGTCGATCTTCTCTCGTAAGTAGCGGACGTAGACGTCAACGACATTCGAGGTGCTCTCAAAAGCGAGATCCCACGCACCGTCGAGGAGCTGCACGCGCGTTAGTGCGACGCCAGGGTTCCGCATGAACACCTCGAGCAGGCCGAACTCCTTTGCCGAAAGGTCGATCTCCTGCTCGCCCCGCATTACTCGATGGGCCGCTGGGTCAAGCGTGAGATCGCCAACCTGAAGCAGCGTCGGCCGCTCTGAAGGGCCGCGGCGTGCAAGCGCACGGATACGCGCCAGCAGCTCCGAGAACGCGAACGGCTTGGTCAGATAGTCGTCAGCCCCTGTGTCGAGACCCTTCACGCGATCATCGATCGCATCGCGCGCGGTGAGCATCAACACGGGCGTCCAGACCTCGCGTGCACGCAGCTCGCGACACACAGCCATCCCGTCGAGCCCTGGAAGCATGACGTCGAGGACGATCACGTCGTACGGTGCTGCTGTCGCCATCCACAGCGCCTCGTCTCCCGTCACCGCGAGATCGGCGGCGTGTCCCTCTTCGCCGAGGCCACGCACAAGCAGCTTGCCAAGCTTCGGTTCATCCTCCACCACAAGCAGTCGCATGCACCCATTCTCACTCCTCCCACGTGAGAACGGTGTGAGACATGCCACGGAGCGTTCACTGCAACGTCGGTAGTTGCCCGAACACGCGATCCGCGTGTTTCGCGCTGCGGTGACGCCGCCGTCGGCAGACAATGGAACCTCAGTCATCGAATGAGGGGAATAGCGCCATGTCCACCATCGTCGTTGGAGCGGATGGCTCACACGGAGCCGAAGCCGCACTCGCATTTGCTGTCGACGAAGCGCGCCTGCGCGGAGCAGAGCTGCGTCTTGTCAGTGCATGGGAGATTCCTGCCGCGGTGTACGAGACTGGCTTCGCGCCCGTGCCTCTTGACGTCTCTGATTTCGAACGCCTCGCCCAAGAAGCGCTCCAACGCACCGTCACCGACCTTCGGACAGCGCATCCAAACCTGACGATCACACCCGTCTTGCGCCGTGGCCACCCCGCCGACGTGCTCGTAGACGAGGCCCGCTCAGCCACCCTCCTCGTCGTTGGCACGCGGGGACTCGGCGGGTTCCGCGGCCTGCTGCTCGGATCGGTAAGCCAGGGTGTCGCCCATCATGCGCCGTGCCCGGTGCTGATCGTGCCAAGTCCGAGCTAGATCGACTGATCCTCCGCTGCGGCTTTCCCGCATCGACGAACCCGGACCTGCCCTGATGCTGCGCCTTGTTACATCGCGCACGATGCCCCCATGATCGTTGCCGTTATCTGGACTGAAGTGCCTGGGGCGATCTTCGCCGGACGACTTGAGCTCCGTGACGCAACGGCAACGCTCTGGGGCCGTGAGCGAACCGGGGCGGAGCGATCTGAAAGCTTCCTCTGCCACGATCTCGTCGACATCCACATCGAACGGTTCGGCGACGATCGGCTTGAAGGACGCCCAACCTTGATCCTCGAGCATCGATCTGGACGACGGTTTGGCATCAGCCCAATCGACCGCGTTGGCGTCCTCGGCGAACTCGCCGAGCGCTTCTCCGTCCACTCAAAGCTCCTGACCGCCTGACACTCGGCGAGACGCCCGGCGTGGACGTCGATCCGGAGAACTGGCCGACAATCATGGCGTCTGCCGAAACCGACGCCGGTGTCGTCTCGCGACGCACCCTCAAACGCCTGCCGAGAACGCGGTACGCTCAGCCCGTGAGCGTCGCAGCAACACCCGCAGCACGACTGCAAGCGCTCGTTGAGGCGGGAATGTCACTCACGTCGGAGCTTTCTCTCGACGCAGTCCTCGGCCGCCTGATCCAGACGGCTGCCGACCTCACGGGCGCGAAGTACGCCGCCCTCGGCGTCATCGATCCCACGCACTCCAAGCTCGAGCGCTTCGTGACGCACGGAATCGAAGAGTCGACCCACGCAATGATCGGCAGCCTGCCGACCGGTCACGGCATCCTCGGGCTCCTGATCAAGCACCCGCACGCAATTCGGCTCCACGACCTCACGGAAGACCCACGCTCAGTCGGCTTTCCAGCCCACCACCCAGAGATGCGAACGTTCCTCGGCGTCCCGGTGATGTTGCGCGGAACGAACTACGGCAATCTCTACCTCTCCGAGAAGGTCGATGGAAGCGACTTCAGCGAGGAGGACGAAGAGCTCGTCACGCTCCTCGCCGGCCAAGCCGCAATCGCGATCGAAAACGCGCGGCTTTACGAGGCGTCAACGCGCTGGTCTCGGCGGCTCGAGACGCTCAACGAAGTCGGCAACGCACTCGCGACCGAGACGGATGTCGCGCTACTCCTCGACCTGATCGTCCGCCGACTGCGCGAGCTCCTCTCCGCCAAACTCGTGACGCTGTCTCTCCCCCACGGTGCCGGCGAAATTCGTATCGCCGCGGCCGCAGGTGACGGCAGCGAAGCCCTCGTTGGGAAGATCTACCCGCAAGAGGAGACAAAGGCGGGCCGGGTCTTCCGGCGCCGCCGAAGCGAGCGTGTCGACTCAATGGTCGATGATCCAGAGGTCACCGTCGAGGGCGCGCGACTGCTTGAGCTGCACGCCGGACTGTGGGTGCCGATGATCGCGCACGATCGCACGATCGGCGTCATCGCTGCAGCCGACAAGCTCACCGCCTCCGACCATCGCTTCTCGGACGATGACCTCCGACTCGCCGAAACGTTCGCCGCGCGCGCCGCAACTGCGGTCGATATCTCTGAGCGCGTCGCCCGCGACATCCTGCGCCGCGTTGTCGATGCCCAGGAGACCGAGCGGCGCCGGCTCGCCCGTGAGCTCCACGACGAAACCGGCCAGGCGCTCACGTCGATCCTCCTCGGCCTGAAGTCCCTTGAGGAAACCGTTGCGACAAGCCCCGAAGCAGAGGTCGCGGTCGCAGGCCTCCGTGAACTCGTCGTCGCAACGCTCCAAGATGTCCGTCGACTCGCAGTCGAACTGCGGCCAAAGGCACTCGACGACTTCGGTCTCGTCGCCGCGCTCGAACGTCTGACGCACACCTACTCGGGCCAAACCGGCATCGACGTCGACTTCGAGGCAGCACTTCCCGAAGATCGCCTTCCTCCCGAGATCGAAACGACGCTCTATCGCATGGTGCAAGAGGCGCTCACCAATGTCGTGAAACACGCACGGGCAAGGCGCGTGAGTATCCTCCTCACGCAGCGGCCAAATTCGGTCGCTGCCGTGATCGAAGACGACGGGACCGGCTTCGATCCGACAGAGCCCGGTGACGGCTTCGGCCTCACCGCAATGCGGGAGCGCGTGAACATGGTTGGCGGCACGTTGACGATCGAAACCGGAGAAGGTGCGGGAACGACCATCGTGGTCGAGGTGCCGCTGCGATGACGACCCGCGTGCTGATCGTTGACGATCACGCCGTCGTGCGTGCCGGCCTCCGTCTGATGCTCGAGGGCGAAGCCGACATGGATCCTGTCGGCGAAGCAGGCAGCGCCCGCGAAGCCGTGCTCCAGGCGCGCTCGCTGAAACCCGACCTTGTCTTGATGGATGTCGTCATGCCCGACGGCAGCGGTATCGAAGCGCTTCCTGCTCTCCTCAAAGAACACCCCGACCTCAAAGTCTTGATCCTCTCCATGCAGGACGATCCGCGATACGTCCGCGAAGCGTTCGCGGCAGGCGCGAGCGGCTACGTCCTCAAGGAGGCCGCTGATACCGAAGTCGTCGAAGCGATCCGTGAAGTCGCCAAGGGCGGCCGCTACGTCCACCCCGAGCTCGGCGCGCGCCTCGTCGCAGCCGAGGCCGCCGCAGAGCGACGCGCTGCCGAAGACCCTCTCTCCGACCGTGAGCGCGAAGTCCTCCGTCTGCTCGCACTCGGTCACACAAATCAGGAGATCGCGAAGCAGCTGTACATCTCGGTGCGAACGGCGGAAACGCACCGGGCGCACATCATGCAGAAGCTCAACCTCGCAAGCCGCGCCGAACTTGTGCGCTACGCGCTTGCCCAGGGCCTGCTCGAGGGGTAGGGCTCAGCCCTCCCTCGCTTAGCCGCCCGTCGCAGAGAAGTGCTGGTAGTCGGGCGTCACGGCCCACCGGCCACCCCACTGCCAACCAACGGCGGCGAACGCAGTAATCAGCGTGCCGCCCGGAACTGCCATGCCAGGACGCACGTTGGTGCGATCGGCGTAGCCGGAGCCCACGGGCGGGAGCCAACGGCCACCCTCGCGGTATGGGTTCTCGACGGGATTGACGTCGAGGGCGACGCCGTAGGCGTGCGCCGACCAGTGGACGGGGCCAGCGGCGACTGCCCTGCGGCAGTTGAAACCCGAGGTGTTGTCGGCGGCCATCGAGCGATCGTCGCTGCCGCGAAAGGCTGAGACCGGACGAATGCTGCGGATCGGAAACCGGTCACGGTAGAGCGCCGCAAAGGCGGCCGAAACGGCATGAGTCGCAGACCGCGCGACGACGAGATCACCAAGATGCCGGTGCCCCGCGAAGTCCCAGTAGGCGAGGTGGATACGCACGAGCGACGGGGGTGCGACAGGGCAGCCGATGTGCCACGAGCTCCCGAGTTGCGCTCGCGTGACCCCGTGCACTGTGGCGACATACGGCGGCGCGGCCGCAACTGGCGCGCTCACGAAGACGAGCGCAGTGGCGGCAACGGCGAGCAGTCGCATAGCGTGCAGGGTAGTGACCCGCGCGCTACTCCTTGCCATCCTCGTCGCCGTGTTCGCGACCCCCTCGGCCTCGCCAGGAGTGTCTGCCACGGCATGCACGCCACCCAGCGGGACGGCGCCCGCGGGCGACACCCACGAGCTCGTCATCGTCTCCGCGACGAGCACCAGGTCGCAAACAGCAATCGCGGCGTTGTGGACACGCAGTGCATCGACCTGCTGGCAGCGCACGCTCGGGCCGTACATGGCACGCGTCGGGATCAACGGCCTCGCCCGCACGCGACACGAAGGCGACGGCACAACGCCCATCGGCACCTTCGCGCTCGGGCCAACGGTGTACGGCACCGCAGCAGATCCCGGCGTGCGGTTTCGCTACCACCGCCTTGCGTGCGGTGACTGGTGGGATGAAGACCCGTCCTCACCGACCTACAACACCTTCCGTCATGTCCGTTGCGGCACCGTGCCGGCGTTCCGCCGAGCGAGTGAGGCGCTGTGGCTCGGCGGGCGTGCGTACACGCTCTTGGCATTCCTCGACTACAACACGGCGCCTGTCGTCGCGGGCGCAGGATCGGCGATCTTCCTGCACGCCGACAAAGGCGGGCCAACCAACGGCTGCATCTCGCTTCCCCTTCCAGACCTTGCGCGAGTGCTCACCGCGCTCCACCCGAACGAGCATCCCGCGGTGGCGATCACTGTGGGTACCGCGTAAGAGTCAAGCGCACCAGTCCACGAAACGTAGGATTGGGGCATGGCCACTACTCCACGCGCATCCGCTCAGTTCAGCCTGATCCTTCGCGTCACGAGCCCCGCCGCGCCGGGGCCGTTTGCTGCTCTCGTTGACGCCCTTGAGTCCGCCGGCGGTATCGTCGGCGACATCACCTTGATTCCCGGTGACGGCCCTCGCACCCGCGAGGTCGTCGTCGATGCCGCAACCGCCGACCACGCGGCGAAGCTCACAGAGATCGCCGGCAGGATCGCCGACGTCACGCTCGAAAGCGCCACCGACCGCACGTTCCTGCTGCACGACGGCGGCAAGATTGTCATGGGCGGCAAGACGCCGCTTCGCGGTCGCGACGACCTCTCGATGCTCTACACCCCAGGCGTCGCACGCGTCTCCCGGGCGGTCGCCGATGACGTCACACGCGCGTGGGATCTGACGATCAAGCGGAACACCGTGGCGGTCGTCAGCGACGGAACGGCCGTACTCGGACTTGGCGATATCGGACCCGAAGGGGCGATGCCCGTCATGGAAGGCAAGGCGCTCCTCTTCAAGGAGTTCGCTGACGTCGACTCGTGGCCGATCGTTCTCTCGACCAAGGTTCCTGATGAGATCGTCGCGACGGTCGCAGCAATTGCACCCGGGTTTGGCGGCATCAATCTCGAGGACATCTCAGCGCCGCGGTGTTTCGAAGTCGAAGAACGCCTGAAGGCAATGCTCGACATCCCAGTCTTCCACGACGACCAGCACGGCACCGCGATCGTCGTACTCTCTGCGCTTCTCAACGCGCTGAAGGTCGTCGGCAAGAAGCCCGAAGACGTCAAGGTCGTGCTCACCGGTACTGGGTCAGCGGGTGTCGCGGTCACCTACATGCTGCTCAACGCGGGGATCACGAACGTCATCGGCTGCGATGAGCACGGCTCACTGCACACTGGCCGTACCGACCTCGACCCTTGGCGCGCGCGATACGCCGAGCGGACGAATCCGACGGGATTCGTTGGCAGCGCGAACGAGGCGCTCGCAGGTGCTGACGTCTTCATCGGCGTAAGCGTGCCGGGAGCGATCTCGCGTGACGCGGTCGCAACGATGAACGACGGTGCGATCGTCTGCGCGATGGCGAACCCGAACCCCGAGGTGATGCCAGAGGAGATCGCTGGCCTCGCCGCAGTCATCGCCACGGGCCGTTCCGACTACCCGAACCAGATCAACAATGTGCTCGCGTTCCCCGGCGTCTTCCGCGGAGCGCTTGACGTGCGCGCACGTGCAATCAACGAGGAGATGAAGCTCGCCGCGGCGAACGCCATCGCCTCGGTCATCGCCGAGTCGGAGCTCCGCCCCGACTACGTCATCCCAAGCCCGTTCGACGCACGCGTCGCTCCGGCAGTTGCCTCGGCGGTCGCCGAAGCGGCGCGGGCTACCGGCGTCGCTCGATAACGCGAATCCCGGGTGGTGGATCGCGCACCGCGCTGTCCACCACCCGGCACTCGCACAGCAACAGCTCTCGCCGCTTGTGACCGCTCGCTCTGCTTGCATGAGACGAGCGGCGAGCCTCCTCGTCGAGATCCGACCAATGTCAACGAACGAAGCGCCCTCCACCCCTGAGCTTGCGCCGCACCCGCGGTGGCGCGGCCTCGTCCTCCCCGCGGCCGTCGCGCTCGCAACGGCGGCCGCCGCGATCCTCTCGCACAGGGCGATCACGTGGGCGCCCCTGAACGTCGACGAGGAGATGACCCGCTTTGTCGCCGGCCACTCGTTCTCGTCGATCCTCGACATCGTGTCGAACAAGCGTGGCGGGGGCCCGCTGCACTTCTGGCTCGTTCACGTCACACTCAGTACGTTCCATGGTCTCATCGGACTGCGAGGGCCGTCGCTCGCGTTCTTCGTGCTCGCACTCCCTGCAGCTGCACTCGTTGCGCGTGAGCTCGCCGATGAATGGGCTGCCGTCGGTGCCGTGATCTTGCTCGCGACATCACCGCTTGGGATGTCCTACGCATCGTTTGGCCGACCACACACGATGCTGCTCGCCTGGCTGCTCTGGTCAACCGTGCTCGCGCTACGTGCCGTACGGCTCGGCGGTCGCGTGCGCTTCGGCATCGCAGGGGCAGCGCTCGGGACATCGATCTTCGTCCACCCAACCGCCCCTCTCTACGCACTCTCAGCGGGGCTCGCGGCGGTGATCGTGTCGCCGCTCCCATGGCGCACATTGCTTCGCGACGGCTGGGTTGGTGTCGTGACGTGCTTCGTCGGTTTCGTGCCCTACGAGATCAAGACCGCGCATGTCCTCGGCGAGCGCTACGGAATCAGTGCGGGAGCCCAGCATGGTCGCACCTTCACGCGGCTTCCCGTCTGGCACGACGCGCTCGCAACGATCGCGCCTGGCCGACACGCGTTCCTCAACGTCTTCACGATCGGCGCAGCGCTCGGAATGCTTTCGTTGCTCGGCAAGCGGCGTCGGTCGGCCGTCGCGATGGGAATCATCATCGCGGCCCCCGTCGCCTTCTTCACATGGGTGCCTGCAAACGGCCTGGCGGCGATCTTCTTCGATCGCTACATGCTCCCCGCGCTTCCAGCGTTCCTCACGCTCGTTGCGGCCGGGGTCGCAGCATTGACCGCGCACCTTGGACGCCTGCGGCCGCTCGTGTTCGCACTCGTGATCTCCGGTGTCGCCTATGTCGGAATCCACATCGTGACCGTCCGACAAGGCCAGCTCCACGATCTCCGTCTCCCGGCCGTCGCATCTGCGATCGCCGAAGACGCCACGCATTCCGTGGTGTTCTCCGCGGCGGGCTCGACCCAGATCGGCGCCTATCCCGGGCAGTTCAGCTACGGGCGGCCCGCTGATCTGATCGGCCGTTACGTCCAGCTCTCCCATCCTGAGATCACCCTCGTTGATGACGAGTCGTGCCAGCCCGTTGTTTCCTGGCTCACGCTCCAACCCGAAGCGGCACACGGAGTGTGGGTCTTTTATGCGGTCCGCGACGACGAGCTCGCTCGCGCTCAGACTGCGCTCGCGCAATTCCCCGAGGTGACCGTCACGGTTCCAGCGCACCGCTATTTCCTGTTGCGGTCGAAGGATCAGCTGGCCCCGCGCGCACTCCTTGCGCTGGGCATCACACTACGACAGGCGTGGCTCAAGGCCGTACCGATGAACCCCCGGGCACAGTTGCTCATCGACGCCGATACGACCGCGCTCCATGATCCGAATGCGTGCGTCGCAACAGGCCCGCTCGGCGATCCGGGAATCTCGCCGAACTACCCCCTGACGAACGACTCGTAGCCGCTACGCAGCCGGATAGCCGAGCTCGCGAAGCACTGCGCCTGCTTCGTGCTCGACATCTGCCAACTGCTCGGGCGTCAGGTCGGAGCGGTAGCGACCAATCGATCGGCCATGTGCACGACGGAGCGCCGCCGCGAGTGCCGCCACGTCGCTGACACCGAGGAACGCCGCCACGCGTTCGGCGGTCCCGTCGGGATCAGCGACAAGCTCCTCGTACCGCAACTCGAATACTCGGTCGCTCTCGACACTCCGAGCGGCCGATACGTATCGCCGCCATGCCCAGGCGGCGCGTCTCGCGTCGCTCACCGTTGCGAATTCCTGCTCCCGGCCGGGTTCAACCCAGAAGCGCGCAGCGGCGCCGTACGAGAGGCCGGCGTCGTCGGCGTCGCGACGTGTCGCACTGAGCCAGCCGAGCTCGAGGAGCGAGCACACGACATCTCGACCATCGCGAACGATGTGGAGCGCACGTCCCTCCGGATACGCAGTGAGAGCCGCTTCGAGCGCGTACGCCGTCTCGGGGGTCTGCTCGACACCTCGTAGTCCACACGCAAGCGCGAGCAGCCGTACCCGCTCAAGGATCGCCCGGATCCGTGGAGCCGCGTCACCCGGCCGCAGATGTGAGAGCTCCGGAATCGCCGCCTTGAGCGGCGTCACTTCGGTGAGATCAACGAAGCCGGGCAGGCTCCCGATCGCCGCCGCGAAGAACGTCGTCCCCGAGCGGGGCGAGCCAACAACGAACACGATTCGCTCCTCACGCCGGTTGAGCGTCGAGAGCCCACCCGTGCGCAGGCGCACGAGAACGCGCGCAGCCGATGCTGCGTAATTGCGCGCCACGTCAATCAAGCGACTGTTCCCCCCGCTCTCAGACCCGGCGTGCGCACTCCACTCGAAGGCGCCTGCCTCGTCACATCCGTTCTCCGAGAGCCACCCTACCGGGCCTGCGAGGAGGTTTGCGTAAGGAGGGTGTAATTCCTTGCGGCGTTACCGCGCGCGACGCGCGTCGGAGCGCCAGCCTTGCGGTGCAATGCCAGCCTGTTCGAGGATCGTCTCGAGCAGGTTGAACGACGCGAGCACATGCTCGCGGGCAAGTTCACGCGCGCCCACCGGACTGCGTGCGGCAAGCGCGTTCCAGATCGCCCGGTGTTGGTGCTCGTTCAAGGCGTAGAGCTCGTCGATCGTCTCGTCACCAGGAGCCCAGACCGCAGGCCCGGAGAACGTGCGTCGGGCGCTCTTCGCGACCGCCTCGATATATGGAAGGTCGGCGACGCGGTAGATGATGTCGTGAAACCCGTGGTTTGCGCGCATCCAGTCGACCGTCAGTGACCGCCGATCGGCGCCGGGGCGGCGCGCTCGA
>OMIZ01000144.1 GCA_900299235.1 Actinomycetota bacterium
CGGTGATGGAATGACTGATACGATCCGTCGTGCCTTCCGGCGAACGGCGGCTTGCGCGGGGCGTCGGATAGGCGGTCATCGTCGAGGCCTCGGCGGTGTTCACGAGGTGTTCGAGGAACGGGCCGCGGTAGTCGACGTTGACCGGCACCTGAACGCAGTGGGCCTCCGCGACGCCGAGCATCGACAGGGTGAACTCGGCGCGGTTGCGCATCATCATCAGCACGCGCTCACCTGGCTGGACGCCGATCGCGGCCAGGCCGCCAGCGATCGAGCGAGCGGAGGCGGCTGCCTCGCCGTAGGAGATCTCGCGCTCGCCGAGGGCGAACGAGAGGAACGGGCGGTCGCCGAGTTCCTCGCCGCGCTGGGCGACGAGCTCGGGGAGGCACCAGTCGGCGCGGTTTGGAACGAGAAAACTCATGCGAAGCTCCGATCGATCGCGGCGAGCATGCGATAGCAGGATTCAGTGGTTGGGACAGGCACGGCGAGGCGCGCAGCTTCACGGACGACGTACCCGTGGATCGCTTCGACTTCGAGGCGGCGCCCGCTTTCGATGCTCTGCAGCATCGAGACGCGCACCTCGGTCATGCCGGCTTCAACGAACCGGCGGCCTTGCTCCTGAACGAGCGCGATTGCCTCTTCGGTGTGCGATTTGGCGATCTGGCGCAACGGGAAGGCGAGCGGGCCTTCGTCGATCTCGACACCCGCGGCGTCGGCGACAGCCACACCCTCGCGCACGAGTGCGACGTAGAGCCGCGCCAGGTCGGGGTCGATCAAGATCTCGTGCAGGTTCTTGCGGGTGAGCGCAGGCAGCGCCATCGACGGCAGCGCGTGGATCAGCTTCGCCCACTCGACGCCCAGAACGTTGTCGGACGCGACGCCGGACAGGCCCGCGTCAGCAAGGAGCTCAGCGAGTCGCACGATGCGCGCGCTCGTGCCGCGCGGCAGCTCGCCGACGACGGTGGAGCGGTCGAAGGTGTGATGCACGTACCCAGGCTCGACGAGCGTGCCGCCCACCATGCTCATCCCGCCCACGACGCGCTCGCGCCCGGCCCACGCATGCAGGATCTCGTCCTTCTCGACGCTGTTTTGCAGCGACACGGCGACGCGCAGCTCGGGCACCACATGGTCGAGCCCGGCGAGGGCCGAGCGTGTGTCGAGGCTCTTCGTCAGCACGATCGCAATGTCGGCCGGCTCGATCCGCTCGGAGCGCCAGTCGGCGCGAAGCGGCACGAGAGTCTCCTCACCCTTCGACTGCAGGCGCAGGCCGCCGTTCTCGGTGATCGCGCGGGCGTGCGGCTCGCGGGCAAACAGCTGCACGTCGTGACCGGCCCGCGCAAGCAGGCCGCCGTAGACGCTCCCGAGCGATCCGGCACCCACGACCAGGACGCGCTCCTCCCCGAGCTCCGACATCGCGGCGAACTCTCGCAGAGTTCAGCGCACCGCGTCAAACAAACGGTCGGCTAGTCGCTCAGAGCTTTCAGAATCCGCTGCGTTGGCCCGTCAGTGGGGCCGCCGTCGACGACGAGCGTGGAACCAGAGACGAACGCTGCCGCGTCGCTCAGCAGGTAGTGGCAGGCGTACGCAATGTCGAGCGGCTCACCGATGCGGCCGACCGCGGTTGTCTTACCGGCGCGGCGCACGAGCTCGTCGTCACCGCGGAAGACTGCCTGCAGCGAGCCCTCGGTCTTGATCAGCCCGGGCGAGACGCAGTTGACGCGCACCTCTGGCCCCCACTCCGCGGCGAGCGATCCGGTGAGGTGCTCGACGCCCGCTTTCGCAGCGCCGTAGGCACCGAAGAGTGGTGTTGCGCTGCCCGTGGCGGTGGCCGAGATCAGCACGGCCGACCCGCGCGCCTCCTTGAGCAGCGGGTAGGCCGCCTGGACGACGTTGAACGCGCCGGTGAGGTTCAGGTCGAGCTGCTTGCGGAAGCGCTCGACGTCGAGGTCGGCGAGGTTTCCCGGCGCCGCGCCGCCGACGTTCGCGACGACACCGTCGAGTCGCCCGAACTGCTCGCGGATCGCGGCGACCGCCGCGGCGACCGCTTCGGCGTCGCGTACGTCAGCGACCACCGGAAATGCCCCGTTTGCAGCAACAACGTGGTTGAGCGCTTCGCGGGTGCGCGCGTGAACGACGACTTTGGCGTCTTCGCGGGCGAGGTGCTCGGCGATGCCGCGGCCTATGCCGCGCGACGAGCCGGTCACCCAGATAACACGACCGGAGAGATCGAATCCACTCATCCCCCAGGGATGTTAAGGTCAGCGGAGCGTGGTCACCGAAGAGGAAATGCAGGCGCTTGTCGGCCATCGCTTCCCAGGCGGTTCACTGACGGTTGCGCACTGGGAAAACGTGCTGCTGACCGACGCGACAGGCGCCCCGCCACTGCCCGATAGGATCGTCCATCCGGCCTACCTCTTCCACGGCCCGATTGCCGCCGCGGGCACGTCGCTTGCCGATCTGTTTGCACTCTTTCGGGCGGAGTCCGACGAGGCGATCCGTGCGGGCGGCTACGAGTGGACGATCAACCGGCCACTGATCGAAGGCGAGACCTACGCGACCTCCGGCGAGGTGACGCACGTCGAACGCAAGGTCAGCAAGTCGCTCGGGCCGATGGACGTGACGAGCTTCCGCATCGACCTCCACGACCAGGCGGGCGAGCTCGTCGCTTCCACCGTCTCGACCTGGCTTGTGCTGCGGAGCGAGCAGTGAACGTCGAGGTCGGCATGGAGATCCCGCCGTGGACGATGGAGCATGTCGATCCCGAGAAGATGAAGCTGTACGCCGCGATCGCCCGCGACCCGAACCCGATCCATTGGGATCGCGCCGAGGTCGCTAAGCGCGGCATGGGCGATCGGCTGATCAACCAGGGGCCACTGAATCTCGCCTACATCGTGAACATGCTCCATGCCTGGGCCGGCCCCGGCTGCATCCGGTCGCTGAACGTGAAGTTCACTGCACCGGTGCACGACGGCGACACCGTCATCGCGAGGGGTGTTGTGACGGCGGTGCGGGAAGAGAATGGAGAGCGGGTTGTGGAGTGCGAGGTGGCAGCTGTATCCGCGGCCGATCTCACCGTAGTGCGAGGCGAGGCGCTCGTACGTGTCAGCTAGCCACCGGCAGCACGAGCGCGCTCGGGTGCTCCAACGTGTGGAACACGCGCTGGTGGGCCTGCACCACATCCGCCTCGCCGTCGACACCGATCTCGTGGCCAGTGTTCGGGTTGCGGTCGAAGCGTGGGAAGTTGCTTGAGCTGATCTCCAGCCGCACGCGATGCCCGGGCAGGAAGGTGTGCGCGAGATCCCAAAGGTCGATCTCGAACAGCGTCGGCGCATCAGGGATCAGCGGCAGCGAGCGCTGTTTCACCGACTCGCGGTAGCGGGCGCGCACGATCCCGTCGGCCAGGTTCATCACGTACCCGTTGGGTGAAACGTCGACGAGCTTCGCGGTGAAGTCGGTGTCGGGCGCCGACGACGACGCCCACAGCTCCACCTTGATCTGGCCGTGCACGACGAGCGGATCTTCGAGCGGAACGGACGTGTAACAGAGCACGTCCGCGCGCTCCTCAACCTCGGCCTGATCGGCGATGCCGGCGTAGGCGATCGTCGGCATCAGCGTCTTGCCAAGCACCGTTGGCACCGGGTCGAGCGGGTCGTAGACGAAGCGGTCGGTGTGCTCCTCCCCCACCGGCGGCTCGTGTGTGAGCACGCCATCGCCCGCGAGCGAGTTCGCCGCGCCGTGCGAGTGCAGATACAGCCGCGTCTCGAGATGCGGCGGGGGCCAAGCCTCCGCCTCGCGCCAGTCGTTCGCACCCATCTGCCAGTAGCGAATGCCACCCTCGGCCCCGGTGTCGGCGCCGAGCAGCCAGCGGTCGAACCAGTCGAGGCACAGCGGCGTCGAGAGGTTCACGCCGCACAGCGCGTCGGGGCCGAACTCAATCTCGCCCGTCTTGCTCGTCGAGAAGGGCGACACGTAGTTCGTGTGCTCCCACGGCCCACACACCACCCGGTGCGGCGCATGCGGCGAAAGCGCGCGGTACAGGTCGAAGTGCGACTTAAGGAAGTTGTCGTACCACCCGACGATCGACAGCATCGGGGCCTTCAGCCGCTCCGGCTGCGCGAGCACGTCGACCGCGCGCCAGTAGTCGTCGTAGTCGGGATGCTCAAGCCACTCCTTGTACTGGATGTCGCCGCAGCGCTCGAGCAGCGGATGGTTTGAGATCGGCAGCCGCGCCGCCACCTCGCCCGCCTTGCGAATCGACTCGGCGTACTCGGCCTTCAGCGCCGCCCTCGTCTCGTCGTCGACATCGAGCCGCACGATCGACTCTGAGAGCGTCATGTACGACCAGTAGACGTTCCAGCCAAGCTCGAACGCGCCACTCGAGTAGACCCACCCATCGTGAATGTCGGCGCCGGTGCCGAGCACCGCGGCCGCCTTCAACTCGGGCCGTTCGAGCGCCGTCATGTACAGCGCGGTCGAAGCCGAGTAGGCCGTGCCGTAGACGCCCACGCGACCGTCGCACCACTCCTGGTCGACCACCCAGTTCAAGCAATCCTCACCGTCGCTCGTCTCGTGCACGAACGGATGCCACGCAGCCTCGCTGCCTGAGCGCCCACGTACCTCCTGGACGACCACCGCGTACCCGCGCTTCACCGACTCCAGCGGGTTCAGCAGCAGCA
>OMIZ01000145.1 GCA_900299235.1 Actinomycetota bacterium
ACTGGGCCGACGAGGAGGGCGCGCGCTTCGGTCGCTCGCTCTTTGGCTCGTCGGCGGCCGCAGGCTCGATGCGTGACCAGGCCGATCTGGCGCTGCTCAAGGATCGAGACGGCGTTGGTCTGCCCGACGCGGTCGGCGCGTACGGGGTCGATCTCGGCTCCGCGCTTGATGCTCGGGATCAGCTTGCTGGCGCGGGTGCCTACCTTGAACTGCACATCGAGCAGGGGCCGGTGCTCGAGTCGCTCGACCTACCGCTCGGCGTGGTGCTTGGCACCTTCGGTGTTCAGCGATGGCGCCTCGTGTGGAAGGGTCAGGCGGCGCACGCTGGTTCGACACCGATGGACAAGCGTCGCGACGCCCTCGCCGGTGCGGCGAAGTTCGCGCTCGCGCTGCGTGAGATCGCGGCTGAGGTTGGTGGCGGTGCGGTGATGACCTCGGGCGGCGTTGTCTGTAAGCCCGGGATCGTCACGTCGGTTGTCGAGACTGCCGAGCAGCTTCTCGACATGCGTCACCTCAACGCCGCCGAGCTTGCCCGCATGCTTGAGCTCGCTCGTGCGGCCGCCGATCGGTTTGCCACCGAGGAGAACATCGACGTCAGCTGGGAGCAGATCTGGCAGATCGAGCCGATCCTCTTCAACGACACGCTGATCGGGTTTGCCGACGAGGCGATCAATGAAGTCGCCGGCGTGTCGCACAAGCTTCCGTCTGGGCCGCTCCACGATGCTGCTGAGGTTTCCCGCGCTGGAGTGCCAACGGTGATGGTCTTCGTGCAGAGCTTGCGCGGCCTATCGCACACGAAGCTCGAGAACACACACGACGAGCATCTCCGTCAGTCGGTCGAGGTGCTCGATCGGTTGGCGGATAAGACGCTCGCCTGGCTCGCGTCGAAGTAGCGCGACCTACGCGAGGCGCACAAGCAGTGCGCCACCGACGAGCATCGGGACGCCGAGTGCCCGGATTGGTGTGATTTCGCGTTCGGCGTACCCGAGCCAGCCGAAGCGGTCGATGATGACGCTCGCGACGAGCTGCGCAGCGACGAGCACCCCAAAGAACGGCCCGACTCCCATGCGGGGCGCGACGACGATTGCCGCCGTGACGTAGACCGTGCCGAGCGCTCCGCCGACCCACGCCCACCATGGTGCGTCGGCAGCCCGGTGGCCGCCCCCGCGGTAGGCGATCGCGACGATCACCGCGAGCAGGATGGCGCCGACGAGGAACGAGATCATCGATGCTCGGATCGGCCCGCCCACGAAATGTGCGAGCCGGGTGTTGACGCCTGCCTGCAACGGCAGGAAGACGCCGGCTGCGATTGCAACGAGGACATAGAGCGCGGCCATGAGGGTCAACGCTAGAGGTGGCGTTGGACGGAGAACCGCCACTTCCCGAGATGGCCGAGTGCGAGTAGGCTCTCGTCTTTCCAGAAGCGAGCGATTGGAGCGTCCGCACATGGCAATCAGCTTCGGCGTCACCGTCATGCCCGATCCCCCGTACGGGCGGTTCCTTGATCTGCTCGTGCATGCAGAGCGCAACGGCTTCGACTACGGCTGGACGTACGACTCGCACGTGCTCTGGCAGGAGTCGATTCCGCTGCTCGCCCTCGCCGCCGATCGCACATCGACGATGAAGCTCGGCCACTTCGTGACGAACCCGGGGACGCGCGAGCCGACGGTGCTCGCGAGCGCCTACGCGACGCTCCACGACATCTCCGACGGGCGGATGGTGATGGGGATCGGTCGTGGCGACTCCGCGCGGCGCGTGATTGGCCTGCAGCCGGTGAAGGTCGCCCAGTTTGAGACCGACTGCTTGATGCTGCGCGACTTCATGAACGGCCGCGAGGTGCACTGGAACGAGAAGGATCTGACGCTCCCGTGGGTTCGGAAGGAGCTTCCCGATATCCCTCTCTACGTGGCGGGGTATGGGCCGAAGGCGCTCGCCGTCGCGGGCCGTGTGTCCGACGGCGTGATCATCCAGCTCGCCGACCCGGTGATCATCGAGTGGATCATGGCGACGGCGCGAAAGGCCGCCGAAGAGGCCGGTCGCGACCCCGATGCGCTCGAGTGCATCGTGGGGGCGCCGTCGAAGGTGACAGGCGATATGAAGCAGGCCTGCGATGAGGTGCGGTGGTTCCCCGCGATGGTCTCGAATCACGTCATGGACCTGATTGAGAAGTACGGGTGGGACTCCGACATCCCGAAGGAGCTGACCGACTACGTCAAGGCCCGCAAGTTCTACGACTACAAGGATCATTCCCGCGTGGGCGCCGCCCACGGTGAGTTCGCGACCGATGAGATCTGCGAGCGGTTCGCGGTGATTGGCGATGCCGAGCAGTGCGCGAAGAAGCTGCGCGACCTAGAGGCTGTGGGTGTCAACCAGTTCAACCTCTACCTGATGACCGACGGGCAGGAAGAAGTGCTCGACGCGTACGGGCGCGACATCATCCCGAAGTTCGCGAACACGTAATACCTAGCGTTGCTAGGTATAGTGGTGGGTGTTCAGGGTCGGTTCAGGGGTAAACCCCATCGACCGCGCACCTCCCGAGAGATAGGTTGAGCCCATGAACGCCACTGAAGCCATCGTCTCGGCGCAGAACGTCACGCGCCGCTACGGCCAGGGAGACACGGCCGTCGACGCCCTCCAGGGTGTCTCGCTCGACATCGAGCGCGGAAAGCTCACCGCCATCATGGGCCCCTCGGGCTCCGGCAAGTCGACTCTTATGCACATCCTTGCCGGGCTCGATAAGCCCTCAAGCGGAACGGTTCAGATCGCGGGCGAAGAGATCACGTCGATGAGCGACAACAAGCTCACGCTGCTTCGCCGCAAGCACATCGGCTTCGTGTTCCAGTTCTTCAACCTGCTCCCAATGCTCACGGCACGCGAGAACGTGCTGCTGCCGCTGACGGTCGCAGGGAAGGATCCCGAGGCCGGCTGGTTTGACGAGCTCGTGGCGAAGGTGGGGCTCAAGGATCGGCTGCGCCATCGTCCGTCGGAGCTCTCAGGCGGGCAGCAGCAGCGTGTCGCTGTCGCGCGCTCGCTCGTGTCGAAGCCGTCAGTCGTGTTCGCCGATGAGCCGACCGGCAACCTTGACTCGAAGACGAGCGAGGAGATTCTTCGTCTGCTGCGCGACTCGAGTGATGCCTACGGGCAGACGATCGTGATGGTCACGCACGACCCGCGTGCTGCGGCGATCGCTGACCGGATCCTCTACCTGGCTGACGGCAAGATCGTGCTCGATCAGCGAGGTGCGACTGCGGCCGAGGTGCTTCAGACGATGAACGACCTCGACGGCCACGCCGCAGCCTCGTGATCAAGATCGCGCTCAAGGATCTGCTCGGCAGGAAGCTCCGGCTGGCGCTGACCTCCCTTGCCGTCGTGATGGGCGTTGCAATGGTGAGCGGCACGTTTGTCCTTACCGACACGATCAAGCACGGCTTCAACCAGATCTTCTCGACCGCGCTCCAGAACTCCGATGTCGTGATCACGGGCAAGCCGGCCTTCGGCAACAGCCAGAACGCACCGTCGTTTCCGGCGGCGACGCTCGACAAAGTGAGAAAGCTGCCGGGTGTTGCCGACGCGGCGGGCGGCATTGGCGACCTCGCCCAGTTCGTTGGTAGCGACGGCAAGGTCGTTTCGCACGGCGGTGCGCCGGGTCTCGCGTTCAGCGTGAATCCTGATGGCAACCAGCACTTCAATCCGCTCAACCTGACAAGCGGTGCGTGGCCGCGCGGGACGACTCAGATTGCCGTCGATACGAAGACGGCCTCTGACCTCAAACTCGCCGTCGGCAGCACCGTTGGCGTGATTCCCCGCGGCGGCGCCGTCGTCCATCTCACGGTGTCGGGCATCGTCACGTTCGGTTCGGTGGGATCGCTCGGCGGCGCCACGCTCGCGATCTTCGATCTTCCGACCGCCCAGAAGCTCTTCAACAAGGAAGGCCAACTCGACGAGATCGATGTTGCGGCGCAGCCGAACGTCTCGCCGTCGGAGCTCGTCGCCGAGATCAAGTCGATCCTGCCGCCGCAGACGCAGGTGCGCACGGGGCAGCAGCAGGCGCAAAAGCAGTCGAGCGACACGAGCAGCGCCCTGTCGTTCCTTGAGTACTTCCTGCTCGCGTTCGGCGGCATCGCTCTCTTCGTCGGCGCGTTTGTGATCGCGAACACGCTCTCAATCACGATCGCTCAACGCACGCGCGAGTTCGCGACGCTGCGAACGATGGGAGCGACCGGGCGGCAGGTGATCGGCGTCGTCCTCGCGGAGGGGTTTGTCACCGGCCTCGTCGCCGCGACGATTGGACTCTTCGCCGGCCTCGGTCTCGCGAAGGGGCTCGATGAGCTCTTCAAGAGCTTCGGCATCGACCTGCCCCAGTCGGGCCTGATCTTCGCACCCCGCACGATCATCGTCTCGCTCGTGCTTGGCGTGCTCGTCACCCTGATCGCCAGCGTCACCCCTGCAGTGCGTGCGACGAGGGTTCCGCCGATCGCCGCCGTCCGTGAAGGCTTCGTGCTGCCACCCGGGCGCCTGCACCGGCTCGGGCCAATCGTGGCTGCAGCCGTCATCATCGTCTCGGTCGCGCTCGTTGCAGTCGGTGCCTTCGTGCATCACGGCATTCCCACGGGCGACCGGCTTCTGATGCTCGGCGTCGGCGTCCTGGGCTCGTTCGTCGGAGTCGCGATGATTGCGTCGCGCATCGTTCGACCGCTCGCGTCAGTGCTCGGCATGCCCGCGAGGCGTGTTGGTGGCGTCGCCGGCGAGCTCGCCCGCGCGAACTCGATGCGTAACCCCGCACGCACGGCTTCGACCGCGGCAGCGTTGATGATCGGGCTTGCGCTTGTCACGATCGTGGCCGTCGTCGCCGCGGGTATTCGCGGTTCATTCGAGGGCGCGGTGAAGGCTGAGTTCCATGCCGACTACGCGCTCACGTCGGAGAACGGCTTCCTGCCAACATCGGTCGACTCGGCTGACGCGTTGCGCGCTGCCGGGGTCGCAGAGGTCGTGGCGGGAGTTCGTGCCGGAGAGGGTCGCGTGTTTGGCAAGACAATCCAGCTCACCGGCGTCGAACCGGGGCTCTCGCAGATGCTTGTCCTCAAGTGGAAGGTCGGCGATGCGTCGTCGCTTGAGTCCCTGGGGATGACGGGTGCCATCATCGACAAGAGCTACGCCACGTCGCACCACCTGGTCGCCGGCTCGCCGCTCTCTGTGCTCGTACCGAGTGGTAAGACGTTGCACGTCAAGGTCGTGTCGGTCTTCGATCCGCCGAGCGGTGGCTCCCCCCTTGGGTCGGTGACTGTCTCGTCGCGTGCGTTCGACTCGGTGACACAGAACCCCCAGAACGTCTTCACGTTCATGAACATGAGGGGCGGGGTCACCGACGCCAACACGGCAACGCTCAACCGTGTGCTCCGAGACTTCCCTGACGCGAAGATCCAGACCGAGTCGCAGTTCATCGCGAACCAGGAAGCGGGCCTCAATATCTTCCTGAACATGCTGTTCGTGCTCCTTGGCCTCTCGGTGATCGTCAGCCTCTTCGGCATCGTCAACACCCTGGTGCTCTCGGTGTTCGAGCGAACCCGCGAGCTCGGGATGTTGCGCGCGGTCGGAATGACGCGCCGCCAGGCCCGACGCATGATCCGCCACGAGTCGATCATTACGGCGCTGATCGGGGCCGCGCTCGGCATCCCGGTGGGGGTCGGACTCGGCGCGCTGTTCGGGAACGCCCTGCCGGGCGGTGTGCCCTTCGTTGTGCCGTGGGGGCAGATCGTGACCTTCGTGATCGCCGCGCTGATCGTAGGCTTGATCGCCGCGATCTTTCCGGCCCGCCGCGCAGCGAAGCTCAATCCCCTCGAAGCGCTGCAGTACGAGTGAGCAGCTGCGACCGCGACGCGCTCGTCGCAATGCTCGCCGCCCATGTGCCGACCGACGATGAAGAGCGCGGTGACCTCGAGCGGATGCGCGTCTACGCGACGACGCTTGAGTCGCCGTGCTCTCGCGACCAGGCCGAGGCGCACTTCACCGCGTCAGCGATCGTCGTTGACGAAACAGGTGAGCGCACGATGCTGATCCATCATCGAAAGAGCGGCATGTGGTTCCAGCCCGGTGGACACATCGAGGCAAGCGATCGCTCACCCGCGGAGGCGGCGTTGCGTGAGGCGCGTGAGGAGACCGGCCTTGACGTACGACTGGCGAGCGTTCAGCTGTTCGACACCGATGTCCACTGGATCCCGTGGGACGAGCACTGGCACCTCGACCTTCGCTTCCTCGTGATCGCCGGGGGAACCGTGGCTGCGGACGCGGCAGAGGTTCATGCGGCCGAGTGGGTTCCGTGGGACGCGGCGTTCGACC
>OMIZ01000146.1 GCA_900299235.1 Actinomycetota bacterium
CAGGCCGCCGATCTCTTCCTCGATCGCGTCGGCACCCCACAGAAGCTCGGTCGGAAGGTTTGTGTTCTCGCTTGGCGCCTCGTTGACCGACCAGTGCACCGACTTCACCTCGGGGAACTGCGTGACGACCTCGATGAACCGCTCCCGATCGAACCGCTCGCCCTTGTTGGTCACGAGCTGGACGAGCATCTCGCCGGTGTTACGGCCCTCACGGAGCATCAGGTGGCGCAGGTAGCCCTTTTGCTCGCGCTGGTCGTAGGCGGTGAGCTTGTCCTCGATCGCCCAGGCGCGCACTGCGTTGCGAATGTTGTTGCCGAGCTCGCTCGTGAGCAGGCACTCGTCGATCTGCAGCACCGTGTCCCACCGCCCGGCGGCGTGGAAGCCGAGCTGGAGCTCGCCGCCGTCCTCACCGGGCACGAAGGAGTACTCCATCTTGTTGCGGTAGCCGTAGGTCTCAGTCGCGGGCACGATCGGCTCAAGCGGCGGATTCTGGATGCCTGCGATGCGCTCAAGCGAGTCGCGTACCCAGGAGTGCTTCGCTTCGAGCTGCGTCTCGTAGGCGAGATCCTGGAAGCGACAGCCGCCGCAAGTCGGGTAGTGCTTGCAGGGTGCGTCGACCCGCACCGGGCCCGGTTCGAGCACCTCAACCACGACCGCTTCGGCGTGGCGGCGCTGCGTCTTCAAGACGTGCGCGCGAACGCGATCTCCCGGTAGGCCGCGGCGCACGAAGACGACAAAGCCGTCGAGGCGCGCAACGCCGTTCCCGCCGAAGGCGAGCGATTCAATGGAGAGGTCGAGCTCCTCCCCCCGTTGTACGGGAGCGGCCACGAGTCGAGCCTACCGGCCCGGCACCGATTCAGCGCCAAAGAGCGGCAGACACGGTGAAAGGTCGACGAGCTCGACACGCGGCCGCTCGACCGACTTCCACGTCGCCCGGTCGAGCGCGAGCTGGATCTCGCGCACCGGCGTTCCGCGTGGCGCGACGGTTCCTTCGCCACTCACGACATACCCAAGTTTGTCCGAGACGTGACGTGAACGCTCGTTGCCTGCGATGTAGCCCGAGGTTGCGACTTCGCCCCCGAGTCCGTCGAAAAGCAGCGTCAGGATCGCCTCCCGCATCTCGGTTCCGATGCCGCGTCCCTGGAAGCGCTGGCCAAGCCACGAGCCTGTTTCGGCCGTTCGGCGCGCTGCGAAGTCAACTGCGTCGACGCTTTGGGTTCCTACCGGCTCACCGTCGGCCCATACGCCGAGAACGAGGTTCCACCTTTCCGGTGTCCAGTTGCGACGGGCGTCGAGGTGAAACGCGATGAAGTTGTCACGGAACTCGGGCGTGCCAATCCCATCTGTCCACGCGACGCGGAAGGGCATCTCGTCTGGAGGATGGACCCCCTTCTCGGCGAGCGCTGCCAGCTCCTGGAGTTCCGTCTCGTTCGGGAGGCGCAGCTCAAGCCGCTCGGTGCGCAGCCGCAGCCGGTAGAGCGACTCGATGCTCATGAGAGAGGCTGCCCCTACTGAAGAACGGACACGTAGACCTTGCGCGGCTTCGGTCCGTCGAACTCGCACAGGAACAGCGCCTGATAGGTGCCGAGCGCCAGCTCCCCGTCACGCAACGGCACAAGCACGTGCGCACCGGCCACCGAAGCGCGGCCGTGCGAAGCGCCATTCGGGCCGTCCTTGTCATCGTGGCGCCATCCCCAGTCGTCGCCCACAACCTTCTCGAAGAAGGCCTCCAGATCCTCGACAAGCACCGGGTCAATCTTCTCGTTGATCGTGATCGCAGCCGTCGTGTGCGGCACGTAGACGAGCACTGCCGCACCGCTCGCACCGGCAACCGCGCTGCGGACACGCTCGGTGATGTCGATCAGCTGAGTCTTACGCTCACTCGTGACGGCAAATTCGTGCATGCACCTATCCTACGGACGGTGAACGAAGACGCTCTCACGAGCCGCGAGCTCGACAACTACCGCGAGCGTGCCGACCGCTTCATCGCCGAGATCGACGAGGAGTACTACCTCCACCTCGCCGGCCACAAAGAGACGCTTGAGCTCGAGGAGCTGTACGAGCGCCATGCCGACCTCACCGGTCTCGATCTCGCCCTCCGAATGCAGAGCGCGCCCACCGAGCTCTGGCGCTTCGCCTGCGAGAACTACCTTGGCAGCCTGACGCGCAGCCACGCCGAGCGACTTGCGGCGGTCGAAGCTGGGCTCGAAGCCAAGGTCGATGGTGAGACGATCCCGTTCCGGATGTTGCGGGGAGCGATGGCGAACGAGGCTGACCGTGCAAAGCGCGAGCGACTTGAGCGCGAGCGCCTCTCGCTCACCGACGAGCACCTGAACCCCGTCTACCTCGAAGCGGCACGCATCGATCGCGACGCCGTGGCACAGCTCGGTGCCCCCAACTACTACGAGCTCTACAAGGGCTTTGGCTTCGGTCTCGATGGTCTCGCAGTGCAGTGCCGAGCGCTTCTGAGCGACACCGAGCGGCTCTGGGAGGATGCAGGCGACAAGCTCTTCCGTTCGCGGCTTGGCATCGGTCTTTCCGACGCGCGCCCGTGGGATGTCGCGCGACTCTTCCGCGCGCCGGAGTGGGACAAGGCTTACCCCTCGGATCGCATGCTGCCGGCTCTTGAGGGCACGCTCCGTGACCTTGGCATCGACCTCTCAGCTCAAAAGAACGTTCATCTAGACATCGAGTCGCGCCCGGCGAAGAGTCCGCGCGCGTTCTGCTCGCCGATTGAGATCCCCGGCAAGGTGATGCTTGTCATTCAGCCGATCGGTGGCCGCGACGACTGGGAGGCACTCTTCCACGAAGCGGGACACACCGAGCACTTCGCCCACACCTCCGCTGACCTGCCTATGGAGGCGAAGCGACTTGGCGACATGGCCGTCACCGAAGGCTGGGCGATGCTGATGCAGCACCTCGTGACTGACCCTGCGTGGCTGAACCGCCGGCTCGATGTGCCACGCATCGGAGAGCTTGCGGCCGAGGGTGCTGTGTCGCTCCTCTACTTCGTGCGTCGCTACTCGGCGAAGCTCCTTTACGAGATCGAGTACTTCCAGGCGGCCGATCCCGAGTCGATGCGCTCGCGCTACGCCGAACTGCTGACCGATGCGCTGAAGCTCCCCGCGAACCCGGAGAGCTACCTCGCAGATATCGACGGATCGTTTTACGTCACGGGCTACCTGCGGTCGTGGGCGTTCGAATCGCAGCTCCGCGAGTTTCTGCGCTCCGAGTTTGGCGAGGAGTGGTTCGCGAAGAAGGCGACCGGGGATCTGCTGCGCGAGCTGTGGTCGCTCGGGCAAGGCCCCACGGCAGATGCGCTGCTTGCAGACGTCACCGGCCAAAAGCTCGAGATGGCCTCGGTCGCCGGGCGC
>OMIZ01000147.1 GCA_900299235.1 Actinomycetota bacterium
CCGCTGATCGCGGGCAATTGGAAGATGTTCAAGGGGCCTGGAGAGGCCGGCTCGTTCTGCCGCGCATTGCGCGATTCAGAGCTGGGTGACGTCGACGTCGTCGTCTGCCCGCCGTACGTCTCGCTCGCCGAGGCAGTCCAGGCGCTCGCGGGAACGGATATCGCGGTTGCTGCGCAGAACGTGCACTGGGCCGCTGACGGTGCGTTTACCGGCGAGATCGCTGCGTCGATGCTGCGTGAGCTCGGCGTGTACGGCGCAATGGTCGGTCACTCGGAACGGCGCCAGTACTTCGGCGAGACTGACGAGACGGTCGCCAAGCGCATCGCAGCCGCCGAAGGTGCCGGGCTCCATGTGATCGCGTGCGTTGGCGAGACTGAGGCCGAGCGGGAGGCGGGTGAGACTGAGGCAGTGCTCCGCCGACAGGTCGAGGCGATCGTTCCCGTTGCCGATGCGGAAGGGCTCGTGCTCGCGTATGAGCCGGTGTGGGCGATCGGTACCGGCAAGACGGCGACGCCGCAGATCGCCCAGGAAGCACACGCGTTCATCCGCTCGATTCTCGACGTGCCGATCCTGTACGGCGGCTCCGTCAAGCCTGACAACGCTGCTGAGTTGATGGGCCAACCCGATGTCGATGGCGCACTTGTCGGCGGCGCATCGCTCGACGTGGAATCCTTTGCGGCGATTTGTCAGGCCGCTTCCCACTCGTAACGATCGTCGTCCTTGACGGCTGGGGGCTCGCGCCGCCAGGCCCGGGCAATGCTGTCGAACTCGCGAACACCCCGGTGTTCGACAAGCTGTGGGCCGATTACCCGCACACGACTCTCGATGCGTCGGGTCCCGCCGTCGGTCTTCCGCCGGGTCAGATGGGCAACTCGGAGGTAGGCCACTTGACCATCGGTTCGGGTCGACGGCTCTACCAGGATCTTCAGCGCGTGAACCACGCGATCGAAAGTGGCGCGTTCTTCGAAAATCCGACGCTGCGCGCTGCGTTCGAGCGTGGCAAGCGCGTCCACCTGCTCGGACTCGTCTCGAAAGGAGGCGTGCACTCCCATATCGATCACGTGAAGGCACTCCTCACGTTCGCTCCGGAGAAGACGTGGGTGCATGCATTCACCGATGGCCGAGATGTCTCGCCGCACGCTGCTGTAGCTGACCTCGCGGAGATTCCCGAGGGACGACTCGCGACGATTGTCGGCCGGTACTGGGCGATGGATCGTGACAAGCGCTGGGATCGCATCGACAAGGCTTTTTCCGCGATCACCCGAGGCGGTGGCGTGACCGTTGCCGACCCGATCGAGGCGGTGCGTGCGAGCTATAGCGCGGGTGTGACCGACGAGTTTCTCGAGCCGATGGTCGTTGAGGGAGCCCCACGTTTGCAGCCGGGCGACACAGCGATCTTCTTCAACTTTCGGCCTGATCGCGGTCGCGAGCTGTCGCAGGTGCTCCTCGAAGGTGGATACGACCTGACGACGATGACGCGGTACAGCGAGGAGCTTCACTGTCCGGTCGTGTTCCCCGAGCAGGATGTGCGGGAGACGGTCGCCGAGGTGCTGTCGCATCACGGCATCCGCCAGCTCCATGCGGCAGAGACCGAGAAGTACGCCCACGTGACCTACTTCTTCAACGGTGGTGTCGAGAAGGAATGGCAGGGCGAGACGCGCATCCTCGTTCCGAGTCCGCGAGATGTCGCGGGGTACGACGAGAAGCCTGAGATGTCTGCAGCCGGAGTTGCCGAGCGCTTCTGCGCCGAGGTGGGGGACGGGTACGGCTTCGGAGTCGTCAACTTCGCGAATCCCGATATGGTCGGCCACACTGGGAACATTCCGGCAGTCGTGAAGGCGGTCGAGGCGACAGATGCCGCTCTCGGCACAGTTGTCGCCCGCGTGAGCGAACTTGGCGGAATCTGCCTTGTCACGGCCGATCACGGCAATGCCGAGCAGCAACTTGAGGCCGACGGTGTGTCACCGCACACCGCACATACGACGAACCCGGTGCCGCTCATTGCGACGTCGTCTCGGGTGACGCTCGCAGGGCCTGGTGAGCTTGCCGATCTGGTGCCGACCTCCCTTGCGCTCCTCGGCGTTCCAGTGCCGCCTGAGATGTCTGGGCGCAACCTCACGCAGGATTAGAACGGTCTCGACGCGCCTCCTCTGAAGGTTCACAGAGGCGCAGCAAGTTCCGAACAATGCGGGGCTACCGTGCGCCTCAGTGGCACTCCTGCAGTCCGCCCCGGAACTGCTTACCCGGGCCCAGCGCGGCGATGAGGCGGCGTTTGCCGAACTCGTCCGGGCCTACCAAACGCCCGTGTTCAACTACGTGTTTCGCTTGATAGGAAACCGCACGCTCGCAGAAGATCTCACACAGGACGTCTTTCTTCGAGTGCACCAGGGCCTGCCACGGTTCACGTTGCGCGCAAAATTCACGACGTGGCTCTTCCAGGTGACAAAGAATCGTGTCCTCGATGAGTTTCGCGCACGCGAACGACGACCGCAATCTGTCGCGGCGATCGAAGACGCAGGCCTCACGATGGTCGACCCACCGATCGAAGAGGCGGCGCTGATCGACGCGCTCTGGCGCGCGATCGCAGCACTGCCATCAGATTTGAAAGCCGCCTTGTTGCTGCGCGACGTTGTCGGCATGCCGTACGCCGAGATCGCAGAGACGCTTGAGATCTCACTGGCGAACGTGAAGTGGAGGATCTATCGCGCCCGTGAGGACGTCGCTCAGGCTCTCGATCGCGAAGGCGTCGGGCCGGAGACCCGTTTGGCATCGACTGCGATGTGAGGATCCCCGGAGAGGTACCGGAGCGACCGCCCTGGCCGAGCGAGATCGGGGTCGGGGTCGGGGCGGTACGCGCCGGGTTGCTCAGACGCCGTGCGCGAGACGCGAGGCGAGCGTGTCAGGCAGCGCCGCGTTACGGATCGCAGCTTGAGCCGCTTCGACGTCATAGGCGACCCGGTGAAACGTGGCACGCCGGTCGGCGAGATCAAGGAGAAGCCACGAGGCTCGCGGGTCGCCATCACGCGGCTGACCGACCGAACCCGGGTTTAGCAGCCAACGACCATCGAGCTCAA
>OMIZ01000148.1 GCA_900299235.1 Actinomycetota bacterium
CGGCTTCGACCTCGATGCCCTTCCGGCGCAAGCGATTGACAGGTTGTTCGTCGAACCAGTCGCTGCGTCGTTCGAACTGGCGGGCACGACGTCGTTGGTGGACGTGGGAAGCGGTGCAGGGTCCCCAGCGATTCCGCTGGCAGTGATGCTGGAGGGGGTGGAGCTGGTGATGATCGAGCCCCGCCTGAAGAAATCGATATTTCTTCGGGAGGCGGTCAGGGAGCTTGGGATTCGTGGGGCTGTTTTGTCAACTCGCGTCGAGGATGCGGTGGGAGATCCCCGGATGCTCGAGCGGTTCGACAGTGCGTCGATTCGGGCGGTGAAGCTCAGCCGGTCGATTCTCGAATGCGTTGCCCGTTTGGTGAGAATGGACGGACGGGTGGTGCTGTTCTCGGGCCAGTCGTCCCAGCCGGATCAGGCTACAATGCCGCCGACGTTGACACACGCAGGAACGGTTCCCTTGATCCGGGCGCAAGGGAGCGAGTTGGTTGTCCTTCGCAAAGTAGCGCCCTGACCTTCGGGGTCAGCCGCGATGTTCCACGTGGAACATCACGGACTGGTTCCACGCGCAGAGCCAGCACCATGCCGGACAACTCCGCAGCCCTCCCTCGAAAAGGTCACGTCATAGCCGTCGTGAACCAGAAGGGCGGGGTCGGAAAGACCACGACCGCCGTCAATCTCGGGGCTGCTATAGCGCTCGCCGGTCGAAGCGTCCTTCTCGTTGATGCCGATCCACAGGGAAACATGACCAGCGGTCTCGGCCTGCGAGGCAAGCGCGGCCAGGCCGGGACGATCTACGAGACGCTCGTTTCTGGGGTCGATCTCGCCGGATGTCTGCTCCCCACCGAGATCCCAAACCTCTTTGCGGTTCCCTCAGACAGGAATCTGACAGGCGCGGAAATAGAACTGGTTTCTTTGCCGGAAAGGGAGCGGAGGCTTTCCAGGTCGCTCCAGCCAGTTCGAGGCCGGTTCGACTTCGTCATCATCGATTGCCCTCCTTCCCTGGGCCTGCTGACGCTCAATGCCCTGGTCGCTGCCGACGCGGTTCTGATCCCGTTGCACTGCGAGTACTTTGCGCTGGAGGGCCTGGCAGACCTCGTCGGTACGCTCAAGAGAGTGCGCTCTGGTCTCAATCCGAACCTTGATATCGAGGGCGTTCTCCTGACCATGTACGACGACCGAACGAATCTGGGTCAGCTCGTCGCCAGGGATGTTCGCGAGTACTTCAGAGAAAAGGTCTTCAACACCATCATTCCGCGCAATGTGAGGCTCGGCGAGGCCCCAAGCCACGGAAAACCAGGCGTTGTGTACGACTCAAGATCCAGAGGATCAATGGCTTACGTGGCACTCGCCAGGGAAGTCATGGACAGACACCAGCTCCCGTAGCTCTTGAGGAGAAGGCTCACGTATGGCAGAGCGACGACCCGCCCTTGGAAAAGGCCTCAGCGCCCTCATCCCTGACACCCCTGCCCTCGCGCCTCAGCGCGCGGGCGTGGTGGAGGTGGATGTCGACCGCATCTTCCCCAACGACAAGCAGCCCAGGGTTCAGATAGACGACTCGAAGATCGACGAGCTGGCGCGGTCGATCCGAGAGAACGGCATCATCCAACCGCTACTCGTGCAGACCGCTGGCGACGGGTATCGCATCATCGCGGGGGAGCGACGCTGGAGGGCAGCACAGCGAGCGGGCCTGCTCAAGGTGCCCGTCGTGGTTCGCGATATGACTGGCGCCACGGAGCGCGAGGTCCTCCAGTTGGCCCTGGTTGAAAACATTCAGCGCGAAAACCTCAACCCAATTGACGAGGCAATCGCCTATCAACGTCTGGCAGATGAGTTTCAGCTATCCCAGGAGCAGATCGCGGCGGCGGTTGGCAAGGATCGAAGTTCAATTGCCAACTACATCAGGTTGCTGAGACTTGCAGAGGAAGTCCGCGCGGCGCTCGCCGCGGGTGCCCTGTCAATGGGGCATGCTCGGGCATTGTTGGCGATTCCCGATGATGCAACACAGAGACAGGCCTCTCGAGAGGTCGTTTCGAGGTCCTTGTCGGTCAGAGAGACGGAGGCTCTCGTCAAGCGTTTGACGACTGCTGATACCCCTCAGTCCCAGAAGGCCACGACCCAGACGAAGAACGACGTCCATACGAGAGCCGCAGAGGATCGACTGAAGTTTGCTCTCGGAACCGGGGTCAGAATTCTGCGGAAGGGCGATGGCGGAACGATTGAGATTTCTTTTGGGTCAGAGACCGAATTGAATAGACTTTATGAGCAGCTCACGCACGGACGATGAGCCTGGAAAAAGATCCCTCTTCACGGTAACCCCGTTTTCCTGATATAAATTGAGAGCTTGTGCCCATCAGGTACAAGCTCCTTCTAGGTAACGCCCCGTCACAGGATGCTGCGTAAACGTCGGCGGCAGTCCACACGTCGCCGGATGAAGTTTGCGCAGGAGGAACGATGAGCCCAGGGCCCGCAGCCACGCGTTACGCGCGCGTGCTGCTCGAAGTTGCGATACAGGAATCCGATCCGGCTGTCGTCGACACGGATCTGGATGCGGTCGTCCGTCTGCTCACCACGAACGACGAACTGCATGGCGCCGTGACGAATCCGGCTGTGCCCGTTGCTGCGAAACGCTCGGTGATCGACGCGCTCCTCGCGCGTCTTGGTACCTGTGCGCCGGTTCGAAAGTTGATCCTGATGCTGGCCGATCGGGATCGGCTCTCCCTGGTACCGGCGATCGGTGTGGCGTATCGCGACCGTCTGATGGCGTATCGGCGTGTGGTGCGTGCTGAGATCACGACGGCGGAGCCGCTGACCGACACCCGGGTTCAGCAGTTGAAGGATGCACTGGCTCAGGCGATGGGTCGAGACGTGACCCTCACCACTGCGGTCAATCCTGCCATCATCGGTGGGGTTGTCGCGAGGGTTGGCAGTACGGTCTACGACGGAAGTCTCGCGACGCAGTTGGCGAAGATGCGTGCGCGCCTCTGGGAACGACGCTAAACACGGCATCAGGATTCGCGACAAGGATCGGCATGGATATCAAAGCGGAAGAAATCTCCAAGATCATTCGGGACCAGATCGGCAGCTACGCGGTCACGGTGGATGTGGCCGAAGTCGGTACAGTCGTGTCCATCGGCGACGGCATTGCCCGCGTCCACGGTGTCGAACGTGCGATGGCCGGCGAGATGCTCGAGTTCCCGAACGACGTCTTCGGCATCGCGCTCAACCTCGAAGAAGACAGCGTCGGCGCAGTGCTGCTTGGGGACTTCAAGTCCATCAAAGAGGGTGATGTCGTCAAGCGCACCGGGCGAATCATCTCGGTGCCCGTGGGCGACGAAATGCTCGGTCGTGTCGTCAACGCGCTCGGTCAGCCCATTGACGGCAAGGGACCACTCCTCACGAAGCAGTTCCTGCCGATCGAACGTCTGGCTCCGGGCGTCGTGGAACGCCAGCCGGTGAAGGAGCCCATGCAGACCGGCCTCAAGGCGATCGACGGCATGGTGCCGATCGGCCGGGGCCAACGCGAGCTGATCATCGGAGACCGCCAGACCGGAAAGACTGCGGTGGCCGTGGACGCCATCATCAATCAGCGCGGTAAAGGCGTCATCTGCATCTACAACGCGATCGGGCAGAAGCAGTCCACGGTCGCACAGGTCGTCCGAACCCTCGAAGAATACGACGCGATGAGCTACACGATCGTCGTCGCGGCCGCGGCCTCCGACCCTGCGCCGATGCTCTACATCAGCCCGTACTCGGCGTGTGCGATCGGTGAGTACTTCCGCGACACCGGTCGTCACGCGCTGTGCGTGTACGACGACCTATCCAAGCACGCGCAGGCCTATCGTGAGATTTCGCTGCTGTTGCGGCGCCCGCCAGGCCGTGAGGCGTATCCCGGGGACGTGTTCTACCTGCACTCACGCTTGCTGGAGCGCGCCGCCAAGATGAACGCTGCGCTCGGAGGCGGCTCCTTGACCGCGCTGCCGATCATCGAGACGCAGGCGGGCGACCTGTCCGCCTACATCCCGACGAACGTGATCTCGATCACGGACGGCCAGATCTTCCTCGAGAGCGATCTGTTCCACCAGGGTGTCCGTCCGGCCATCAACGTCGGCAATTCGGTGTCGCGCGTTGGTGGGTCCGCCCAGATCAAGGCCATGCGTCAGGTCGCGGGCTCTCTTCGTCTCGACCTCGCGCAGTACCGGGAGCTAGCCGCGTTCGCGCAGTTCGGGAGTGACCTCGACAAAGCGACGCAGGCACAGCTCAATCGTGGCCGTCGTCTCGTCGAGGTGCTCAAGCAGCCGCAGTATCAGCCCCTGCCGGTGGAAAAGCAGGTGACGATCATTTATGCCGCGACGAAGGGGTTCCTCGACAACGTGGCGCTCGAAGATGTCCGTCGCTACGAGGAGGAGCTGTACCGGTACCTCGACACGCGCGCGCCGGGCGTGCTGACAGGTATCGCCGAGAAGAAGACGATCGACGACGAGGTGAAGGGCGCTCTCGAGCGGGCGTTGAACGAATTCGGCCAGCAGTTCGCCGGCAGCGCCGCGGCGGTCGCCTGATTCCATGCCGTCCCTTATCGACCTCCGTCGTCGGATCCGCGCGGTCAAGTCGACGCAGCAGATCACGAAGGCGATGAAGATGATCGCGGCGTCCCGCCTCAAGCGGGCGCAGGATCGCGTTGTCGCGGCGCGTCCGTTCTCGCAGCGCATGCAGGCGGTGCTGCAAGGGCTCGTGTCACGCGTGGACCAGACGACGCACCCGCTACTGCGTGTGCCGGAGTCGGAGGTGGATCGCCCCCTGGTCATTATCGTGACCGCGGATCGCGGTCTGTGCGGTAGTTTCAATTCGAACGTCATCAAGGCGGCGGGTCAGTTCATCCTGGCCCGGCCATCGGGTGCCCAGGTGTCGCTCGCGCTCGTGGGACGCAAGGGGCGCGATTTCTATCGTCGGCGTGGCTACGACGTGCGCTACGAGGTGGCAGGCATTCTCCAGCGCCTCACCTTCGCCGATGCCGCCGCCATTGCCAACAGCGCGATGGACGATTTCACCAGCGGCGCGGTGACGTCCGTGCATCTGGTCTACAACGAGTTCAAGTCGGTGATGTCGCAACGCCTCGTCGTGGAACAGGTCCTGCCCATTCCAAGACTGGAAGAGGCGAGTGCCGCCGACACGCAGCTGGATTACTTGTACGAGCCCTCGGCGCAGGGCATCTTCGACGAGTTGCTCCCGCGACACGTCCAGATGCAGGTGTACCGCGCGTTGCTCGAATCGAATGCCGCGTTCTTCGCCGCGCAGATGACCGCGATGGACGCCGCCACGAGAAACTCGACCGAGATGATCGAGAGTCTCACGCTCTACATGAACAAGGTTCGTCAGGCCGCGATCACGCGCGAAATCATCGAAGTCGTGTCGGGCGCCTCCGCGACTTAGCACGTACGACGCACACATATGGCACAGACAGCAGCAACGGCACAGCGGACCGGCAAGGTGGTGCAGGTCATCGGTCCGGTCATTGACATCGAATTCACCGAAGGACTGCCGGCGATCTACAACGCCGTCCGGATCGTGTCCGACGGCACCGTCGGCGAGAAGGTCGACATCGTCGCCGAGGTGGAGCAGCACCTGGGCGAGAACCGCGTGCGTGCGGTCGCGATGAAGCCGACCGACGGCATGACACGAGGCATGACGGTGCTCGACACCGGCGCGCCGATTTCGGTGCCCGTGGGTCCCGAGACGCTCGGCCGCGTGCTGAACGTGCTGGGCGAGCCGGTCGACTATCCCGACCGCCCCGTGCAGTCCAAGGAGCACTGGTCGATCCACCGCCACGCGCCCACGCTCGAACAGCAGTCGACCGAGTTGAAGATGTTCGAGACGGGCATCAAGGTCATCGACCTGCTCGAACCGTATCTGCAGGGCGGCAAGATCGGGTTGTTCGGCGGCGCCGGCGTCGGCAAGACCGTCATCATCATGGAACTCATCAACAACATCGCCATGAAGCACGGCGGTGTGTCGGTGTTCGGCGGGGTCGGTGAACGCACTCGTGAGGGCAACGACCTCTGGCTCGAGTTCCAGGAGTCCGGCGTGATCGACACGAAGGACATGTCGAAGTCGCGCGCCGCGCTGGTCTACGGCCAGATGACGGAGCCGCCGGGTGC
>OMIZ01000149.1 GCA_900299235.1 Actinomycetota bacterium
GCGCACGCCGAGTGTGAGAGGCCGATCGCCCGTGAGCCATGGGTAGCGGCCCGCCGGGTTCGAGACGATCAGTGTGAATGGCCCCGGCAGCAAGCGACGGACGGCCGCACGTTGGTCGCCGCCGAGTTCGGGGAGAAAGCGGCACAGCGCTTCGATGTCTGCGGCGATTACCGCGGTCGGCTGTTGATCACGCCGCCCCTTCAGCGCATAAAGGGCTGCGACTGCCTCCTCGTCGTCAGCCCTGGCGCAGAGGCCGTAGACGCCGTCGGCCGGCAGCAGAACGGGTCGCCCTGCCCGCAAAGCCGCTACGGCATCCAACGCCCCTCCACCACTCGCGCACGTCCCGCAAGGTCGGCCGTTACGCGCACCTCCTCGTAGCCGAGCGTCGTCAGGAGCGCCGCAATCGCGTCGGCCTTTCCCTCGTGGCATTCGAGAACGAGTGCGCCACCGGAAGCGAGCTTGTCCCGCGCAGCGTCAGCCAGCGCCTCGGTCTCGCCATGGCCAAAGACCGCGAGCCTCGGCTCGTGATCACGAACCTCGGGCTGCAGGAGCGGCGCCTCCGAATCGTCAACGTAGGGCGGGTTCGATGCGATCAGATCGAACGGGCCAGTGACAGCGTCGAGCAGATTGCCCTCGACGAAGGTCACCTCGAGCGACAGTTCAGCGGCGTTCTCCTGCGCGAGGGCGAGCGCCTCCGGAGAGAGATCAACTGCGGTGACTGTCGCTGCGGGACACTCGCTCTTCACGGCGAGAGCGATGGCCCCCGACCCTGTGCCGACATCGACAACTCTCGGAGACGCCACGTCCTGCACGAGCGCCAAGACCCGATCGACGAGCACCTCCGTCTCGGGTCGCGGTACGAGCGCGCGAGCATCGGTCTTCAAGATCAGCCGTCGAAACCCCCAATCGCCAAGGATGTACGCCAAGGGCTCGCGCGCGGCCCGCCGCCGAACGAACTCCCGCGCACGTGAGAGCTCCTCCGCGTTGAGAGGTCGGTCGTGCTGGGTGTAGAGCTCGATACGGCTAAGTCCGAGGGCGCGGGCAAGCAGCAACTCGGCATCGACGCGAGGGCTATCAACGCCCTTTTCGGCTAGGTAGCCGGTGGTCGTCTTCAGCAGCTCAGCGAGCGTCACAACCCGCCGGCTTCGAGCGCCTCACGGCGCTCTTCAGCTGCAAGCGTCTCGGTGAACTCCTCGAGGTCGCCCTGCAACACCTGGTCTAGCCGATAGACCGTGAGCTTCACCCGATGATCCGTCACACGGTTCTCGGGGTAGTTGTACGTGCGGATCTTTTCGGCGCGCTCGCCCGTCCCGACTTGCGCCTTGCGCACGGCGGCTTGCTCGGCGGCCTGTCGCTCGCGCTCAGCCTCGTAGATGCGAGCGCGCAACACGCGCATCGCCTTCTCGCGGTTCTGCAGCTGCGAACGCTCGTCCTGCATCGCGACGACGATGCCTGTGGGCACGTGGGTGATACGTACTGCGGAGTCGGTCGTATTAACCGACTGGCCGCCAGGGCCTGACGAGCGGTACACGTCGATCTTGAGATCGACCTCGTTGATCGCAACGTCGACGTCCTCCGCCTCGGGCATCACGGCGACGGTCGCAGTCGAGGTGTGGATCCGGCCCTGCGACTCAGTCTCCGGAACGCGCTGCACACGATGCGTGCCGCCCTCGAACTTGTACACCGAATAGGCGCCGTCGCCCTTGATCGCCCACGTCCCTTCCTTGATGCCGCCGCCTTCGGTTGGGCTGACTTCAAGCTCTTCCCACTTGAAACCGCGACGCTCGGCATAGCGTTGGAACATGCGCGCGAGGTCAGATGCGAAGAGCGCTGCCTCATCACCACCCACGCCCTGACGGATCTCGATGATCACGTCCTTATCGTCGGCGGGATCGCGCGGCGCGAGCGACAGCTTCAGCTCCTCCTCCAACCGGGCGGCCTCTTCCTCGTAGTCGGCAACCATCTCGGCGAGTTCGACGTCGCCACGTGCAGCGGCGAGGTCGTCGAGCGCCTGCTGCCAGGCCTGACCGAGCTTGTAGGAGCCCTCAAGTTCTTTGAGCCGCTTCCCGATTTCGGCGGCCTGCCGGTGGTCGTTGTACACCTCCGGATCAGACATACTCTCCTGGAGTTCCCGGTAGGAGCGGTTCAGCTCCTCGACGAGTGATTCAAGTCCGGCCATGGCGGATCAGGGTACCGACGGGGAAGATCCCAGCCTGGGCCCGCCGTCACGGCGAGCCCAGGGGAATCCATTCCAGCGAGTGCTAGCCCTCGGTCGAGTCGGCGCCGTCGGCGTCTGCGTCCGCAGTATCGACAACAGCCGGCTCTTCCTCGACGACATCAGGGATGTCGGGGAGCGCGAGTGAGATCTCAATACCGGCAAGGGCCTTCGAGACGGGACACGTCTCCTTGGCACGACCGGCAATCTCACGCCACTTCTCGTCGCTCGCGCCGTCGACCGTACCGGTCACCGAGAGTGCCGACTTCGTGATCCCGACGCCGTTTTCGAACGTGACCGTGGCACTTACGTTCAACTGCTCGGGCTCAAAGCCCTGGCCGATGAAGCCTGCCGCGAGTGCCATCGAGAAGCACGACGCGTGTGCCGCGGCGAGGAACTCCTCCGGTGTCGCCCCCACGTTGGCTGAGTCGGTGCGCTGTCGCCAGGTGACCTCAACCTCCGGGATCGCTCCACCCTCGACTGGGCGGACGGTGCCAAATCCCTCAAGCAGGTCACCGATCCACTCGACCGTTGCTGTCCGATGTGCTGCCATCTACGCCATCACCTCCACACGTGAATCGGCCGGGCCGCCCCGGCTCTCTCTGTCCAGAACCTCGCGCAGTGCGCGAATCGAAACCTCGAGCTGGTCGAGCTGCGGCTCACGGGTCGTGAGGCGCTGGAGCCATAGCCCGGGCGCAAGCAACGTCATCAGCACGCGGCTGCCGGAGTGCTTCCCGGCGTAGCGGATGAGCTCGTAGGCGATGCCCGCAATGATCGGTAGAAACGTGATGCGCGTGACGATCAGCCAGTACCACGCGGGCCGCCCAAATAGCGCGTACACGAAGATGCTCAGCACCATCACCCAGAGCAGAAATGCGGTGCCACAGCGGGGGTGAATGAGCGAGTAGCGCTGGACGTTCTCTGGTGTGAGTTCGTCGCCCGCCTCGTAGGCGTTGATCGCCTTGTGCTCGGCAGCGTGGTACTGGAACACGCGCCGCAGCGACGGGATCAGGCTGAGGATGCCGAGGTAGCCGATAAAGAGCGAGACCCGGATCACACCTTCGACGAGCACGAACCATTCGCCGTTCGAGATCGGGAGTAGGTCAGTGAGGAGTGCCGGGCTGACCTTGAAGAGCATCACCGCAAAGCCGATCGCGACCGCAAACGAGAAGAGCAGCGCAGCCCGGCCGATCTCGGCAGGCTCTTCGAGCTCATGGTTGCCGGTGGCGATTCCTTCGGCCTCCTCCGCTGCGGCGTAGTTCGCCGACACAGCGAGTGCGCGGAAGCCGATCGAAAGAGATTCCCCCAGGGCAACCACGCCGCGCACGATCGGTAGCCGCAGTGCCCAGTGCCGCGCCATCAAGGGTTCGATTTCGCGCGAGACCTGCGCGATCTGCCCGTCGGGGGTGCGTACGGCGACGGCCCAGTTTCGTGGGCCGCGCATCATCACACCTTCGAGAACCGCCTGTCCGCCAATTGCCTGCGACACGTCAATGCCCCTTCGAAAGCGAGTAGCCGAGTGCGAACGCGAGGCGTTCTGAACACTGCGCGACCCACCCGCGCCGAGACGCGCTCAGGGTCGACCTCAGGATGCTGTGCGGCCGGCCTTTTCGAGCCGACGCTGGAAGCGCTCGACGCGGCCTCCGGTGTCCATCAGCTTCTGCTTGCCCGTGTAGAACGGGTGGCACTGCGAGCAGATTTCGACGTTGAGCTCAGCCTTGGTCGAGCGGGTCTCGAACGAGTTGCCGCACGAGCAGTGCACGTGGGCGACGACGTAATCCGGGTGAATGTCTGCCTTCATCGAGCGGCCAAGATAGCAGAGGCGGTCGTTCTCGCGACGTTGCCCCCACTCACGACAACGACTGGGGCCTGGGCGTCGACCTTTCCCGATACGACTGCGGCAAGCGCCGCTGCGGCCGCCGGCTCAACCGCAAGCTTGGCGCGTTCATGCAGCAGGCGGAACGCTTGGGCGATCTCGTCTTCGGTGACGAGCACACGCTCGATGTCACGGCAGACCTCAAGGGCGATCCCCCCTGCGAAGGGTGCGTTGAGTCCATCTGCGATCGAGTCGCACGCAACCCGTGCGGGCGCCCCGGCGGCAAGGCCATCGTGCAGCGCCCGACTCCGCTCGGGTTCGACGGCGATCACGCGCATCCGGCGGGCAAGCGCCGTCTGGATTCCGGATACGAGGCCGCCTCCACCCACGGCAACCACCACCGCATCGGCGGTGGGAGCGTCCTGCTCGATCTCCAAACCAACCGTTCCGGCGCCGGCAATCACGACCGGATCGTCGAACGGGTGCACGAGCACGCGTCCTGTCTCCTCGATGAGCGTGTGGAGACGCTCGAACGCACCTGCCGGGTCGGTCGCCTCAAGATCGACCGTCCCCCCGTACCGACGTGTCGCTTCAATCTTTGCCTCCGAGGCGCCTTGCCACATAACGACCAGGGCGTCCACCCCGGCGGCCGCGGCAGCGAACGCGATCGCCGCGGCGTGGTTGCCCGCCGAGATCGCAATGACACCGCGCTCGCGCTCGTCGGGTGTGAGTTGGAGCACGCGATTGAGCGCGCCACGAGCCTTGAACGATCCCGTGCGCTGAAAGAGCTCGCACTTGAGCTGCGCACCAAGTGAGCGGCCGTCGAGGATCGGCGTGCGCGGCAGCCGGCCAGCGAGGCGCACCGACGCTTCTTCAACGTCCGTCCGGGTCGGCACCGATGTCACTACGCGACGCTCCGTTGACGGACGACTTCAAAGAGCATGACGGCCGCGGCGTTTGCAGCGTTCAGGCTGTCGACACTGTCTCCGCGCATGGGCAGCGACACGTGTTGCGCCGCAGCCCTGCGCCAACGGTCATCAAGGCCATCGTCCTCGGCACCAATGACGAGCGCGATCGGCCGACGCAGGTCAGCGTTCCAGAGCGGCGTCGGAGCACCGACCACCGCTGCAACGAGCGGCACGTCGAGGGCGATCAGTTGATCGAGTGTGAGTTCGACGATCGGCAAGGTGAAAACGGCTCCGGTCGAGGCACGAATCGCGTTCGGGTTAAAAGGATCGACAACGCCCTCGGCGATGATGAGGGCGTCTGCGCCTGCAGCGCTTGCGGAGCGAGCAATCGCCCCAAGGTTGCCGGGCTTCTCGATCCCGACGCACACAATGAGCAGCGACGGGGACGCTGGGAGCTCGTGAGTCGGAGCCGCGAACACCCCGATCACACCTTCTGGCTCAGCGCGATACGCCATCTTTGCGAGCACCTTGGCGCTGACCTCCTCGCCCGACGCCCATTCGATCAGCTCAGGCGCGACATAGATCGCCTCGGCCCTGAGCCCTGCGGCGAGCGCGCGCTCGACCTCACGTGGCCCTTCCGCCACGAGAAGCCCAGACTTCCGACGCTCCCTTGACGTGCGCAGGCGGAGGACTTCCTTCACCCGGGGGTTATCGAGCGATGTGATCACGGGCTCGACTGTAACCGGGGTAGCGTTTAGGCGCATGCGAAGAGATCCCAACACCGTCGTCGTCGGTGCACACCTGGACGACGGCATCCTCTCGTGCGCGCACGCGCTGGAACCGGGATCGATTCTGCTCACGGTATTTGCGGGTGATCCTCCACCCGGGCTTCTTGGCCGGTACGACGCGTCGACCGGGGCACGCTCGTCGCTTGAGCGTATGGCTGACCGACGTCTCGAAGACAGAGCTGCCGCGGAGCTTTATGGCGCGACCCCGTGCACCTGCCCTTCCCCGAGCGTCAGTACCAACGCCGATCGGGGTGGAAGGGCGTCATCAAACGCGAAGGGGCCACGACGCCGACGGTCGCCGAACTCGCGTCTGCCATACGCCCGCAGATCGAAAGCATCCCGCGCGTGTTCGCGCCGGCAGGTCTCGGGCATCCCGATCACACACTCGTATGCGACGCCGTCCTCGAGGTCAGGCCCGACGCCGTGCTCTACGCGGATATGCCCTACACGCTCGACGAACCAGGTCTGTCACTGCCAGGGTTTGCTGACCGGGTGGTCACCGAACACACGCTTGAGCCAGTGCCCGCCCGCCGGAAGGTCGAAGCAATCGCCTGTTACGCGTCCCAGCTCGACTCCCTCGAGGCAGCGTTTGGAAGCCTGCTTGACCCCTTGCGGATGGCGAAAGAACGGCTGTTCCTGCCGCGTTCCGGACAGCAGTAACCAGACGCGCCCATACCGAAATCCTCCCCACGCCTCGGGCGCGACTCGTACAATCGCAGGCGGTATCTCGTCAATACCCGTACGAGATGCTCCAGAGCGCTGCGTCACGAGGGCGACCTGGCATATGCGGCCAGCGCCGGGCAACCGTCGCTGATTCGTAGTTGATTCGACGGCGGCCACCCAGGGGAGAGGGTGAACGACCAGCACACCAACCAGTTCTCAATCGAGACGACGGCGCTGCATGACTTTTTCCGGGTCGTCGCGATCTCGAAGAACCCCGTGCGGCTCGCGCAGGCGGTTCAGCTCGGCGCAGTCGGTGTTCCGGCGCCGGTGACGCAGGCCGATCTTGCGAAGCTCATCGCACGCCTCGCGCACGGCTAAGCGCCGCGCCGTTATCGCTCACCACTGGGTCGTTACGTGATCGGCCGAGCTACCGCTCGCCACCGGGACGCCACAGAATCTCGGCATCACCGTTCGCCCGGCGGGCGAGAATGAACAGCAGGTCGGACAGCCTGTTCAGGTAGATCGCGACGAGCGGATTCAACGGTTTGATCGATGCGGCCGCGATCACGACGCGCTCGGCCATGCGGCACGACGTGCGCGCCATGTGCAGTCGCGCCGCAGCCTCAGTTCCGCCCGGCAACACGAAGCTACGAAGCTCCGGCAGCGTCGCGTTGAGCTCGTCGCACGACGCCTCAAGACGGTCAATGTCGGCCTGAACGATGCGCAGACGGTCGTCACCCGCGACGAAGGGTACGGCGATGTCGGCGCCGACGTCGAAGAGTTCGTTCTGGATACGCGTCAGCTGCGGGTCTTGCACGACAACCTGCGCCCAGCCGAGGACGGCGTTGAGCTCATCGACCGCTCCCGCCGCCTGGATCAGCGCGTCGAGTTTGGAGACGCGACCCCCGTCGCCGAGCGAGGTCTCGCCTGTGTCACCACCCTTGGTGTAGATCCGGTTCAGGCGCACCGGCTCGCCGCGTTCGCGGCTCACGATTGGCGTCCGATCTGGCCCAGGAGCGCACATGCAATCACGAGACGCTGAATCTCGCTCGTTACCTCGTAGATCTCTGTCACTTTCGCGTCGCGGAAATAACGCTCCACCGGAGACTCCTTCGTGTAGCCGTACCCACCGACGACCTGGATCGCTTCGGCCGTCTGGCGTCGGGCGACTTCAGACGCAAACAGTTTGGCTTGCGCGCCCTCCATCGTGTGCGGCCTACCGTTCTCCTTCAGCCACGCGGCCCGGTAGACGAGCTGCCTCGCAGCCTCGATCTCGGTTGCCATCGTCGCGAGCTTTTGCTGGATCGCCTGGAACTCGCCGATTGCCTTCCCGAACGCACGGCGCTCACGCGCATAGGAACACGCCGCATCGAACGCGGCCTGCGCGATACCGACGGCCTGCGCCCCAATGCCGATGCGGCCACCGTCGAGGGTTGCCATTGCGACGCGAAAGCCGTGTCCACGCTCGCCAAGCAGCCGATCTGGTGCGACGTCGGTGTCAAACACGAGATCGACAGTGGAGGATGAGTTGAGGCCGAGCTTGTGCTCCTCCCGCGTCACGGTCACGTGCGCAGCGTCGAGGACGAATGCCGAAATCCCGCGCGCTCCTGCGACGTCTTCCTCGGTGCGCGCGAACAGAATAAACGTGTCAGCAAACGAGCCGTTCGTAATCCATTGCTTCGAGCCAGCGAGGCGCCATCCCGCGTCGCTCTCGGTGCCGTGTGACGCGATCGCCCCGGCATCCGACCCTGCGCCTGCTTCGGTGAGCGCAAATGCTCCCAGAGCCTCTCCGCGTGCGAGAGGCGGTACGAGCCGTTCCACCTGACCCGGTGTTCCAAAGGCGAGCAACGGCAGCGTGCACGCCGAGGTGTGCACGGCAAGCGTCACCCCAACGCCCGCGTCAGCCCGCGACAGCTCCTCGAGCACCAGGATGTAGGAGAGGAAGTCCGATCCCGCGCCGCCCATCTCCTCGGGCACGCACACGCCCATCAGACCGAGCTCTGCGAGCTTCGCGAACACCTCGCGTGGAAAGCGACGCTCGCGATCCCACTCGGCAGCAAACGGGACGATCTCTGACGCAGCGAAATCGCGTGTCAGAGTCTGGATCTCGCGTTGCTCCGGCGTGAGCTCGAAGTTCACGCCGCGAGTCTACGGTGCAGCGTCAGGTCGCGGGAACGTCGGCACTGGCCTTGAGCTCGGGCTCGAGCTTGTAGCCGACGCCGAAGCGCGTCTGGATGAACGAGTGCTGCGACGACACGGTGTCAATCTTCTGGCGTAGGCGCCGAACGAAGACATCGACAGTGCGGTCTCGGTGCGTCTCGCGACGCCCCCAGACTTTCTGCAGCAACTCGTCGCGTGTAACCACGCGACCGCGATCCATCGCCAGGGTGTAGATCAGCTTGAACTCTGTGGGTGTGAGGCCGGCGCTCTTGCCATCCACGAACGCCTGCACCTCTCGCGGATCGATCAGTAGCTCCTCGATCTGAATCGGGTCGCCGCGCTTCTCCTCCGCAGGGCGAACCCCACGGCGAGCGGCGGCGCCGACGCGCGCTACGAGCTCGCGCATCGAAAACGGCTTCACGAGGTAGTCATCGGCGCCAATGTCGATCGCGTGGATCCGATCATGCTCGGTTCCGCGCGCCGAGACGACCACGATCGGAGTGCCAATGCCTTCGGCGCGCGCGGTTTCGATCAGCTTCCACCCGTCGAGCTCGGGAAGCATCAGGTCAAGGACACACACATCAGGATACTCGTACCGGAGCCGCGCTAGACCTAGCTCGCCACGGCCAACCACGATGGGATCGAAACCAGCTGCGGATAGATGCCTCGCCATGCCATCGGCGATGACATTGTCATCCTCGACAATCAACACTTTCGCCATACGCACTACGATAGACCCCAAGGCGGTTCGAAGCGGGTGACGGAGTGGTGACGATCTGGTGAAGCGGCTATTTGGCGGGGACGACGAACCTGTACAAGGGGAGTCAGTGGAAGTCACCGACACTTCGCACTCGGTCACGCCTGGTCAGGATCGCGCCTACGACGCCTCGTTTGACGAGCTCCGTACGGGGTTCACCGCGGCTGTCTCCCACGAGCTGCGAACGCCGCTCGCGCGCATCCTGGCACTCCTTGATTCTGCCGATCTTCCGGGTGCCGATGTCCAGGGACTGATCGACGCTGCCCGCGCCGAGGTTGAGCACGCTGGTGCGCTGATCGACGAGATCCTGTTCCTTTCTGAGCTCGAGGGCGGCAAGGAGATCGTGGCGTTCGGAATGACGAACGCGCTGCCGGTGCTTGAGGGGGTGATCGACGAGCATGCTGATGCGGCGGCACGTGCGGGCATCTCTGTGGTGGCAACCGGCGACCCAACCGTCGACGTGCCGCTCCGCCCTCGGATGCTTCGCATCGTCGCGGAGAATCTGACCGGAAACGCTCTGCGCTACGCCGGGCACGGGGCAAGCTTCACGCTCTCGGCGGGTCGTGAGGGCGACACGATCGTCCTCCGCGCTTCCGACACCGGGATCGGCCTCAACGAGGTTGATATCCCTCGCCTGTTTGAGCGTTTCTGGCGTGCCGATGCCGCTCGCGCGTCACGCGGCACAGGACTTGGCCTCGCGATCGTCAAGCACGTCGTGACAGCGGCGGGTGGAACGGTCGAGGCGCGCGGCAGCCGTGGGCACGGGCTCGAAGTTCGCTGCATTTTCCCCGCGGGCTAGCGACGTTCCCCGCGCCCGTCGGCACAAACACGACTTCAAACAAAGGCTCAGCGCGTGTTCCCTGTAGTGCCCGCGCATTCGTCGAGGGTTTCGCGACCGCAATAGTCGCTCATTTCGTGCGGAGTGCCAGGGAACGCAGCACTCTCCCGCCTCGAATTACTCGCCTCTGCCGCGCGCGTTCGCGCCCAATTTGCGCACGGATACCGCGGTGGCGAGAGAGCTCCTAATGCCCTGCAAACCGCAGACTTCGGGCGCACGGGGCGCCACATTGCTCGGGGCGGTACCGGCACCCCCACGCATTGGGGACTGTCCCCAGGACACAGGACATGGCTTGCGGAGGCGATGATGGCTCGCGCGGCCAGGTGCGTCACCGCGCACGCGATTGGGTAGCGCAATCGCGTGCGAATCAGGGGGCGCAAACGCGCGGAGGGCGCCGTTTCCGGCGCCCTCCATCACGTCTTGCTATCAACCCCGAACCCGGGGATGGCGGTTCTAGTTCGAGATGCCCTGCAGGGTCTTCTCAGCCGCGACGAGCACGACCTTCGGGATCGGCGCGAAGTAGAGCTTCGCCGTGTACTTGCCCGACTGACCCTGGGTCAGCGCCCAGAACACCATCTTGCGCAGAGCCGCCGCGTTCGACGTCTTCAGCGGGAGGATGATGTAGGTGTAGGTCGAGATCGGGTACGCAGCCGGATTCGACTTGTCCGGATTCACGATGTGCAGCTCGTTGCCAGCCGGCACGGACTTGACCGTTGCGCCTGCGGCAGCGACGTTGCGGATGCTCGGGAAGATGTAGTTCCCCGCGGCATTCTGGATGGCACCGAAGTGAAGACCGTTTGCGAGTGCGAAGGCCGTGTCGACGTAGCAGATAGCGCCAGGCGTGTTCTTGACGACGCCAGCGACGCCTGCCGATCCGCTCGCACCAACGCCGGCCGGCCAGTTCACCGACTGTCCACGACCAACCTGCGAGGCCCACTGCGTGCTCACCGAGGTGAGGTAGTCAGTGAAGTTGTAGGTCGTACCCGAGTTACCCGTGCGGTAGACCGGGGTGATCGCCAGGTGAGGAAGCGTCGCGCCAGCCTCAAGCTGGGTGTTGATCGCCTTGATCGCCGGATCGTCCCAGTAGGTGATCTGTCCGAGGTAGATCTTCGCGATGATGTCACCGTTGAGGTGGAGGCGAGCCGGGCCACCCGGAATGTTGTACGGCATCGCGGTACCAGCGAGGGCCCACGGGATCTGAACACAGCCGTTGCAAGCATTGAACTGATCAGTCGTCAGCGGGGCGTCTGATGCACCGAAGTCGACTGAGCGGTTCGTAATCGCCGAGATACCGGCACCGGAGCCCACCGCGCTGTACTGAATCGTGTAGTCGAATGCCGTACCGAGCGCGGGCGTCCAAAGTGAGACGAGCGGCGACACGAAGGTGCTGCCGGCGCCGTTGATGACGGTCGCCTGCGACTTGCCGGTCTTTGCGCTTGCAGCACCAACAGCCACGAGGGATGTAAGCAGCAGTGCGACCAGCGCAAGTGCGGTGTTTCTCATGAAAAGTGTTCTCCTTGGGTTCATGTCTGGGATGACAGCATCAGGGTGCCCGCGCCTCCCTCGAAAGGGGGCTGAAAGGGTGTGACGTTGCGGTGACGGAGTGGTGAACGTCGACGTGCCGATTGGTGACGCTCCAGCAAATGCAAGTGGCCCGCGCGAAAGCGCAGGCCACACATCGAGCGAAAGCGACGTCGGTCGGGCTACGCGGCTGCGCCGAGCTTGCGGCGTGACCGATCGAGCAAGATCCGGGATACAAGGCTCGTAACGAGCACGAACATGATCAGCACAAACGCTGCGGCCCACGCCTGGGCGTTGAGGTTTGTGTCCGGCGACTCGGAGTACTCGAAGATGATCACCGGGACAGACGCAACCGACACGGATGGGTCGGTCTCAACGACTTGGCCAAAGATTGAACACGCGAAGAGGAGCGGTGCAGTCTCGCCCGCCGCTCGCGCAACTGCAAGCGTCGTGCCGGTGACGATGCCGCTAGTTGCCGTTGGCAAAACAACCATGAGAACAGTTCGCCACTTCGAAACGCCAAGTGCGTAGCTCGCCTCGCGCAGGCTGTTCGGAACGAGCGAGAGCACTTCCATGGTCGTGCGGGCGATCAGCGGCAGCATGATCACGGCGAGTGCGAAACCGCCTGCCCACGCACTCTGGTGATGGCCGATCCCGATGATCGGGATCGACTTCTGCACCATCAGGGCGAAGACGAAGATGCCGACGACGATCGACGGGAAGCCGTTGAGCACGTCGAGCCAGAGTCGGACTTGGTCGGCGAACCGGCGCGAGGCAAACTCGCTGACGAAGATCGCGAGCAGGACCCCGAACGGAACGGCCATCGCTGTTGCGATCGCGACGAGCATCGCTGTCCCGACGAACGCTGGCGCGATCCCGCCACCCGACTCGCCGAAGACTGCCGGGCCTTTCGTAAAGAAGTCCATGTTGATCGCGGGAAGCGCCTTCACAAGCACTGACCCGACAAGAATCACGAGGGCGCCAACAGCAATCAGTGCCGCCGTCACCGCGACAAGTTCCGCCGTTCTGTTCGCACGAAGACGTCTAGCGGAACGCCCCGTCGCCTTGAGTGAGATCGTCGGTTCCATCTAGCGGGCTCCCGTCTGCTTCTCAAATCGGTGAACGATGCGCTGCGCAACCAGATTCGTCGCGAACGTGATGACGAGCAGGATCAGCCCGAGGTACACGAGCGACGCAACTTCGATGTTCGTGGGCGCGCTTTGGTAGCTCGAGGCGAGCTGGCTCGCAAGCGAGTTGCCTGGGTCGAAGAGGGATAGGTGGATTCCGCGCAGGCTGTTACCGATCACCTGTGTAACGGCGATCGCTTCGCCCAGAGCGCGACCGAGGCCAAGGGTGATGCCGGCCACGACGCCGCCACGAACGAACGGGACGATGACACCGCGGATCGTCTCCCACCGCGTCGCGCCGAGGCCGATCGATGCCTCTTTCACGTCACGTGGAACAGTCATGAACAGCTCGCGACAGATTGACGTGGTGATCGGGATCATCATCATCGCCAGCACGAGAATCGCCGCCAGGACGCCGGTCTGCTGGGGTGTCGTCGCGAAGAGCGGAATCCAGCCGAAGTAGTCGTGAAGAAACGGGCCGAGCTCCGTCCGAATGAACGGCCCGAGTACGAAGATGCCCCAGAGGCCAACAACAACGCTCGGAACGGCTGCGAGCATCTCGATCAGCGACCCGATCGGGCTACGAACAGACGGGGGCGCAAGCTCGGTAAGGAAGAGCGCGATCGCGACAGAGAGCGGCGCAGAAATCAACAGTGCGCCGAATGACGTGAGGAGCGTTCCGAGAATGAACTCTCGAGCGCCGAACACCTCCATGACCGGGTTCCACGTCTGATTCCAGACGAAGGAGATACCGAACTTGTTGATCGCGGGCCACGCACCCTCAACGACCTTCCAAATAATGAGGGCGATGATCACGAGCGCCAGAACGGCAGCAGAGCCAGTGATCGCGTACAGGGCCTTATCGCCGAAACGATCGAGCGCATGCCTGGTTCGGCGCAGGCCTTGAGGTGTGGCTGTGGCTTCCATGTCGCGCAGCTTTCCAGTCAAACGCTGTGAGCGCGAGGGTCATTCACCATTGCGAAACAACACGTTCACATCTTGTGTACCCAGCTTCTTTGCCTCGATGAGCAGACTCCCCTATCGTGAGCCTCATGGAACCCCCCAGCCCCGACGCACCCATGACCGACGTGCCATCGGATACGTCCGCTGCGCCGACTTCCGCAACGATCGGCGTTCAGCCTCCGTCGGCCTCCGCGATCTCGCGTGACGCCGTCTTCCAGGTCGAAAATCTTTCCGTTCACTACGGTGCAGCCCCGGCTGTCGTCGGCGTGAACATGGACATCTACAAGAACGCCATCACGGCACTGATCGGGCCGTCTGGGTGCGGCAAGTCGACGTTCCTGCGCTGCCTCAACCGCATGAATGACCTCGTGCCAAGCGCAGTTGTGGGCGGCAAGACGCTCTATCACGGTGTCGATATTTACGGAAGTGACGTCGATCCCATCGAAGTTCGGCGCCGAATCGGGATGGTGTTCCAGCGGCCGAATCCCTTCCCGAAGTCGATCTACGACAACATTGCGTACGGGCTTCGCATCCTTGGCATGAAGGACAACCTCGACGATCGTGTCGAGCAGGCTCTCAAGCGGGCGGCCATCTGGGACGAAGTCAAGAATCGACTGAAGAAGTCGGCGCTTGGTCTCTCGGGCGGGCAGCAGCAGCGCCTCTGCATCGCTCGTGCGATCGCGGTCGAGCCAGATGTGATTCTTCTCGACGAGCCGGCATCCGCCCTCGATCCGATCTCAACTTCCGCGATCGAAGACCTGATGCACGAGCTGAAGAAGGACTACACCCTCATCATCGTCACCCACAACATGCAGCAGGCTGCGCGTGTCGCGGAGATGACGGCGTTCTTCAGCCTCAAGGTTGAGGAGAACGGCAGCCGCCACGGGATTCTCGTCGAGTACGACTCGACCGAGAAGATCTTCACCCAGCCGGCCGACGAGCGCACGGAGGGCTACGTCACAGGTCGGTTCGGCTGATGCGCATCTCATTCCAGGAAGAGCTCTCAGCTCTTGAGGCATCGCTTCAGGAGGAGGGCGAGCTCGTCCTTCGGACATTGCGTGGTGCGCTGAACGCTCTCGCGCGCGGTGACGCCGATCTCGCCGACGAAGTGATCGGGTTCGATGACGAGATCGACAAGCGGTACTTGCGTATCGATGAGGGTGTGCAGTCGCTCCTCGCTCGTCAGACGCCCGTAGCAACTGACCTCCGCCTCGTCCTTGCGATTCTTCGCATCAATCTGCACCTCGAGCGCATGGCCGACTACTGCGTGACGGTGGCGAAGCTCACGAAGCTGATGGGAACCCTCGACGTAAGCGACCAGACGATCCTCAACTCGCTTGAAGACATGGGTCAGCGCGCCGAGCAGATGATCCGCGTCGCGCTTGACTCGTTCTCTCAGCGAGACGTCGAAAAGGCACTAACGCTCTCGGAACTCGACGAGCTGATCGATCGTGCAAACCGTCAGGCTGTTGAGCAGGTGCTCTCGCTTGGTGATTCAGCGGAGGAGCGTGAATACGGCCTCCGCACGCTCGTCATCTCTCGCTGCGTGGAGCGGATCGGCGATCACGCGGTCGATATCGGTGAGCAGATCGCGTACCTCGTCACCGGAGAGTTCCGCGAGTTCACCGACGCATCCGCCAAGCACTAGGTTTCGTTGGTCGTTGATGCCTGATCACATCGACGACCAAGAGATCCGCGATGCCGCACGGCGAACGCGTCTCGCGAACGAGCGAACGTTCCTTGCGTGGTGGCGAACGGGCCTCACATCGATTGCAGTCGCTGTAGGTCTCGGGAGGATCGTCCCGGGCGTCTCGCACTCAACATCGTGGCCCTACGAAGCGGTAGGCACCGGGTACGGCGCACTGGGAATCTGCTTCATGGCTATTGGCTACCTCCGCGTTCGCGCGGTCGAACGAGCGGTAGACGCTGGCGGCTTTGCCCCACTCGAGCGCGCCCTAACCTTGGGCGTACTCATAGGCGGGTCGCTGCTCGGAGTAGCGACTAATGCGCTCCTCTACTGGGGCTGAGCAGTGCGGCTTACGCGAGGAGGTAGATCGTCGCGGCGAGACCCGCGACGAGGCAGTACACCGCAAACGGTGTGAGCGTCTTCGTTTCGAAGAGCCGCATCAGGAAGCGCACTGCGAGGTACGCGGTGAGCGCCGAACACAATGAACCGACGAGTGCCGGCCCACGTACGCCGTTGCCGTCGGGCCCAATCAACTGCGGGAGCTTCAAGAGAGCGGCAGCACCGATGATCGGCGTGGCCAGCAGAAACGCAAACCGCGCGGCGTCTTTGTTCGAGAGGCCAGCGAGCAACCCGCCGCCCATCGTCGCACCGGAACGCGAGAAGCCCGGGATCAGTGCGAGAGCTTGCGCTGCACCAACGAGTACTGCCCCACGCCAGGTCACCTGCCGCGCGATCCTCGTATCGTCGTCGGCGTCAGTCTGTGGTGCTCGACGGCGTAGCCGCTCGGTGCCGTAGAGCAGCAGACCGTTCAAGGTCAGAAAGACCGCCGCTGAGGTCGCCGAAGCGAAAACCGCTCGCAGCTTGTGCTCAAGCACGAGTCCGAGGATCCCCGCCGGAATCGTTCCGACCACAAGCAGCCAGCCGAGCTTCGCGTCGGTGTCGTTCTCACGGATCTCGCGATCACGAAGCGAGCGACCGATGCCCTTGAGGATGCGGGCCCAATCGTGCCGGAAGAAGCCGAGGAGCACGATCGCGGTCGCGAGGTGCGTCGCGACGAGGAACGTCAGGAAGTACTTGTCATTCTGATGGATGTTCCAGCCAAAGAGCTTCGGCAGGATCACGCTGTGCCCAAGGCTCGACACAGGGAACAGTTCCGAGACGCCCTGAAGCAGCCCGAGAATGATCGCTCGGGGATAGGAGATCAGCGTGGCGAGCAGGATCACGTGGTCTTGCTCTTCGGCCCCGTCTGGAACCAGGCGAACGCGAATGCCGCCAGACCAACGAGGAACGAAGCGATGCCGTGCTTCACGTGATGGTGGGCCGACCCGGCCTCATGGCCAGGGAAGAAGCTAGGAAGCGACTTCGCCGGCTCAATCCAGTAGACGATCCCGACAACCACGAGCACGACGCCAATGACGACGGCCGCAGCGACGAGGAGCTTGTCGTTACGCATACTTTGGAGAATAGACAGCGCGCCGGTCGTCCCACTCGGGAACACACCCAACACACAGCAAGAAGGTCACCGGATTGAAACCCCTCGTTTACACCGGTTACGACAAGATCGAGGAGGCGGTTGCGTCGGCGCAGCCGCACCTCAACGTGCCTGTGAACACACTCCTCAATCGTGAGCTTTCGTGGCTCGACCTCAACCGCCGCGTCCTCGATCTCGCATCTGACCCCGGTGAACCGCTGCTCGAGCGAGTGAAGTTCTGCGGGATCTTCTCTTCGAACCTCGACGAGTTCTTCATGGTGCGTGTCGCCGGCCTGCTCGACCAGGTCGTCGGCCGGGTGAACGTCCGTTCTCCTGATGGCCGAACGCCCGCGCAGGCGCTCACCGAAGTGCGTCAGGGTGTGCTTGATCTCTGCGCCCGCCAATCTGAGCTCTGGCGCAACGAGCTGTGTCCCGCGCTGAGCGCGGAAGGTATTCGCGTGGGAACCGTCGCTGACGCCGACGATCAGGAGATAGCCGCGCTCGCGGCGACGTTCGAGCGCCTCATCTTCCCCGTGCTTACTCCGCTCGCGGTTGGCCCGGGCCAGCCGTTCCCCTACATCTCGGGGCTCTCCCTTTCGCTCGGCGTCAACGTGCGAAACTCCGACTCAGGCGAGGAACGTTTCGCGCGCGTCAAGGTGCCTGAGGGCCTCCCCCGCTTCGTCGCTGCTGGCAATAACGGCCTCCTCGTTCCGCTTGAGGATGTGATCTCGCACTACCTCGATCTGCTCTTTCCAGGGATGGAGGTAACCGAGCAGGCCGCGTTCCGCCTGACTCGCGATGGCGATACTGAGATCTCTGACGACGCCGACGATCTGCTTGGCGCGGTCGAAACGGAACTCCGACGACGCCGGTTCGGTGCAGTCGTTCGGCTTGAGGTCGCCGATTCGATCTCACGGACGATGGTCGACCGCCTCGTCGAGCGACTGTCGATTCGACCAGACGTCGTCTACCGCGTCCGGGGCACGCTCGATATCGCGGATGTGATGCAGCTTTGCGATCTCGATCGCCCCGACCTCAAGTACGAGCCGTGGGTTCCTCGAACGCAGCGGCGGATCTCGTCACCGCGCGACAACGACCTCTTTGCCGAGGTTGGGAGCGGCGATCTCTTCGTGCAGCACCCATACGACTCGTTCGGAACGAGCGTCGAGGCGTTCGTGCGGGCTGCAGCAACCGATCCGCAGGTCGTGACGCTAAAGACGACCGTGTACCGAACAAGCGAAGACAGTGCTCTCGCGCCGGCCCTCATGCAGGCTGCGGAGAACGGGAAGCAGAGCGTGTGCCTTGTTGAACTCAAGGCACGGTTCGACGAGCAGCGAAACATCGAATGGGCGCGCTCACTCGAAAAGGCCGGTGTGCACGTGGCGTTTGGCTTCCCTGACTTGAAGATTCACGCGAAGACGATCCTGGTGGTGAGACGCGAGGGTGACGAGCTGCGTCGGTACGTCCACATCGGGACTGGGAACTACCACGCGCGTACTGCCCGCATGTACGAAGACGTGGGGCTGTTTACGGCCGATCGCGAGATCGCTTCTGACGTCGCCGACCTGTTCAACTTCGTCACGGGCTTCGGTCGCCCACAGGAGTTCCGAAAGCTCCTCGTCGCGCCATTCCACATGCGAAAGAAGCTCGTTGAGCACATCCGACGCGTCGCGACCGCGGCAGAGAACGGCGAACATGCACGCATCCGTCTCAAGCTCAACAACCTCACCGATCCCGCAATCATCGAGGAGCTCTACAGGGCCTCCCAGGCGGGCGTACAGATCGATCTGGTCGTGCGCGCGATCTGCGCGCTCACGCCCGGCATCCCTGGACTGAGCGAAAATATTCGCGTACGCTCGATCCTCGGTCGCTTCTTGGAGCACAGTCGTATCTACTGCTTCGAATCAGGCGATGAGCGCACCTATTTGATGGGGAGCGCCGACCTGATGACACGCAATCTCGATCATCGGATTGAGATCCTCGTTCCCGTTGAGTCGACGGTTGCGCGAGCTGAGATTGAGGCGATCCTCAAATCACTCCTCACCGACAACACGAACGCGTGGGAGTTGGCCGCTGATGGCACCTGGTCGCGCGCCATCCCGCCGAAGGGCGAGCGGCGTAAGACCGCGCAGTCGATGGCGATGCGCCGCCGCGCCCGTTCGCGGCGCACGACCCCACGGTAGGGCGCTGACATGTGGCTTCGTCATCATGAGCCCATGCCGCTTGGTGTCGTCGACGTGGGCGCAAACACGGTCCGCCTGCTCGTGAAGTCGGGCGACTACGTCATCCACCGCCGCCGCGCGATGCTTCGCCTCGGCGAAGCCGTGGAGTTGTACGGACACATCCCGCCGGAGAAGCTCGCCGAAGCGGCCTCCACCGTCGCCGCGTTCGTGATCGATGGGCGTGCGCACGGAGCAGAACGGGTCGAGGTGCTGATCACCAGCCCAGGTCGCCAGGCCGCGAACGGTGATGAGCTCATCGAGCGGATTGCTGCCGCGTGCGGTGCTCCCGTACGGGTGCTGAGTTCCGACGAGGAGGGGCAGCTCGGCTTTCAGGGTGCGCTCAACGCACTTCGCGTTCCGCCCCGTGAAACGTTGGCGGTGATCGACGTTGGCGGAGGTTCGGCTCAGATCGCAATCGGAACAAAGCGCGAAGGCGCGACGTGGGTTCGATCGATCGACCTCGGATCGATGCGTCTGACGAGCCGCTTGCTCCAAGGGGATCCTCCAGGTGCTGAAGCAATGGATGCCGCGCGTCGCGAGGTTCGAGTTGCACTCGCCGACATCAATCCGCCATTTGCCGAAGAGGGTCTCGCGGTCGGCGGCAGCGCGCGTGCACTACGGGAACTCACCGGCCCAACGTTGACTGCTGAAGGCCTGCGACGCGCCGAGTCGATCCTGACCTTCACGCCGCACAGCGAGCTGATCGAGGTCTGGAACATCGAGGCTGATCGCGTCCCCACACTCGCCGCAGGAACGGTCATCCTCTCGGCATTGCAGGAGCTCGTCGGTGTCCCGTTACGTGTGCGCCGCGGTGGACTTCGCGATGGTGCACTTGCCGAGCTTGAGCACCGCATCCGCGCCACACGCGCGGCCTGAGCTACGACCCAGTTCCGGTTGCTCGCGCAAGCTGACGCCAGGCGGCCGGGAGCCGCTGGCGAACGCGCAGGCGAATGGCACGCTCTCGTTCGATGATGCGCCCGGCAGCAAGTTCGGCACCGGGAATGCTGTAGCCCCGGATCCGCAGCTCTGCCACGTGGGCGTCCTGATGACTGCCGATCAGGTTCTGCAGGTTCCGCAACGCCTTGACGAGAGTTCGAGCGTCGTCGGAATCACGACCGATGAGAACGTCCACCGAGTACCGAGCACGTTTGACTTTGATCCGAATCGCGTGAAGAGCATCGTCAGTTGGATCGTCGCCGAGCCGACGCCGCGCCTTCCAGAGGCGGTCAACCTGATCACTTGCGATCGATTCCGGCGATTCGTGCCCTACGCCCGGCGCTGGTGTACGGGTCGCGGCCTGAAATACCCGAACCAGCTGAGCAAAACGCTCCGACGCAAGGGCTTCCAACACGCGCGCACGAGCCTGTGCTTGGTCGGCTTTGACCGCATCGAGGATCGCCTGCCCACCGCCAGCATCCTCGTCGAGATCCTCGACGACAAGATCGAGGTTCGCCTGAAGCACCTCCAAATCCCGTGCCGGCCCAGTCTCTGCACCCAGCCATCGGAGCTCCGAATCAAGCTCGGCGTAGTAGTCGCTGAAGACCGGGCGTGAAGCTCGAATTACCGCGCGGGCCCGACGAGCGGAGACCCGAAATTGGTGCAGCGCGTCCACGTGGGCCTCACGAACCTCCCCAGCCATCTCTTCCAGGCGGGCGAGCTCTGCCCGCAGGCTCTCCTGGACGCGGGGTGCAACGAGGACGGCGGTGGAATCAGAGCCTTCAGTCATGCCGTGGATCGGAGCCTATGAGATCGGGGGTAGGTATCCAAACGCGGATACCTACCCCCGTTGTCTCCCCCGGACTCACCGCCGGATCAGGTGGCAGGCGCCTTCGCGTAGAAGGCAGTCGACAGGCTCGCGACACCGGCGTCGCGGGTGCCGAGCGGCTTGAGGTTGAAGCGCTTCTCGATCGTGGTGAGGATCGATGTCGTGTCGTGCTCGACGTGATCGACGACGAACGGAGCGGGAAGCAGCGGGCTCACGATCAGTGCGGGGATGCGGGTGCCTGGCCCCCACTTGTCGTGCGCGCCGGGGACACCACCAACCGTCCCGGGAGGCGCGACGTGATCCCACTGGCCGCCGAACTCGTCATAGGTCACAACGACCATCGTGTCCTTGGCACAGGCGCTGCCCTCGATCGAGCTGAGGAGCGAGACGAGAGCGTCGCTGCCGGCACGCTCGCTCGCGTAGCCCGGGTGCTCGTTCTCTTCACCAAGCGGCTTGATGAAGCTCACCTGACGGAGGCCGCACGACTTGGTCGAACCGGCGACCGCGCTCTTGAAGGCCGCCTCGTCCTGGAGATGGTCGGCCCGATTGAGCGTTCCCGGGGCCATGTTTGCGTAGTAGTTGAACGGCTGATGGTGGAACTGGAAGACGGCGTCAGCACAGTTCGGGTACGTCGCTGTCGAGAGGACGTTCGGATCGGTGCACTTGCCGGGGGTGCTCCCGTTCGTCCACCCCGGACCGTTGACGTCACCGTTCGCATTCGACCAGCCACCGGAGTACCAGGCCCACGAGACCTTCGCAGCGGTCATCTCGTCGCCGATGTTCGGGCTCGTGAGCGGCGGCAGGCGGCGAGCATCTGCCGTTCCCGGCGAGTACGGCTGGTACCACGGCTGCGTGGTGTTGACCGCGTAATCGCCGCAGGTCACGTTGGACGGAGTCGGTGAGCGGCCAGGGCCAGGGTTGCACGACGCTGTGAGCTGCTGATCCTTCACGTTCGTACCAAGCGGCGAGGCGTAGAGCGGGTAGTTGTTCGGCATCCCGTTGCCATCGACGACCGAGTGCAGGTCGTTGGCACCACCGTCGTTGACGGCGTTTGTCCAGAGCGGCGCAGCGGCGGCGATCAGCCACTGGTGGTTTAGGAACGAACCACCGAAAGCGCCCTGGAAGAAGTTGTCGTCGATCGCGTACTTCGGAGCGTTCGACGAATGGAGGTACGCGTAGATCGGGAGCGTCGCCGTGTTGTAGACGCCCATCGTCAGGCCGGCAGCGTCCGAGCCGGTGACGTAGCGATCCATCTTCCCGTTGTCGATCTGGTACTGCTCCTGGTAGTAGCGGTGCACGATGTCGCGGGTGCAGCCGCCGGCGAGCGCCGTACCGTTGAGGAAGCCGTTCGAGGCGAATCCGCCAGGGGCAGGGCACGTGGTCGCAGTCGACGGGATGTAGGAGTCGATCGTGAAGATGCCATTGACGAAGTGGCTCGTGAAGGCAGTCGCGACCGTCGAGTCGGTGCAGCTATTCGAAAGCGGCGCCGGTGCCGTGAGGTTCACGTCGAGCTGGAGCAGACAGGAGTACGCCGTCCCTGATTGATTGACCTGCTTGGGCGCGTTGACAGCCTTCGACAGGCCGTTTACTCCCTCCCAGCCGCCATAGAGGTTGTCGAAGCTGTGGTTCTCTTCGTAGATGACGACGATGTGGTTGATCTTCGCGAGCGTCGCGAGACCGGGGTTGGGCTTCGTGGTCGCTCCAGCGGCCGTCGCAGCGACAACGGCGGTGAGGGCGAGTGCTGCGCCAACCGCAGCAAGGACGAACTTCCGGCGCACCGGCACACCTCCTGAAACGTGGGTCGAGACTGACGCTGCAGACAGTCGCAGCGGCGCCGTCACACGTGGGTCACGGTGTTGTGACCTATCGGTAGAGGTGTGGTTACGAGCGATGCGGCCGCGTGATTACGCGTACTCGTAGAAGCCGCGGCCAGACTTGCGTCCGAGGTGGCCTGCAGCGACATGCTCTTCGAGCAGCGGGCACGGTGCGTACCGATCGCTGCCAAGACCGCGCTCGAGCACGCGCATGATCGCGACGCACGTGTCGAGCCCGATCAGATCGGCAAGGGCGAGCGGCCCCATTGGATGGCTGAAACCGAGCTTCGCGACCGTGTCGATCGCATCCGCGTTTGCGACACCTTCAGAGAGAGTCCACACCGCGTCGTTGATGAAGGGCATCAGGATGCGATTCGAGACAAAACCCGCCTTGTCGAGGGCCTCGACGGGCTCCTTACCAAGATCGCGTGTGAGCTCGACGATCGCAGCCGCCGTCTCGGGCGACGTCGCAGGGGCGCGAATCACCTCGACGAGGCCCATCATCGGGACGGGATTGAAAAAGTGCATGCCGACGACAGCACCTGGCCGTGACGTGGCGGCCGCGAGCGTCGCAATCGGAATCGAGCTGGTGTTCGATGCGAGAATCGCGCCGGCTGCGAACACCTCGTCGGCGCGAGCGAATAGCTCGGTCTTGAC
>OMIZ01000150.1 GCA_900299235.1 Actinomycetota bacterium
ACGGTCTTGATGCTGAGGTGCAGACGGGCCGCGATCTCCTTGTAGCGGTAGCCACGCGCGATCAGCTGCGCACCTCGCGCTCGCGGGCTGAGAGTTCGTCAAGCTCGATGTCGCCGTCCACGCTGTCGCCGGCACGGAACGCGTCGAGGACGAAGCCTGCGAGTCGCGGCGAAAACACGGCGTCACCTTCGGACACGCGCACGATGGCATCAGCGAGCTCGGGGCCTGAGATCGTCTTTGTGACGTAGCCCCTTGCCCCGGCCCGAATGACGCCGATGACGTCCTCGGCGGCGTGGGGAACGGACGAGGATGAGATACGCGGTAGCGCTACCGCGGTAGGCTAACTTAGAAATTGTATCGTCAGCTGGCCAGTCCGAACGAGCGAGCATGTCTCAGTGACCACGACAGGGTCTAGTCATTGCCAGCTCGTAAAGGCCTCCCGTCTGTCACGCCGATCACCGGCGCTTACAGCCTTGACTATCGGGTGAACCTCTGGTTCGACCCTACAATCGGCTCATGGCCGAGAAGCTGATCGCCGAGAACCGGAAGGCGCGCCACGATTACGAGCTGCTTGATCGTTACGAGGCGGGCCTTGTGCTGACCGGCACCGAGGTTAAATCGCTGCGCGAAGGGCGCGCGACGTTACAGCAGTCGTATGCCGACGTGCGGAACGGCGAGGTGTGGCTGCACAACGCGGAGATCGCGATCTACGACCGGGGCGGCCGGTCGAACCACGAGCCGGCGCGGTCGCGGAAGCTGCTGCTCCATCGCCGCGAGATTGAGCGGATCTTCGCGCAATTGCGCGAGAACGGCCTCACGCTCGTCCCAACGAAGCTGTACTTCAAGGACGGGCGCGTAAAGGTTGAGGTGGCGCTTGCCCGCGGTAAAAACGTCCGTGACAAGCGCCAGACGCTCGTGGAGCGCGACGCGAAGCGCCAGATCGAGCGCGCAGTGAAGTCGCGCCGCTAGCGCTTCTTGCCGCTGCGCAGCGCGCCACCGAACACGACGGCGACGACCACGATCGCGACGATCTTCAGCCACGTCTGCCAACCACCCTCGGCGATCGCCAGCGCGACCATGTAGGGCAGGCCGAAGAACCACGCGAACATCTCGAGGAACCACGGCAGGTGGCGCACCCAGTGGTAGATCGCCGCGAGCGCATTGCGGTCGAAGATCGCGAGCACGACAATCACGGCCCAGCCGAGGCTGAACGCGGGTTCGCCACGCGGGCGGTGCTCGTTGCGCTGCGGCTGCTTGACCGAGCGCGGAAGCATCTTCGACGCGATGTTCATCGTCGCGAAGCCTACGCGCTCAATGCGACACAGCCCGGGACGATCGAGAGGGGTACACTGGCGAGACAACACATACGGGGGCGCCATGGTTTCGACGTGGTCGGTTCTCCGGACGAGCTGCAAGCCGAGGTCTCCGGTCGGCCTCGTAAATCCACCGGAAAACAATGCAAGTGCGGAAAATAACCTCGCACTCGCTGCCTAGTCTCAGAGACTAGCCAGCGTGTCGCCCCGAGTTGGCCTGCGGCCCGGGTGCGGCATCAACAAGCAGGCTGGCGCCAAAAGAGAGCCAATCGCTGGCGGCGCGAGACTTCAGGATGGCTAGTCCGTCGGTGGGCCGGCTGTGAGCCAGCCGCCGGGCGAACCTTCAATCTCAGCCTACGCTTGTAGACGCTCGGACGGTGCGTCCGCGGACGCGGGTTCGATTCCCGCCGCCTCCACTCGATCCGTTCTAAAAAGCGTTCTAAAAAGTCAGGACGCTTCTTGAACAGCACGACACGAAGGGCCGCGAGAGCGGCCTTTCGTTTGTTTTCGGCCCGCCACGCGATGCGAACTCGGCGAAAGGATGCGCAACGACGAAAACCGCCCAGGCTGACGCCGGGCGGTCGATCTGATCGGTTAGGAGAGCGAGCCGGTTCGGCTCACTTGCGACTCGGCTTCGGAATCCAGGGCGGGATGTCCTGGCCTTCTCAAGAACCGGCTGACTCAGGCGAAGGCACGTCTCGACTCGACGCTGGAGTCGGTCAAGGCGCTCTGCGAACCGGCTGGCACGGCGCCGACGACGGAGGACTACATCAAGTTCTTCTGCGCCGCCACCGACTCGACCGATGACGACAGTGACTTCGAGAGGCGCCGCGTCGTTCTCTACAAGCTCACCGGCCAACTGGCTCGCGCCTATGCCGACGTGGCGAACGAGATGGCCGAAGCTGGTTACTCAGATGCCGAGGCGAAGGCAATCAAGAAGGACGTCGATCACTTCACGAAGCTCGCTGAGGAGATGAAGCTCGCCTCGGGCGACTACATCGACATGAAGCAGTTCGAGCCTGGGATGCGTCAGCTGCTCGACACGTTCATCCGAGCTGAGCCGAGCGAGATCGTCACGAACTTTGATGACATGAGCCTGGTCGAGCTGCTTGTCAAGAAGGGCGAAGGCGCGATCGATGATCTCCCAGCCCGGCTCAAGTCAGACCACAAGGCCGTCGCCGAGACGATCGAGAACAACATCCGGAAGGTGATCGTTGAGGAGACCCAGGTCAATCCCAAGTATTACGACCGCATGTCGGAGCTACTCGACGCCCTGATTGAGGCGCGACGGAACGCAGCCCTTGACTACAAGGCCTACCTCGCGAAGATCGTCGAGCTGGCCAAGCAGGTAACCGGCGGCCCAGCTTCGAGCAGCTATCCGTCGGAGATCACTTCCTCAGCGCAGCGTGCCTTCTATGACAACCTCAAGCAGGACGCCGGACTGGTCGTGAGCCTCGACGAGGCGATCCGACGCGTCAAGAAGGATGGATGGAGGGGCAATCCCTTCAAGGAGAAGGAAGTGAAGAAGGCCATCTTGCAGATCACGAACGATCAGGCGCAGGCTGAGCTGGTCTTCGATCTGGCGGTGGCTCAGCGTGACTACTGAGTTGAAAGAGCTGGTCGTCAGCGGCATCGCGGTTCAAGTCGTCCGCAAGAACATCAAGAACCTTCACCTCGCGGCCTACCCGCCAGATGGCCGCGTTCGGATCGCAGTCCCCCTTCACGTTGATGACGAGGCGGTGCGACTCGCGGTCGCGTCAAAGATCACGTGGATCCGCAAACAGCAGGCCGACTATGCCGATCAGCCGCGGCAGTCCCGGCGCGAGATGGTCACCGGCGAAAGCCACTACGTGCGTGGCAAGCGCTACCGGCTCAACGTCATCGAGTCGTCGGGCAAGCAAGCAGTGAGGCTTCGAGGCTCGAAGTTGGAACTGACAGTCCGGCCCGGTGCCACTGCCGAACAGCGCTTCGAACTGCTGAGCCGCTGGCATCGTGACCAGCTGAAGGCCGAGATCCCGAAGCTCTTGGAGAAGTGGCAACCGCTTGTCGGCGAGGCGGCGGGCGAGTGGGGCATCAAGAAGATGCGCACGCGCTGGGGACCCTGCAACGCGGACGCCCGCCGCATCTGGCTCAACCTGGAACTAGCGAAGAAGTCACCCGAATGCCTCGAATACATCGTCGTCCATGAGCTGGTGCATCTGATCGAGCGCACCCACAACGACACGTTCAAGGCTCACATGGATCGCGTGATGCCGCAGTGGCGCCTTCACCGAGACACACTGAACGCTGCGCCTCTCGGTCACGAGGACTGGAGTTACTGAGCGGCCAGTAGGTCGCCGACTACCTGACCCCGTAGGTGTCGGGGTCGATGAAGCGGTTCGGATACTCCTCGTAGCTTGGAGGTTCCTTCGGGCCGCCCTCATGGAAGACCTGCCATTCGAGCCAGTCGGCTTTGCAGATCTCCCCGAGGCTCTCAGCTGGATCGAAGCCGAGCACGTAGGCGATGTTTGTGAGGTGGCGGATGCCGGGGTTGTGTGTCCCGCCTGCCTCGATGCGCCGATAGGTGCGATCGGGGATCCCGGTGAGCCGCACCATGTCTTCCTGCGAGAGGCCTTGCTGTAGCCGTAGGAAGGCGATCCGGTTGTGCGGATCGCTGACCGGAGACTTGCGCGGCTTCCTATTCGGCGGCGTGTCAGCCACGGACGCCGAGACTACTTACGCTGACGAATGGTGGTCAAGTCCGGCCAGGTAGCGCTGACCGGTCAGTCGAGGGAGATGAGCTGCCTACGTTCGCGGCGTGGCAAGCAAGAGCGAGAAACAGGAGGCGAAGACGCCTCGCGGCACCCAACGTCGCGGACATCACGGTCTCGGGCGGACGGAGACCCGCATCGCCGGGAAGTTCCGCTCCGAATACACGAACGCGCGCCTCTATGAGGTCGTGCACAAGGCGGCTCTTCATGTGAAGCCGCTCTACCCAAAGGAGTTGCGCCAGACCGAGTTCGACGGCGCCCGTTTCGAGATCGGGCACGCGGACGCTCCGAGCGCCCGTCAGATCGCTACCCGCCTGAGGCGCTCCTGGCCGGACATCGTGAGCGACGCGGTTGATGAACGCGCTGACCAGACGAAACGGGACGCGATCGAAAACCGCGAGGAGCACGCCGACTGGGTTACCGGTGATCACATCCATTACGCACTCCGGAAGGTCGCGAAGCACGTCGGGGTCGAGTCATTGACGCGCGACCAGTTCGGGATCGGTCGTGCAGAGCTGATCGCGGAAGATCGCAAGCGCCATCACTTCGGCGGGGTGCTCGACGAGAACCTGCCGACGCTCAACCAGATCGAGACTGCGGCGCGCAAACTCGTCGTGAGGACGGATATCTCGGATTGGGAGAAGGCACTGATCGTGGCGAAGATGTCTCGGCCGACCGCCCGTAAGCCCGGCGGGATCGAGCAGCACGTCGCGATCCACTACTACATCCAGGCATCGGGCGGCATCCTGCCGACGAGTGAGAAGGAACTGTCCAGGTTCCGTGAGATTGCCGGGTTCGGCATGAAGAGGCGACCAAAGAACAAGACCTTCGAGCAACTGCGGGCGGACGGAGTCGCTTATGCAGCCTCGCTCGGGCAACCGACGACAGGCGAGATTCCGAAGCCCGGGACGAAGCCGGACTTCGATCTCGCAAAGATCGATGCGGCGGATCTCCCTCGGGCAATCGCGCGACTGACGAAGGACGAGAAACTCGTCAAGCTCGCCGAGTATCTCGACCTCTGTGAGGAGCAGGGGGTTGAGCCGCGAGACAAGCACTACCGTGCGCTCGCCACGAAGATGGGCTGGCCAGCTGCCTCGCGCCTCGGTGAGAACATGCTTTGGGGTGAGTGGATCGCGGCCGCCGATGCTTGGCGCCGATCGCAGGTCAAGAAGAAAGCAGCTTAGGGAGCGAGATCGGGATCGACCCGGTCACCGCAATCCGCGCACTCGAACCACTCGGTCTCCTCCCCGAGCACCTCCGAGAAGGTGTCCTCCGGTTCGTGATGGCCGTCCGCTGCTCGGCTCCAGATGGTCTCCGCGGTGATCGTCGAGACCTGGCGAAGTTCGTCGTGAGGGCAGCCGTCCAGGGGCGGTTCACGGTAAGGAGGAGGGTGGACGACGTGAGGTTGAAGGCGTGCGTGACCTAAGGTCGATCGGGTGAATGCATCGCTAGATGAGTATCGACGTTCCCTCGCGCGGCTCGCTCTTGGACAACGCGGCGATCGTGAATGGGAAGCGCTGGTTCTCCGCTACGGCCGAGAATTCTGCGATGACCCCAAGGCGGAACCAGCACTTGTCGCTCTCATCGAGGGTGAGCCTCTGGATCGAGTAAATGCTGCTCTCCAGCTCTACTCACTACTCGTCCTAGGCGCCCTCTGATCGCTTCATAAGACCGTCTCCGCGGTGATCGTCGAGAGCTGGCGAAGTTCGTCGTGAGGGCAGCCCCCTCAAGGGCGGTTCACACTAGGGAGGAGGAAACGGCGCGCGTCCCTCTTGGCAACGCTAACGACCGACGCTGTCTCTAACGTGACGCGCCTATGACTCGTGATTGGGAGCAGGCATTCTCCGGCTGGACTGGCGCCGAGGGAACGGTCGAGGAAGACAAGGCGCAGCGCACCCTGACGAGGGTGCGGAACGCGCTCGCGAACGCGGGTGCGCTCGCCGCCGAGGATGTCTCTGTCTATCCGAAGGGCAGCTATCCGAACCGCACGAACGTCGTTCGAGACAGCGACATCGACGTCGCCGTCGAACTGACGAGCATCGTCAGGCACACCTTCATCCACGAGGCCCAGGGTCTCGGCATACGAGATGTCGGCCTGACTCCCTACGAGGGTGCCTACCAAACGAATCAGTTCAAGAATCACGTTGAGGCGGCCCTTGTCGCCGAGTTCGGAAGACCCAGCGTGACCCGCGGAAACAAGGCGATCACGGTTGCTGCGACGGCGAACACACTTCCCGCCGACGTCGTTCCGTGCCAGACGGAGATCGTTCATGTCAGTCGCACGGCCTCGCATCGTGGCATCGAGATTCGACCTGATCGCGGGATACCGATCATCAACTACCCGAAGCAGCATCTGGACGAAGGGCTGGCCAAGAACAATCGGACGAACAAGCGCTACAAGCGCACCGTTCGCATCCTGAAGCGGCTGGAGAACGAGATGGTCGCCCGCAACGTCATCGCGATCGTGCCGAGCTACCTGATCGAGTCGATGATCTGGAACGTGCAGCCGTCGACGCTCCTAACCCCGACGAACTGGACGGGGATCGTCCGCGCCGCGATCGTCGAGGCCTACAAGGCGACCGAGACGGACGAAGTTGCGAAAGGCTTGCTCGAAGCGAACGGGTTGAAGTATCTCTTCGGCACTCACCAGAAATGGACACGGCAACAGGGGAACGACTTCCTTCAGGCCGCCTGGAATTACGTCGGGTTCAACTGATGCCGAGTCCCAACTGGGCACGTGTCACGATCTTTCTCTTCGTCGGGATCTCGTTCCTCGTCTCGCTCCTTGGTGCCGCCGTTGGGCATGGAGCCGCTCGCTACGCGAGCATCGGCGCGGTCGTTACGGGGGTCACGCTCATCCTGCTCTTGATTGACCGCTGGGCGTGGCGCTGGAAAGGGATTCGCCGAGTCCTGCGCGTTCCCGATCTGGAGGGCACGTGGCGGGTTGCCTTGGAGTCGAACTACGAGGGTGAGGGCGGGGGAGAGCAGACCGTCTATCTCGTCGTCCATCAGACCTACTCCACGATCACCGTCGAGGTTCTCACGCAGCGCATCCGCTCATGCTCCGACACCGCCAGCCTTGCCCGGCGCGGCCCGCGCCATGTTCTCGCCTACGTCTATCGGGCTGAGCCGGAAGCGATCCGCCGTGAGGGGAACGAGCCGCATCGTGGATCAGCCGAGCTGCTCATCGAGACAGCTCCGAGCCTTCGCTTCGAGGGCGACTACTGGACAGACCGCGGACATGTCGGCCGCCTGCGAGCGACCGGCTGGCACAAGGCGAAGTGCGGCTCGTTCGCCACCGCAAGCGCGGCCGAGTTCGAAGAGCGGTGATCGGAGAGGCGACGAAAGAACAGCAGCGGAAGGGGCTGTCAGGCATCACTGGCAGGTGGAGTGGAATGGCGAATCTGCTTGGAGACTTCAAGCGTTCCTGCAGCAGAGAGTCCTTGAAGTTGCCGCCCGAGCTTCATTCGACGAGCCTTGCAGCGCGAGGTTCAGGCGCAACGACAATGTGTCTCTAGTCGGGCCGCCTTATCGAATCAGGTTCGGCAAGTGCTGGCTAGAACGGCTCTCTCAACGCTCGGTGTGCTCTTGTGGCCATGGCGACCACGCTCACGTTGTCCGCAGCGCTGACCAGCGATGCCTTGTCGCGGGATGCGCGTGTGAATGGCTAAACGACTCAGAATCTGACCTGAAGGAGGTTTGGGTTGCAGTTGTCGATGCGGTCATTGCGCATGAACTGGGTCACGTTCTCGCACAGCGAGATGGCTTCGCAACGACAGGCCATGAAGCTGAGTTTGAGGCTGACTGGTGGGCGGTGAAGATCCTCAAAAGCGCCGATCAGGTCGTGCTTCTCCTCAACTTGATGCTTTACGATCTGCCTGAAACGGATAGCCATCCGAGCTTCGAAGAGCGTCTGTCATCTGTGCGCGATCGTGCTGTGCGGTGCGGCCCCTCGTGTCTCTGACCGAAAGAGCGCCTCAAAGAAACGCTCACGTGCGCGTGCCTTGAGGGCGCATTCTGAGCCGGTGAAACACGATCAGGAACGCCTCAGGGGCGCACTCAGCCACGTTCATGGGCGATTGCAACAGCTTCACTACGCGGTTCTCTCCTCAGGCCTCATCAAACTGCCCCATGGTGGGATTGATGCTGAGGGTGGGAATGCCCTAGGCGCGCTGGTTGCAGCGTTGGATTCGTGCGTCGGTCGAGAGGCTCTCAAGGAAAAGTTGCAAGGCTGGGTGAAGACTCTGGAGGATCTGGGAACCGCCCCATGGCATCTCGGAAGTCATCTCGATGGCGGTGCTGATGCAAACATCCATGAGTTTGCAAGATGGGAAGCTTGGACGCGAGAGGATTGGGAGGAATGGGAGGCTGCCCGCGATCAGTTGCAGGCGCTTGGTTACAACGTGGTCGGTGATGCGGGGATGATCATCTTCATGAGGCCATCAGATTGCGTGACCTGCCCGACCGGTGGCCAATCCGATGATGTCAAACCCCGGCTGTGGTCGTTCCTACGCGCTGCCGAGGACATCTTGGCCCGCCAGCGCCTGTAGATCCGTCCGCTCAGTCCGTTACATGATCGGCGAATCAGTGCTCGTGCAGTTCCACCGCTGAGTGCCTCAGACGACTTGCTCAGCGAGGGCTGTTTCTTGGCTCTAGATGGCTTTTTAGAACAGACCCACTCAGGACTTTCCACCGCAGCGGCGATGTCCCCTTCGGTTGTCTCCTCCTCTGGCGACGCTTGTGCGTCTCGTGAGGCCACCGCGCGATCGAGCGCCTCTTCCAGCTCGTCGAGCTCGATCTCGTCGGTGTACTGCTGCGTCGTGTCGGGACGCGAGTGTCCCATGAGCCTCTGCAGCGCCGCGAGATCGCGGCCGCTCTCGCGCAGGAACCGGTTCGCGAAGCCGTGCCGAAGCTGGTGAGGAGAGAGCCGCCGTACGCCCGCCCGCTTGCACACGCGCCAGACCATTCGCATGAGCGCCTGATCGCTCGCCGGACGCTTGGGATCTTTCCGTCGCCTTACCCGCTCGACAGCCGACACCCAAAGCTCGACCTCGACCGTGAAGACGTAGTCGTCGAGTTCGGGCTGCAGCTCGTGAAAGGAGATTCGCAGCTCGGTCAGTACGTCGGAGGCGAGCGGGAGAACCTGCCAGTGCTGCCCCTTCCGAAGAACGCGCACGCGGCCGTTCACCAAGTCGATGTCCGCCCACCGGCATCCGATGACCTCGGAACGACGGAGCCCAGAGCCTTCCATCAGCACGATCGCTGGACGTTCGTATCCCTTGGCGGCCTTGCGAACCCGCGCCAACTCGTCCAGGTTCGGCCGGTAGATGTCGGCCTTGCGCTTCGGCGGCCGGCGGATCTTCCGCGAGGGATCGACGTCGACGTGATCCTCCGCCTCAGCCCAGGCGAAGAACGAGTGAAGCACGGAGCTGACATTCGACCGCGTCGATCCGCATTACATTTGACCGCATGGCAAAGAACCCCGACGACTATCTCCACATCGATGAGATCCAGACGATCCTCTATCAGAGCTTGCATCCCGACCTGTGGATGGGCGTCAGGGAGATCTACGATCTCGTGGAGGCACGCGCCGAGCTCACTGATGCCGACTGGAAGCCAGCGGCAGACGGGTCAAGCGATCCTCGGTGGCGCCGCAACGTTCGGAACTTCCTCCAGGCGCGGAAGGAGACGGGCACCCTCGAGTGGGATGGAGCGGGCCGCTACCGCCTCGGGCCGACAAGTGACGCCGACCACGATGGGAGCGGCTCGACCCCGAATGGCAGCCCGGGAACGCCTCCGGAGTTGCCGCAACCGGCTGGCTCCGCGCGACGGTACTGGTGGGTGAGTCACAACCAGACCCACCGCGAAGAGCTCGGTGGAGGGTTCATCTGGTCACCAAAGACGAACGCGAACGGAGTCCGGAACCGGTTCTACGACAACATGGCAGAGGTCGCGCCTGGCGATATCGTCTTTTCGTTTCACGGAAGCCACATCCAGCAAATTGGGGTCGCGACGAGCCATGCGAAGACGTCGCCGAAGCCGGACTTCGGGAGCGCCGGCGGTAACTGGGCTAAGGAAGGCTGGTTCGTGGACGTGGAGTTCTCTCCCGTCCTCTCCCCGTTTCGACCCAAAGAGCACATGGCTGTAATCGGGCCGCTGCTCCCACCGAAGTACTCGCCGCTTCGACCAAGCGGAGACGGACTGCAATCCGTCTACCTCGCGGAGCTCTCGGAGGACCTCGCTGTCGTTCTCGCCAGCCTGGCGGGCGCGACCTACCCCGACCCAGCGACCGCGTCTGAACCCGAACCACCTGACGAAACAGTCGCCGCGGAAGAAGCCGAGCTCGCGAACATCCAGGGCCGTACCGACATCGGCGACGTAGTCCGCGAACAGCTCGTAAAGGCGAGACGCGGACAAGGAATCTTCCGCACCAACGTGCGGATGAACGAACCGTGCTGCCGGATAACCCGTATCGATGATCCCGCTCACCTCCGCGCGAGCCACATAAAGCCCTGGAAGGACTGCAGTGATGAGGAGAAGCTGGACGGTCGCAACGGCTTGCTACTGGCCCCTCACGTAGATCATCTTTTCGATCGAGGCTGGATCTCGTTCAGTGACACCGGGGACATCCTCGTCGCCGGCGGCCTGGACACTCAGGTACTAGATGCCTGGGGAGTCGCGGCGACGCTGAACGTAGGTGCCTTTACCCCGCAGCAGTGCGTGTTTCTGGAGCATCACCGGCAACATGTCTTTCGGGGCTAGTGCTCGGTCGGAAGTCGAAGGTTTCGAGCATGACCACGCCGGCGATGGTCAGGAAGAGGTGTACGTCATCGTCGGTGGCAGCGGTTCGATTCACGTCGACGGTGAAGAATCCGCGCTCGTTCCCGGCAACGTTGTGTTCCTTGCGCCGCAGGCGAAGCGCAAGATGGTCGCCGGCCCTGACGGCCTTTCATGGGTTGGGATCGGCTGCCAGCCTGGGGGCTACACCCCCCCCCGTCAGCAGTAGCCCCTCGCACAACGCGGTGTCCGCCCTGTCCCGGGGCGGGGGCGGACACCCGGCGCCGCCGTACTGCGGTGTAGGCACGATTGGCCCGTGCCTGCCGCCCGCCCACCGCTGATCCTGCTTCCACCAAGCGAGACAAAGTGGAGCCCGGAGCGCGGCAAACCGATCGACCTCGAATCGCTCGTGTTTCCCGAGCTGACCGACCTCCGCAGAGGCCTGCTCGATAACGAACTGCGTGCGGCGCCAGCCACCACCGCCGCACGGCTCTACACCGGCGTGCTCTACGCGGCGCTCGACATCCCATCGCTCCCGGCGGGCGCGGCGAAGCACATCGTCGTCATCTCGGCACAGTTCGGCGCGCTTCGCATGACCGATCGTGTTCCCGCGTACAAACGCGAGATGGACGCGGCGTACTGGCGCGACGGCCTCCGGCCGCCGCTCGACGCGCTGACGAAGGGCCGCGTGATGCTCGACTGCCGCTCCGCCACCTACGCAACGGTCTGGAAACCGGCTGGCACAGACGCAGCCAACCGCGTCCACGTCGGTGTGGTCGAGGAGAAGAACGGCGTGCGCAAGGTCGTCAGCCACTCCGCCAAGAAGGCCCGGGGTGAGGTCGCGCGCCACCTGCTTGTGACCGGTGCGAAGGTGCGGACGCCCGAGGAACTCGCGGCCGCGATCAGCACTGCGTTCACCGTCGAGCTTGAGCCGCCAGCAAAGCCCGGCCAGCCGTACGAGCTGACCGTCGTGCAGCGCGGCTAATCAGCCGTTACGGCTGGCGAAATCTTCCATGAAGGCGACCAAGGTCTTCACGCCTTCAAGCGGCATCGCAAGGTAGACCGACGCGCGGCACCCGCCAACGGCACGGTGGCCCTTGAGGCCAATCATTCCGTTTGCCTCTGCCTCTTTCAAAAACTGCTTCTCCAACTCCTCGGTCGTCAGACGGAAGACGATGTTCGTCTTCGAGCGTGTCGCGCGATCGTTGGAGTAGAGCGGAATGCGGTCGATCGTTTCGTAGAGCAGCGCCGACTTTTCCGCCGCGCGAGCGGCTGCTGCGGAAACGCCACCGTGCTCCTCAACCCAGTCGAACACGAAGCCCGACGCCAGGATTGCGTACACAGGCGGGGTGTTAAGCGCCGAATCGTTCGCACCCTGCTGGGTCCAGTCCCACACAGCTGGGCAGATCGCCTGCGGTGAGCCGAGCAGTTCTTTGCGGACGCAGACGATCGTAACGCCCGCGGGCCCGACGTTCTTCTGCGCGCCGCCGTAGAACGCGGCGAAGCGATCGAGCGGCATGACCCGCGTGAGAAGTTCACTTGAGCAGTCAGCGACGAGCCGCACAGGGTGCGCCGTCTCGGCGATCGTCCCGTACTGCGTTCCATCGACAGTCTCGTTGGCGCAGAAGTGGAGATAGGCCCAGTTCGGGTCGACGTCGATCAGTGCAAGGTCGGGGAGCCGGGCGTACCCGTCGTCTTTCGCTGACGCCGTAACGACGATGTCGCCGTACTTCCGCGCCTCGGCGATCGCCTTGCCACCCCACTGTCCGGTGTCGATATACCCGGCCTGACGACCGGGTTGCAACAGGTTCAGCGGGACACCTGCGAATTGCCCGGTGGCGCCGCCGCCAAGGAAGAGCACCTGCCACTCGTCGTCCATCCCAACGATCCGCTTCAACGAGGCTTCAGCCCGCTCGACGACCTCGATGAAGGACTGATCGCGGTGCGAGATCTCGATCACACTCGCGCTCTTGCCGTCCCATCCGTCGAGCGTCTCCTTGAGTCTTTCGATCACCGAGTGCGGCAACATGGCAGGGCCAGCGGAGAAGTTCAGGACGTCGGTGGTCACACCTACAACCTAGTCGCCGCGGTGGGCGACCGTCGCAGTTCGGTCTTAGCTCGCTCGGACGTAGTACGGATAGACGTCTGCAGGCACACCCAGCGACGCGGGCGTGAGGCCGTGGCGTACGTACCCGGGCGGAATCGTGCAGGCGATCCCTCGGCCTTCGACGTATGAGGCTGGCCCCGCCCCTGTCAGAAGCCCGATCGGGACATCGCCTTCGGGAATCTCGTAGTAGTTGCCGTCAAGGCACCAGCCGAGCGTCTTCTGCGATGCGTCTTGTTCGTCGGCAAGTGATGTGTAGGCGCGCAAGTCTCGCCTCGTGAGCGGGGGCGATCCGCAGGCAGGCGCTATCAGCAGTCCGCCCGTCGCCTGAATCGGTGCAACGGCTCGCATGATTGCCGTGCCCGGGTACGGGTAGTCGGCGGCCAGCACGAAACGGTCCACGCGGTGGCGCGCGGCGAACGCGAGCAGGCGCTTTGCTCCGGGGGCGTAGCGGTCGTTGTAGAAGTTCAAGACGCGTGCGTCGGGGTCGCTGTCGAACGATGAGATCTCGGGGGCCCCGCGAATCACCGGATACAGGTACCCCCCGGCGAGGCGGAACCGGAAGTTCGATGTCGCCTGCCACAACATCGAATCGCCCTGCGCGCCGTACGGGAACATGGCGAGGGTTTCTCCTGTAAGGCACGTGCGCGCCTCGTGGGTCGTTAGAAACGGTGCAGGGTCAGGGGTCGTCAGCCGACTTACCGTCGAAACGTTTGGAACGAGGAACCCCACAGCGAGAAGTGGCAACACGTACGGGCGTGTGAAAACCCGCCCTCTGGTCTGGGAGATCCACAGCGCAACTCCGATACCAGCCCCGAGCGATGCGTAGGCACTGAAGCGAGGGAAGCGCACGTTTTCAACAAACGGCAGCTCTCGAGCAAGCGCTCCAACGAACGGCATCAGCCGATGTCCATCGACCCAGATCGCCGTTCCAAATGCGAGTGCGCCCGCAAGGAGCGTCAGGACGAGAAGCACACGCGTTGGCCTGTGGGCCCACCGACGCCACGCAAGAAGCGCGATGATCATGAGTGTCGGCAGGCCAAGGTACAAGCCCGACTCGGCATCGTTGAAGTGGGCCCGGACGTGCATGAACAGCGAGCCAGCGAGGCCATTTGTGCGCGTCGGAAGCACGACGTTCGCGAGATCGGTCGCAGAGGATTCTGCTGCGGTGTACGAGCCGTGCGGGATACGGAGCAGAACAAACACAAGCAGCGGCGACGCGAGCACTGCAGCGATGCCGTACCCCGCAAGCGTCTCCCGTGCGAGTGACACAAGACGTGCTCGGAGAGGCGGCAACATGGCCCAGCCAGTCAGGAGCGTCACGATCAGCGAGAATGTCGCAGTGAGCGTTACCTCGGTCGAGATCAGGAGTTGCCCCGCAAGAGTTGCCCCGACGAGGCATGCATAACGACGTCCGCCGATGACACGATCGAGCCGCTTGAGCGCGATGAGCACGATCACCGGAAGCAGGAAGACACCCGTGAGATTCAAGTGCCCTTCGGTCTGGTGCGCGGTAATGTAGCTCGAGAACCCAAAGAGAAAACCACCAACGGCGGCAGCTGCTTGCGATCGGGTGAGGTAGAGGCAGAGACAAAACATCGTCGATGCTGCGACTGCCGGGAGCACAATGACGGCGAGGTTGTACGACGCCACCGGACCAACGATCGCCGTGACCGGCCAAAACGCAGCGGCGAGGAAGGGAACCGTTGTCGTCCACGCGAGATTCACGCCTTCGGGTGCAAACACCGCATGCGAAACGAACGGGTTCGTGAACGATGAGATCGCATGTGGCCACCACGCGAACGCCCATACGAAGATCTCCGGGTCGTGGGTCTTGCCGATCGGAGTGCGCCCAAGGTGAGGAAGCGCCCGTAGGCCATAGAACACCGCCGAGACCACGGCGTACCCGGCGAAGACCGCGGCGCCTCGCATGATTCGACTGAAGCTGTTCTCCACCGATCCACATCATGAACAGTCGGCCCGCTGACAGCGATCGCCGTTGCAGATCGCGCGCGGCCGTGCCATTCTCGATAGCGATGACGCGGCGGCTTCTAACCCTGATCGCAGTGAGTACTGCAGCGCTTACGTGCGCATCGTCGGCGAGCGCAGGCACCACGGTGATCGTCATGCTCGGCACCTCGTCAATGCAGCTCACGCCATCGACAGCCCCTGCGGGAGACATCGTCTTCACGCTTCGAAACGCTGGAATGCTCAGCCGCACCGCGACGGTGGCCGGAAAGACCTCACCCACCGTTCGTCCGGGCCAGCAGGTGATCTTCAAGGTGACCCTCGCGACGGGCGGTTCCATCCCTGTGACGTCTACTGGCGCAGCAGGTTCGGGCGCGAAGGCAATCACAGCGACGCTCAAGGTCACGGGGAGTGCGTCTGCCACAACAGCGACCACGTCGACCGTGACGGGAGCGACCACCACTGCTGCCACGAGTGGTGGGGCGGCGGCGATCGCTGACGGCAAAGCGGTGTTTGCGAAGACCGGTTGCGGCGCGTGTCACATCATGGCCGCCGCTGGCGCGAGCGGCGCCGTAGGCCCGAACCTCGACACGCGCAAGCCGTCGGTCGACAAGATCGTTCAGATGGTGACGGCGGGAGGCGGCACGATGCAGTCGTACCTCGGTGTCCTCACCACCACGCAGATCCAGGATGTTTCGCAGTACGTCTATAGCGCGACACACGGTTAACACAGGTTTTTCTCACATTCCGTGAGCCTCCGGTAAGGATTCGCGCCGACTCGCGTAAAGAATCGCTGGTGGGGCTTGCGACCCGTCGTTCCAGGAGTAGCGTGACCGCCATGAGAACTCGACGATCACACATGGTGATGCTCGGAACTGTCGGTGCCGTCGTTCTCGCCTTCGCCGCACAGGCCTTTGCAGCCGCAAACGCTACGACAGCGACCAAGACGATCACGGTGACCGCCGGTGACTACTACTTCAAGTTCAGCTCGAAGACCGCTCCCGTCGGGAGCGTGCTGTTTGTCGTCAAGAACGTCGGCAAGGTCACGCACACGTTCAAGGTGAACGGCAAGGTCACGCCTGTGATCAAGCCGGCAACCACGGTGAAGCTCCTTGTGAGCTTCCCGAAGGCAGGGTCGTTCGCGTATCTGTCGACCCTTACCGGGCAGGCTGCCAAGGGGATGAAGGGCACATTCGCCATCACGGCTCCTACGACCACCGGCTCTGTGACGGCTGGCAAGGTCGTGTGGACGAACACCGGTTGCGGTGCCTGCCACACCATGAAGGCTGCCGGCGCGTCGGGTGCGATCGGCCCCAATCTCGATCTCAAGAAGCCCACTGTCTCACTGATCGTCGATCGTGTGACGAACGGGCGAAACGCGATGCCGGCCTACAAGTCGCAGCTGACAGCCACACAGATCCAGGATGTCGCCGCGTACGTGTACGCCTCCACGCACTAGTTCCAGTACGACTGCGGCTGGGTCTGCGGGAATCCAGGCCCAGCCGCACACGCCTCACGCCGCGACCTCTGGCGCGGCTGCGACGATTCCGTGGTGGACAGCTCTCCCGCGTCTGTGCGCCACCAGCGGGGTCGGTGGTTTGGCCTCGTAGCGATCACCCTGGGCGTGGCGATGATCATCGTCGACGCCTCGATCGTGAACGTCGCGATCCCGACGATCATCCGCCAGCTCGGCATCGGGATCACGCAGGCCGAATGGGCGAACTCGATCTACTCACTCGTCTTCGCATCGCTGCTGATCACGTTTGGGCGGTTCGGTGACCTGTTCGGAAGACGACTGATCTTTCTGATCGGGCTCACGGTGTTCCTTGCTGCGAGCGTGCTGACCGCCGAGGCGCAGAGCGGAACTGTGTTGCTCAGTGGGCGCCTTCTGCAGGGCGTGGGTGGCGCGTTCATCCTTCCCGCGACGCTTTCGATCGTGAACGCGAACTTCCGCGGGCGCGAGCGTGCGATCGCGTTCGGCATCTGGGGCTCGACGATCGGGGGTATGGCCGCGCTGGGCCCGCTCGCGGGCGGCTGGTTTACAACCCACCTCTCGTGGCGGTGGGCCTTCTACGTAAACGTGCCGGTCGCGGCACTCGCATTCGTTGGCGCACTGCTCTTTGTCGCCGAAAGCCGAGACGATCACCCATCCCGCGGCGTCGACGTCGGCGGCATTCTCCTCTCGACCTTCGGCTTCGCGGCGATTGTGTTCGGGCTGATCGAAGGGCAGACGTACGGCTGGTGGCAGGCAAAGCGCACGTTTCTCGGTCTCGACCTCGGGTCGGTGTCGGTCATTCCAGCGGCGTTCGTCCTTGGCGTCGTCGCCCTGATTGCATTCGTGCTGATTGAGCAGGCGCGGGGGAGAGCTCGCAAACCGGTGCTGCTCGACCTGACGCTCTTCCGCATCCCGAGCTTCCGTTACGGCACCGCAGCAGTGCTGATCGTCGGCCTCGGCGAACTCGGCCTCGTGCTCGTCATCCCGCTCTTCCTGCAGTCGGTGCTCGGACTGACGGCGTTTTGCACCGGGATCATCTTGGCTGCGCTCGCAGGCGGCGCGTTCGCTGCCGGTGGCCTGGCCGCGCAGATTACGAACACGATTGGCGCCCGGCGGGTGGTGCAGATCGGCCTTGGCACCGAGGTGGTTGGGATCGTGGCGGTCGGGTTGACGTTCGCGGCCGGCCGTCCAGCGTGGCAGTTCTGCCCGCAGCTCTTCGTCTACGGCCTGGGTGTGGGCCTCGCGACAGCGCAGCTCACGAGTGTCATCCTCGCCGACATTCCCCGTGCCCAGTCAGGTCAGGGATCCGGAATGCAGAGCACCTCGCGGCAGGTCGGATCGGCTGTCGGCATCGCCGTCCTCGGCACGGCGCTCACCCTCGGCCTGAACAGTGGGACGCGCGACCGCATCGCGGCGTTGCCCGACCTACCGAGCGCCACGAGAGCGCAGATCGTCGCGGGCGTCACACAAAGCGGCGGGGCGATCTTGCCGCAGCTGCGCGCCGAGCATGCACCCGCCGATGCCGTCAAGGCCGTTGAGGAGGCGTTTGTCAGCAGCGCGCGACGGGCGGCGTTTATCGCCGCAGGGTTCGTGCTGCTCGGATTCCTCGCGTCACTGCGACTGCCGCCAAACACCGGTGAGCGAGAGCGGAGCGAGTGAGGAAACGTCGCTAGACCGCCGACGTGCAGTGCGCGCAGCGGCGTGCAGCTACAGGAATTGCGCTGAGGCACTCGGGGCAGTCCTTGGTGGCAGGTGCCTCGGGCTCGGCCTTCGCCATACGAGCCATCATCGCCCCAACGGGCTTCACAACCACGTAGAAGATCGCGGCGGCGACGATCACGAACGAGATCACGGCATTGATGAACTTGCCGTAGAGGAAGTGGCTGCCGTTGATCGTGAACGTCAGCGATGAGAAGTCGGGTTTACCGCCGATCGCCGCAATCAGCGGGGTGAAGAGATCTTCGACAAGGGCGGTCACGACGGCGCCAAACGCAACACCGATCACGACGCCAACGGCCATGTCGACGAGGCTGCCTCGCATGAGAAATGCACGAAAGTCCTTCATTCCTGCCTCCTTCGGCAATGCGGAGATTGCCGCCGAGTTCAACGACGCGGCAGGGTTCCCTGCGGTCGCAAGTGGGCATTCCGTCGAGCTTCGGCTAGCTTCTGTGGCGATGGCTGACTTTGAGATCCCACCGCTCGACCCGCAGGTTGCCGCCTACCTTGAGCGAGCGGCTGCCGCGAACATCCCGGCGGTGTACGACGTGACGCCCGAGGAGGCCCGGGCGAACATGGAGGCGACGATCGAGCAGTTCTCGATGCCGTATGACCCGGTGTTCGAGATGGAGGATCGTCACACGAGCGACGGGGTGCCCGTCCGGATCATTCGGCCATTTGAAACCGACGAGCCGTGCGCGTGCATCGTCTTCTTCCACGGAGGCGGCTGGGTGCTCGGCAACGTCGACACGCACGAGGGAATGGCGCGCGCGATCGCGCAGCGCGCCGGCGTGATCGTCGTGTCGGTCGACTACCGCCTCGCGCCCGAGCATCCATACCCGGCGCCGGTTGAGGATTGTTGGAACGCCACTAAGTGGGTGATTGCCAACGCCGAGGAGCTTGGGGTCGATCCGGAACGCGTTGGCGTCGCAGGCGATAGCGCTGGCGGAACGCTCGCGGCCGTTGTTGCCCGGCGTGCCCGCGATCACGGCGACTTCTACCTCGCACTCCAGGTGCTGCTCTATCCCGTTACGAGCGCGAAGATGAACACCGTGTCGTACGAGATGTTCGAGACCGGCTTTGGGCTCACGCGTAAGGGGATGGAGTTCTTCTGGGATGCGTACACCGGCTCGCAGGCGTTCCGTGGCGATCCCGACGTCTCACCGATCGAGATCCAGGACATGCGTCGGCTCTGCCCAGCGATCGTGATCACCGCCGAGCACGATGTTCTGCGCGACGAAGGCGAGGCGTATGCCGAGCGCATGCACTTCGCCGGCATCGAGACCGAAGGTCTGCGCTACGACGGGATGATCCACGGCTTCCTGCGGATGCCGTCGCTCTTCATGCGTGCCGATGAGGCGCTCACCGAGATCGGCGAAATGATCGGCCAGGCGCTCAAGGTTGTGCGCCCGCCGGCGCCACCCGCACCGATCTAGAGCAGCTGCCGCTACTTGCGGCGGCGAGACTTGCGACCAGCTGAACCCGGCCGCGTCGTCGTGCTCTGAATCTTCGCCTGGCCGCGGCGCAGCTGCCGGTTCATCGGCTCATCCTGCTGCGGGGCCTGCGCCTCCTGGGCCTCCATGTACGCGCGACGCTCAGCAACCGTCAGCGACATGAGTGCCTGATGCACCTTGCGCGGATCAGGGTTCGGGCCAAGGCGCTTCAGCTTGCGGAGCGCACTTGCGAGCTCTGGCTGGTTGCGCTCGATCTGTGCCTGGCTCGCCTTCTCGAACATGCGGCGAATCCAGCCGATCTTCGCGAGGGCCATGATGATCGGACGCAGGTAGCGGCCGTTCCGGAACCGCGACAGGAACGCGACCGTGCCCATCAACACGACGAGCACGAGCAGGATAATCAGCGGAATCAGGAAGTACGACATCTGCTGCGGCGTTAGTTGCCGACGACCTTCACGAGCCAGCGGCGATCGCGCTCGCGATCGAGCTCGATAAAGAGGACGCGCTGCCAAGTGCCAAGCGCAAGATCTCCGTCCGCGACCGGAACCGACTCGCTTGACGAGCCAAGCAGCATCGACATGCAGTGCGAGTGGCCGTTACCGACCTCCATGTCCTCCTCGCAGATGTTCTCGGTGCGGCGATCCCAGTCGTCGTGCGCGTAGTAGGTGTCGTGCGGGATCAGCCGGCGCAGCAGGCGTGCGAAATCTTCGAACATGCCGCTCTCGAACTCGTTGACGCGCACGCAACACGTGGTGTGCGGTGAGTAGACGAGGCAGATGCCGTCGGTGACACCGGATTCCGCGACGATCTGGCGCACATCGTCGGTGATGTCTGTGATGTGAAGGCCACCCTTGGTGCGGAAGTGGCGTTCTTCCTGATGAATCTTCATCGGCTGGACTCTAGCGATCAGGCCCGGCATCGCGGCTCGGTTGGCCTGTTCGCACTCCGGTTACGATCGGAGGGTGGGGAACAGTCGGCTTGTCTACTCAACAGAAGATGGCGATCACCGCCGCGATTCACGCGATCGCGAGGCGAAACCCGTGGCGACAGGCCCCGCGCTTCCTGCCGATGGCGTCGTGCGGATCTTCCGGGAGAAGGGCGGCCGTGGCGGCAAGGTGGTGACGATCATCCGCGGACTCCCGAGCGATGCAGTCACCGGAGTGGCGAGCGATCTGAAGCGACTGTGCGGCTCAGGTGGATCGGTCAAGGATGGTGCCGTCGAGATTCAGGGCGACCATCGCGAGAAGGTCGCTGCACGGCTTGAACGCGACGGGTACCGCGTGAAACTCGCGGGCGGCTGACGCACCTCG
>OMIZ01000151.1 GCA_900299235.1 Actinomycetota bacterium
CTCCCAGACGGGACGATTGAAGGGGCGCCGCGTGTCGTACGGACCTTCATCGAGCACGAGACTGTGCTGGACGCGATCGCGCGAGCCGGCGGACTGCGGATCGACGCGCAACGCATCGAGTTGTATCGCCGGCGCAACGCCCGGACATATTCGGACACGACCTCCGTGAGGTACGACTTCAGCATCGGCGACAATCTGAAAGTCGAAGACCGTGCAACCTCGTTTTACCTCGAACCAGACGACCGCATTGTGGTGCGCAGTGCGCCCGGATTTCGCGCGCAGCGATTCGTGACCGTGGCGGGTGAGTTCACCTTCCAAGGCGATTTCGCGATCTCCGAAGGTGTTGATCGCGTGCGTGACATCGTCCTGCGTGCTGGCAATGTACGTCCGGACGCCTATTCGGCGAGCTTCCAACTGCTCCGCGACGGAAAGCCGGTGGGCATCGATTTTTCTCGTGCCATGGCGGGCGATTCGTATTCCAATGTCACCCTCTTGACGGGCGACCGCCTGATAATCGGCCGCGATCCCCATACGGTCCTGGTGACGGGGGCGGTCGCCCGGACAACGCTCTTGCAGTATCGGCCAGGCCTCTCGCTTCTCGATTACGTGGAACTCGCGGGTGGACCAAAGGAATCCGCAGATATGGCTCGCGCGACGGTGCAACTCCCCTCCGGGGTGAGTCAGCGCGTGAAGCGGATAGCCTACGTGTTCTCCGCGAAGCCGGAAGTGCTGTCAGGGTCTGTGATTTCGGTGCCCGAGAAGGTTGACGATCGCGGCCGGGCGGCCGAGCAACTCGCGCAGATCCTGAGCGCCATGTCGACGATCGCGTCGCTCCTGGTCGCCTACGCCGCGCTCAAACGATGAAGCCCGACGCGCGGCGCGCGCGGTGAACAGGAGGCTTCGCCAACAGGGGCAGGGGATGTTCGCGGACATCGGTGCGCACATGCCCCTCGCGGCGCGCCTTCGACCAACGACGCTGGATGATGTGGCGGGCCAGCGACATCTCCTCGCGCGTGGGCGGGCGCTGCGTGAAGCGATTGAGCGTGGAGACACGGGCTCGATTCTCTTCTGGGGGCCGCCTGGCACTGGGAAGACTACGCTCGCCGGTATCATCGCTCGTCATTTGAACGGTGAGTTCGTGCGGCTGTCCGCCGTGACCGATGGCGTGGCACGTATCCGGGAAGTGGTCGCCGAAGCAGAGCGCCGTCGTGTAGCGGGACATCGCACGATTGTTTTCATCGACGAGATTCACCGGTTCAATCGGGGACAGCAGGACGCGCTCTTGCCGCACCTCGAGGCGGGAACCCTGACGCTCATCGGCGCGACCACCGAGAATCCGTCGTTCGAGTTGAATGGGGCGTTGCTGTCCCGCTTGCGGGTGTTCGTTCTGGAGCCGCTCTCGGTTGAGGATCTCACCGCGGTGTTGCGCCGTGCGGCTGCCGACAAAGATCACGGGTTGGGGACGCTCGGTATCGCCATCGATGACGAGGCGCTCGAACTCTTGGCGGTCGAGGCCGACGGTGACGCCCGTCGCGCCTTGTCGGCGCTCGATGCCGCGGTCGTTCTGCTTGGCCCGTCAGCAGCGCCATCGACTCAACGTCGAGTGACTGTTGCTCTGGTTCGAGATGCCGTGCAGTGGCGCGCAGCCCAGTATGACAAATCTGGAGAGCAGCATTACAACCTCATCTCGGCGTATCACAAAGCACTGCGGGGATCCGACCCCCAGGGGGCGCTCTATTGGCTCGCACGGATGATCGAGGGTGGGGAGGATCCGATGTACATCGCGCGCAGAACTGTGCGGTTTGCGACCGAAGACATCGGGTTGGCCGACCCCCAAGCGTTGACGATCGCCATCGCGGCACGCGAGGCCTTTCACCTGCTCGGTGCGCCCGAAGGGGAACTCGCGCTCGCCGAGGCAGCCATTTACCTCGCCTGCGCACCCAAGTCGAACCGCGTCTATGCCGCTTGGTCTGCCGCTTGCGAGGCAGCGCGCCACTCGCCGGCGGCAGCGGTTCCGCTCCATCTTCGTAACGCGCCGACGGCGCTTATGAAGGACCTCGGCTACGGAGCCGGCTATCAATATGCGCACACCGTACCTGACGCCTACATTCCTCAGGACTACCTGCCGGATGAGCTGCGGGGGCGGATCTTCTATGCGCCCGGTCCGTTCGGCTTCGAGCGGGACATAGAAAAGCGCCTCGAATGGTGGGCGTCGCGACGGACGGTAACCGCCCAAGGTGCCGCCCCCGTCCGCCGCGAGGAGTCTGAGACATGATCGTCCGTGTGGTTCGCGTCGTTGCCGTGTTTCCCGTGCTTGCGGTTGCATTGTTTTCCGGCTGTGCATCGCTTGCCCGGCAGGCGTTTCAGGCCCCTGACATCCAGCTGCGGGACGTTCGCGTTCGGGAAGTGGGGCCGCAAGGCGGGGCGCTCGATGTGGTCTTGGATGTGTTCAACCCGAACGACTATCGCATCGACACCGCGAGACTGACCTACACGCTGTTCGTGGATTCGACACGGGTGGCCAACGGGGTCATTCCGCAGCACCTGACGTTGCCTCGCCGCATGAAAACGGAGGTCAGACTACCGATCTCCTTCACCTTGCTCGACCTCCTGAAGGTCGGGCAGGTCCTCTCCCGGCCGGGGCCCGTCTCGTATCGGGTGGACGGTCTCGTGACCGTCGCTACCCCCTTTGGCGAGCTCACGCGGCCGTATTCTGGGAACGGTCGGTATAACGTGTTGAGGCCCTGAATGGCGAAGTCTTTGATCTCACTTGAGCCTCATGTGGAACGCGCCATCCTAGTTGGCGCGCCGCTGAAGCGAACGAACGCGCGGCACCAGGTCGACGAACACCTGCGTGAGCTGGAGCGATTGGCGGACACGGCCGGCGCTGTGGTGGTGGGGGAGATGACCCAGGCCTTGGATCGTCCGAACCCGTCCACCTATGTCGGGAGCGGCAAGATTGAAGAGCTGCGGCAGTTGATCGCCGAACGTGAAGCGACCGTCTTGATCTTCGACGACGAGCTGACGCCCGCCCAAGGCAAGAACATCGAAGGGGACCTCGGCACGCGGGTCATAGACCGCGCGGAGTTGATCCTCGACATCTTCGCCGTGCGGGCACTCTCAGCGGAGGCGCGTATGCAGGTGGAGCTCGCGCAACTTGAATACTCCCTGCCGCGTCTTACCCGGATGTGGACGCACTTGGAGAAGTTCCACGGAGGCATCGGCGTTCGAGGCCCGGGCGAGACGCAACTTGAAACGGATCGCCGCCTGGTTGGCCATCGTATCAAGATCCTCAAGGGCCGGCTGCAGGATGTGAAGCGCTCCCGTGAGGTTCAGCGGCAGTCACGCCGCGGAACCTTCCGGGTATCGCTGGTGGGCTATACCAATGCCGGCAAGAGTTCCCTACTTCAGGTGCTCGTCGGGGGCGACGACATCTTTGTCGAGGACCGCCTCTTTGCCACGCTGGACCCGCTGACGCGCGAAGTCGCACTCGGCGACCATGAGAAAGCGCTCGTGACCGATACCGTGGGTTTCATCCGCAAGCTTCCGCACCACCTCGTCGCCAGCTTTCGTGCGACGCTCGAAGAGGTCCACGATGCCGACGTGTTGCTGCACGTGATCGATGCCAGCCATCCTGCGTGGGAAGAGCATCGCTTGGTCGTCGATGGCGTGCTCGCCGACATCGGTGCGCAGGGCACGCCCGTCGTGCACGTGTTCAACAAGATCGACCTGTTGACCCCCGAGACGCTGGCGGGCATGCGGGAGCGGATGGCGCGCCTGCTCCCCGACGCCGTATTCGTGAGCAGCCAAACGGAGGACGGCGCACGCCCCATCGCGGACCTGCTGTTGACGATGGCCCGCAGTCGGAAACCGCTCACACGACTGCGGATCAGGGCGTCAGAGGGGCGTCTCTTGGCGGACGTCCATGCCCGATCCGAGGTCGTGACACGCGTAACGGATCCCGAGTCCGGCGACCAACTCCTAGAGGCCCGGGTAGGTCCCGTCTTGCTGCATCAACTCGAAGTTGCGGGTGCCGTCGTCGCGTAGTGCACGGCGACGCGACGACGGCCGGGAACCCCAGCCGACTCGTCACTTCCGCAGGGTGGGGCGCGGTACCTTCACGCGGGGGACGGTGGATGGCTCGGTGGACCAATTCGGGCGCGGTGCCGGATCAGTTCGGGCATCCTCGAGGGCGAACTCGGGCACCAGCAACCGGAGCAGATCCCGCAGATCATTTTCGCTCGTGCTGTGCGCGATGGCGAGCCTGATGATGCCTTCAATTCGTTCCGGAGCTTCCGTGTCGATTTCTTCTCCGGAGACGCGCAAGACCTTCGAGTGGCTCGTCGGCACGATGTTCTCACCCCCGAAGAAGACCTCCTCGTAGAGCTTCTCCCCTGGGCGAACGCCGGTGAAGTTGATCTCGATGTCGGTTCCCTCCTCGAGCCCCGACAGCCGGATGAGGTCGCGCGCGAGATCGGCGATC
>OMIZ01000152.1 GCA_900299235.1 Actinomycetota bacterium
CGACGATCAGCTCTCGAACACGCGCGCAAGCCAGCGGCTGCGCACCGCGCTCTCGCTCGAAGGCGACTGGCTGCCCACGGTGCTGCGTGCCGCGAACGCGCGACTGATGGAGGTGCGGAAGGAGCAACCGAATGCGGGCGGGCTGGTGATCGCGATCGATCAGGATCACGCCCGCGGCATCGCCGACATCCTCAGGACGCGCTTCGGGACAACCGCGCGTGTCGTTACCTCGGACGACCCAGACGCCTCCGCCGGCATCGCGGCGTTCTCGAGCAGTAGCGAGCCGTGGCTCGTCGCAGTACGGATGGTTTCGGAAGGGGTCGATATCCCGCGGCTGCGGGTTGGTGTGTACGCGACGACCACCTCAACCGAGCTCTTCTTTCGACAGGCGGTGGGGCGACTTGTCCGTTGGACGCGCGGAGTGCCAAAGCAACGCGCGTGGCTGTACATCCCGGATGACGCGCGCCTCCGCATCCTTGCGGCACGGATCGCTGAGCAGCGACGTCACTCGTTGCGCCGCGACGGCCTTGAGGTGCCCTTCGAGCGCAAGGAGGACGATGGCGTGCTCGATGAGGTGCCCGTCGAGGAGGAGCAGATGTCGCTCTTCGCGGTGATCTCGGCGGTCGCGACGGGAGCCGATGATCACGCGGATCTTGTCTACGACGATTTCGACGAGCCTGACGACATGGCGGGCAGCCTCGATGTGGAGCTGACGCTCGCGCCGCCTCCGCCGCTCTCGGGTGATTCCGGGGCGATCGATGGTGGCGAGGGCGGCGGTATGACGCGCCGCGAGCAGAAGCTCTACCTGCGTGACGAGAACGCGGCGATCGCGCGCGAGCTTGTCCGGCGTACCGGCATGACGCACGCCGCCGTGAATGCGGAGCTCAACCGTCTCTCGGGTGTGCGCAAGGTTGCCGAGGCGACGATCGACCAACTCGAACGTCGCCTGCGGGCAGGTGAAAAGTGGATCGTCAAGAGCTGAAACGCCGCATGTTCAGAAACTGTTGAGGACACGAAAGATTCCTTTAGGCACCCTGGATGCTCCGGCCTCCGCCTCGCTACCATCGCGCGCCGTGAAGACCGTACGACTCGTGATCACGCTCGCCGCGGCGACGTCAGCACTGACGCTTGGTGCGAGCTCGGCTTTCGCCACTTCGTCCGCCACGACCTGCACGACGAAGGGTCTCGTGGCGGGTGCCGCGGCCGCGACCTACAAGGTCGCCCAGCTCACCACGACCGGCATCCCGTGCGCGAAGGCGCGCGCAATCGCCCGCACTGTGGCGGCTCAGGTGACCGGCAACGGCTCGCTGAACGTGCCGGGCGTTGTGAGCTTCAGCATGTCGACCCAGACCTGCACCGTCGGTTGCGCCTCAGGCACGAGCGTGACGGTCGTTTACCCGAGCGGCTCGGTCACGATCGTCATCACCCGCCGCACCGCAGCGGTGACACCCACAAAGCCCACGACGCCGACCCCAGCAGCCCCGACCCCGGGCTCAACGAACCCGCTCTTCATCGCGTAGCCGACTGGCCGGTGGTGCGGGCCCGACCTTGAGCGCCTAGATCTCACGCTCGTTGGTGTTCGCCTCTTGAGTTTGATTTTCAGGAGGGCTCGGCGACACATGCTTCGTCGCCAGGGCAGGCCAGGATGTCGTCACGACACAAGATCATGTGTCGCCGATCCCTCCCCCAAGCTAGTGCGGGCGGCAGAGCGGATCGTTCAGTGCGGCGAGCGCGGCGTTGTCTTCTGCCTGCGCGGCCTTGTTATACGGCCCCGCCGGTGCATTCGCCGTTGTACCCACATCCGGTGTCACGCCTGGGCCTTCGATGGTGAACCGGTATTGCGTTCCCGTCCCGGCCGGATGCGAGCCATGCGGGTTCACGCTGTAGCACCATGAACCAAGCGGCCTGTGCATCAGAAAACTGTTTTCGCGCTGCCAACCCGGGCCGTACACCGAGTTGAAGGTATCGACATAGAGGACTCGGCCGTACGTGTCGAGCGGCGCACCGTGCGACGTTGACTTGAAGCCGTAGACGCCGTGGCCCTGATAGGTGTAGGTGCCCCAGAAGTGGTGCCACCGGCCGTTGTATGCCCAGTCGACATTCACTTCAAGCTGTGCGATGTCGCCTGTCCAATGTGCGAGGTGGACCTCGTTCGCGGCCTGAGTACCGGTTGGGGTCACTCCGTAGTCCGGGAGCTGGCGGGGCCATGACTGAACAGCCCAATAGCTCCCATCGGGAGCCTTACATGCAACTTCGAGCTCGACGAGGTCAGGGCCGTCGTACTTCGGACAGGTAAACGTCTTCCAGTAGTTCGAGGCGTCGTCACGAAGCTTCGCAAGCACCGCGTAGGCAGCCTGAATCTTTGGCGCGAGGGCGTAACGCTGAGCGTTGTTCTTCGCAGCGACAGCCTTGGCCATCTGATCCTGGAGCGACCTGAGATTGGCAAGCGCTGCTTTCGCGGTTTCGTTGTTCGTGAACTCCTGGGAATATCCGCCGTCGTACCCGAGGTCAAAGCGCACCTGCGGCTTGGCCGTGGTCGGAGCGCTCGCGTTGATCGCTCCCGACACGAGCACGTGACGCACACGTCCATCCTCGGTGTAGGTGAGCATCGCTTCACCCTTGCCATTTACCCCGAGCGAGAAGTTCGTGCCGTCGTGTGTGGTGATCACCTGCGAAGCCTGAGCGGTCGAGGCGACTGCGGCGGTGATGACCAGTGTGAGAACGAAGAGCGTACGGCGCATGCTGAACTCCTGAAGTCGGGGGCAACCGCCCTGTAGTGTCCCATAAGTGGGTAATCCGTAGCACCCAAAGTTGTAAAGGTTGGGCGGAGTTCAACGGGCCTTCGGAGGGCAGGCCGTTAGCCGCGCGTTCTATGCTGCGCCGAATCAATGAGCGAGCAAGGAACATTCCTCGGCGAGCAGCCGGGCATCGTGGCGGAGCGGACAAGCGGCGTGATCGTGCGGCTCGTACGCGCCGCGATCATCGAGGGCCGCCTTGAACCGGGACAGTCATTGCGCGAGGAGCAGCTCGCGAAGGAGCTCGGGACGAGCCGTACTCCGGTGCGGGAGGCGTTGATTCAGCTGCGTAATGAAGGCCTCGTCGAGGGCGCTCCGAACCGGCCGGCGATCGTCCGCTCGTACTCGGCAGCGGAGCTGCTCGACATCTATCGCCTGCGGGCGCAGCTCGAAGGTTTCGCGGCACGTGTTGCCGCCGAGCGCGGCGGCCCCGAGCTCGTACGCAAGCTCGACGCGAGCAACGACCGTTTCCATGCGCTGACCGAGCACGAAGACGACGCGGCCGATCTGATCGCCGAAAACATCTCGTTCCACGCCCTGATCGCGGAGGCGGCAGCGATTCGCCAGCTCGACGCGATGATCAACCAGGTGATGGCGATCCCGGCTCGCTACCGCGCCTTCGGTGCGTACCAGGCGGACACGCGAACAATCGTTGAGGAACACCATCGGGCGATCACCGAAGCGATCCGGATCGGCGACGGTGACGCCGCCCAGGCCGCAATGGCCGAACACGTGCTCTGGACGGGCGAAGTTGCCGTCACCGCCCAGGAGGCATTCGAGCGCGACGCGGCGGCCTCCGCGTAGGCGGCCAGAAATGGCTGCGGGCCGCTTTCGCGGCCCGCAGCGCACAACCAGTTCCGTCTCGGGCTACGCCGAAGCGTGATCCCAGTAGACGTGGTCGAGACCAGCGTCCTGACCGGCGTCATCAACGGCGAGACCGGAGGTCTTCTCGAAGATGAGCGCGATGATCAGGGTCGGGATTCCGGCGAGCGCGATGATCGCCAGGGCACCGATTGCCTGCCAGCCCGGGTTGATCGATGCGTGCTGGAAGCCGTACTTGCCCTCAAGGCCGAAGTAGCCACCGGTCTTGTCGCCCCAGGCGATGAAGCCTGTGGCGATCGTGCCGACGACACCGTTGCAGAGAGCAAGCGGAACGACCTTCGGGTCGTCGATGCCAAGCTTGACCATCAGCTTCTGGCCGAGCAGGGTGACGAACGGGCCGAAGAACGCCAGGATTGCAACATCCCACGGTCGACCGACATCAAACAGCGCGCCACAGATGATCGCGCCTGAGATCGGGCCGAGGAACACCCACGCTGCCTGCCGCTCCTTGTAGGCGATCAGCAGGCCGCCGACACCGCCGGCGAGGAATGCAGTGAGCACGTTGATCATCACGATGCCGAAGCCGCTCGTGGTCATCGAGATGCCGAAGAAGCCCTCACCCGGGACGACATAGCCCGAGCCGAGCGCGACGAACGGCAGTGCGAACACGATGATCATCGCGCCAGCACCCGTCATCCAGAGGTTCGTCGGCGGACGATCTGCAACCGATGCCTGACCGCCGAGCATGATCCCGCGGCGCGGCTTGAGCCGCCATGCGAGGACGAGGGCCGTCGTGCCCGCAAAGATGTAGAGCGGGTAAACGCCGTCGAAGTCATGCACGCCACGGTTGGTGAGCGGGCTGACCGAACCCCAGCACAGGTAGCCGGCGAGCGGTGAGGTGATGAGGCCCACAACGAGCGCGATCGTGTAGAGCGGGAGTGCCTTGATCCGTTCGACAACGGCGCTGTGCACCAGAGCCATCGTCGCCATCGAGAACGTCATGAAGAACAGCAGGAAGATCTGCTGCGTGTCGGCCTCGGGCAGGATCTTCGGGTCAATGTAGTTCGCGAACGTGGTGACGTTCGGGCCACCGACCCACCAGTCCTTGAGGGCCTGCTTCAAGGGGTTCGGCACGCCGAACGCCTGGTTGAACGACCACTGCCAGAGTGCGTAGCCGAACACGAGGGTGCTGAGGCCGCCGATGATGGCTGCGCCGATCTTCTGCACCCACGCGTCAAGCACGTTCTTCGTACGGACGAGACCGCCATCGATAAAGCCGATGCCGAGGACGATGAGCACCACGCACATCGCCGCGAGCGAATACAAGAAATCGAGGTAGTAGTTCTCGATCGTGAGCTGATCCTTAAACACCTGCATTGAGCTGTCTCCTCGGTTCAGTGACCGCCGACACGAACGCCTCTCACGCCCGTGCGGCAGAGGAAAAGAGCCGGCTCCCGACGAGACCGGGGCCGGGCGCTGCCACGTGCCATTGCAAGACCATCTGAGAAACCACACCGTGCTGCCTGCAGAGATTCACGGCTAATCGTTCTCCGCCGGACGTCCTTCACCTTTGCCCTGGACACCATCGTCCACAGGCAGGGGGCAGCCGACCTCGCGTGCCGCACACGTTCGCCGCCATGATTACCAGCCTCGGCTGGACAGCCACCCACAGTGTCTGTATACAAGTACGCAAGATGAGATTCAAGGGGGCGAGCGCACGTGGCTGATGCAGAAACCGATCGGATCTACGAACGAGCGGGATTCGGCGCTACGGTCAAGCGCGGAGCCCGGCCTGCGGTGGTCGTGATCGACTTCAGTCGCGGCTTCACCGAGCCACAGTTCGCGACTGGCTCTGAGCTCAGCGCTGAGGTAGCGGCGACAAAGGCCCTCCTCGACGTCGCTCGTAGCGCAGGGCATCCGGTGCTCTTCACAACGATCGCCTACGACGAAGGCGACGCAGGCACCCTCGCCTGGCTTGCGAAGGCGCCTGGACTCGCAATCCTCGCCGCAGGCTCCGAGCTTGTCGACATCGATCCCCGCCTAGAGCCACAGCCCGATGAGCCGATCTTCGTCAAGAAGGGAGCCTCAGGGTTCTTTGGAACAGAGCTGGCGAATGAGCTACGGGCGCGCGAGATCGACACCGTCGTCATCTGCGGCGCAACCACGAGCGGCTGTGTACGCGCCTCCGTCGTCGACTCAGTGCAGGAAGGCTTTCCAACGCTCGTCGTGCGCGAATGCGTCGGCGACCGCGCGCGCGATCCGCACGACGCGAACCTCTTTGACATCCAGGCCAAGTACGGGGATGTCATCCCCCTCGACGACGCGTTGGCGTATCTCGCGGCCTCCTGATGCCTGACGCCCTGCGCGCGGACATCGCAGCAACCGGCGCCACAAGCGTGCATGTCAACGCGAACGGCATCGAGCTGCATCTCCTCGACTACGCCGGGGATGGCCCTGCCGTCATCGTCCTGCCAGGAATCACGAGCCCGGCGGTCACATGGGATTTCGTGGCGAGCGAACTTGGTGATCTCGCACGCGTGATCGCGATCGACCTTCGCGGTCGCGGCCTCTCGGACACCCCACCAACCGGCTACTCGCTCAACCACTATGTCGCTGACACGCGCGCCGTCGCTGACGCACTCGGTCTCGATCGCCCGATCATCGTCGGCCACTCGCTTGGCGCGCGCATCGCAGCTGCCTTCGCGGCGAGCCATCCAGACCGAGTTGACCACGCGATCCTGATCGATCCGCCGATGAGCAACGCGACTCGCCCCTACCCCATGCCACTCACCGTCTTCGACGCACAGCTCGACGATGCGGAGACGGGAACCGACGCCGACGGTGTCGCGAAGTTCTACCCCGCCTGGGCTGAGCGCGAGCGCGGCCTCCGAGCCCGCTGGCTCGGAACCTGCGCACGTGTCGCAGTGCACGAGACGCACGCGAATTTCGAACACGAGACCTTCGAGCCGCTCTGGCAGCAGCTCGGCTCGAATGCGACGCTCGTCTACGGCTCCACAAGCCCCGTTGTCACCCATGGCGATGTCGCCACGCTCCGATCAACCAACCCCGCACCGGCCATTCTCGCCGTCGAAGGTGCGGGCCATATGGTGCCGTGGGACCGCCCCGCACCGACTATCGCTTTGCTCCGCTCCCTGCTCCATCCCCTGAAGCTCTCGCGCCAAGCTTCCGCCGAGACCCCATAGGAAAGGACCACGTATGACCACCGGCTACGGCTTCGTCGATCTCTGTAAGCGCGCACTCGAGATGTGCGCCGTCCACGAAGGTGAGACAGTTGCGATTCTCTCGCAGGGCGACCAGCGCCGCGACTACGCAGACGCCTTCCAGGCCGCGGCCGGCAAGCTGGGTGCGACCTCCTACCACGTCACGCTCCCCGACGCCTCAACGAGCCTCGACGGAGACTTTGGCACGTGGACGGTCGGCACGACGCCGCTTGCGAACAACCGCCCGGTCGTCGAGATGCTCAAGGAGGCCGACATCCTGATCGACCTCATGTTCCTGCTCTTCTCGCCCGAGCAGCATGAGATCCAGGAGGCTGGCACACGCATCCTTCTCTGCATCGAGCCGGTCGATCTGCTCCAACGGCTCTTCCCGATCCCTGAGATTCGTGAGCGGGTCGAGATCGGCTCCGAGCTGATGCAGAAGGCGAAGACGCTCCGCTTCACAAACGAGGCCGGCACTGACGTGGTCTACGACATGACGAAGTACCCGACGGTTACGCAGTACGGGTACACCGACACGCCGGGCCGCTGGGATCACTGGCCGTCGGGCTTCGTCTTCAGTGGAGGCTCTGACACCGGCGTCGACGGCAAGGTCGTGCTGGCACCCGGCGACATCCTGCTGCCGCAGAAGTCGTACATCCAGACGCCGATCCACCTGACGATCGAGAAGGGTCGCATCATCGACATCCGAGGCGGACTCGACGCAGACCTGCTGAAGGACTACATGGAGTCGTTCAACGACGAGCGCGCCTACGGGATCGCGCACATCGGCTGGGGGCTCGACCATCGCGCACGGTGGTCGGCGCTTGCGACGGATACGCGCGGAATGGGCATGGAGGTGCGGTCGTTCTATGGGAACGTCCTCTTCTCAACAGGCCCGAACGGCGAGCTTGGCGGCGACAACGACACGCCGTGCCATGTCGACATTCCGATGCGAAACTGCAGCCTGTACCTGGATGACGAGCCGATCGTGATCAACAACGACATCGTCGTCCCCGAGATGCGAAAGAGGTAGGAGAGCCGATGTCGAGCGAGGAGAGGAAGGGCTTTCTCAGCCCCTACGAGGTCGAGACGCCTGCGGGCGCCGAGGGGTGGCAGTCGCTCTACCCCTACTACTACACCTTCTCGGAGGCGCTCCGTGAGCGCGACGAGTCGAAGTTCTGGTTCTTCGACGGGATGCACAATCCCGAGCCGATCTACCCCTTCGACGCGATCATGACCGAGAACTGGGCCGTTGCTGTGAACCAGCTGACGACCCGGGTCTGGCTCATTCCTCCCTCGCTCGGCATCGATCACCGTGTCGTCAACGGGTACCTGTTCATCAGCCCGAACGCGATCACCGATCCCGATGAGGTCGCACGTCGTGCCGAGTACTTCACCAAGCGCGCGGGCCACTACTTTGAGAACTGGGACGAGATCTATGCCGCATGGGTCGAGAAGGCGACCGACTGCATCGAGCGGCTAAAGCAGATCTCATTCGAGCCGCTGCCCGAGATCGAAGACGAGAAGGTCGTCTTCGAGCATCACGGCGTCTACGCAACGTTCCATCTGCGCAACAAGTACGACGCGCTGATCCAGAGTCTCTTCGAGATGGGCTCGTACCACTTCGAGATGCTGAACCTCGGATACGGCGCGTACCTGACGTTCCGCGAGCTCTGTCAGAAGCTCTTCCCGGGAATCACCGACCGGACGGTCGCTCGGATGGTTGCGGGCATCGACATCCTGCTCTTCCGGCCCGACGATGAGGTGCGCAAGCTGTCCCGGCTCGCGGTTGAGCTCGGTCTCACCGCCGCGATCATGGATAACAGCGAGCCCGACGCGGTCATGGCGGCGATCAAGGCGCACCCCCGCGGAAGCGAGTGGATGGCCGCGTTCGACGAGGCGAAGGATCCGTGGTTCTGGTACTCGACCGGGGCTGGCTACACCCACACCGACCGTGCGTGGGTCGACGATCTGCGGCTGCCACTCAACGCCATGCGGGGCTACATCCCGCAGATCCAGGCCGGCGAGTCGATCGACCGACCGCTTGAGCAGGTGCTCGCCGAGCGCGAGCGGATCACCGCCGAGTACCGCGAGCTCCTTTCGTCCGACGCCGACCGTGGGGCCTTCGACGGCCTCGTCGGACTCGCACGCACGGTCTAC
>OMIZ01000153.1 GCA_900299235.1 Actinomycetota bacterium
AAACGGGGCGACAACGACGCTCCGCTACGTTCACAGCGGGATCTTTGTCGACAACTGGGATACCCAGTTCGACGCTGCGTCCCTGCACACGGACTTCTACCTCCACTCACTCGGCGAGTACCTGCGCCACTTCGCGGGGCGCCCGGTCGTGTACGTCGCCGCGAACGGCACACCGGAATCGAGCGCCCCTGACGCGCTCGGGCGGCTTGCCGATGCCCTGTCGGCTGGCGCCGTCGGCAGCGTGGCCGCGCTCGACGTGCCCGGCTTTCGCGAAGAGGAGGGCGTGGTCGACTACCGCACCGATCACTTTTTGGGCATCCGCACGAGCAACTCGCTCCTCCGCTTCTACGCACGCGGTGCCTGGGGAGGGCCACTGTCGGTCGGGCACCACCTCTTCGCCGAGAACGCCGACGCGGCTGAAGCGACGACTGCGTGGCAGGGCTTCCTCGACTGGCTGTACGGCTAACCGAGAGCGGCGCGGATCGTCGCGAGCTGCGTGAGCTTCTCGCCGAGGGTTTCTGCGATCGGTTGGATCGAGACATGGTCGGCGCCCGCGGCGATGTGCTCGGCCGCGGCCGCGGCGATCGTGTCCGCGTTGCCCCACGGAATGACGGCATCGATCAGCGCATCGCTGCCGCCATCCACGAGATCGTCCTCGGAGTACCCGAGGTCGCGGAGCGTGTTCGCGTAATTTGGCAACGCCAGGTAGGTCTTCGCGTACTCACGGGCCGTCGCACGCGCGGTCTCCGGATTCTCGTCGAGGACGACCGCGATCTCGGGAGTGAGGAGCGCCGTAGGGCCAAGCACTGCGCGGACTCGGCGGGTGTGTTCGGCCGGCACGAAGTACGTGTGCGAGCCATCGGTGCGATCACGCGCGAGTTCAAGGCTCTTTGGCCGTAGGGCAGCAATCACGACGGGTGGCCGCTCATCGAGCGGACCGCGGTACTTCGTCGCGTCCATGCCATCGAGGTAGCGCTTCATCAGTGTGAGCGGCTTCTCGTACACGTGGCCGCGCCGCTCGACGATCGGGCCGTGGCTCACGCCGAGGCCGAGGATAAAACGGCTGCCGGAGGCCTCGGAGAGGTTTGCGGCGCCACACTTCGCCGAGACGGGATCGCGCGCCCAAATGGTCGCGATGCCAGTGCCGATCAGCAGGCGGTTGGTTGCGTCGAGCACGTGGGCGGCTAGCGTGAGAACTTCCTTGCCGGTCGGGCTCTCGGGAATCCAGAGTCCGCCGAAGCCCATGGCCTCGACCTCACGCGCGGCTGCTTTCGCCTCTGCGCCGGTGACGAAGGCGAGTCCTAGCCATGCGCCATAAGGGCCGAGGCGGCGCTTGTATGCGTCGAGATCGAGCGGCTCGGTTGGCATCGATGGAACTCTACGGTGGAGAGCCCGTCGCCGCTACGACGTCGGACTGAGCGCGAGTTCTAGGTACCGAGTACCGGCAATGGGGTTGTGCCGGTACGGGGCGATCTCGTAGAACCCGAGAGACGAGTAGAGCGCGTGCGCCGCGTTCATCTCGGGCGTGGTGTCGAGCCGCATGTGTGAGTACCCGGCTGCGCGCGCTGCGGTGATCACTGCTTCTGCAAGCGCGCGGCCCGCACCTGTCCCTCTCGCCGTCGGTCGTACGTAGAGCCGTTTCATCTCGCAGACCGAGGCATCAAGTGGTCGCAGCGCGACGCATCCGGCGGCATCTCCGTTGAGCGTGGCGACAATGAGCGCTCCGCGCGGGGGTGCGTATTCGCCTGGGAGCGCGGCGAGTTCTTCGTCAAAGCTCTGAAATGTCAGGTCGAAAGGCAGCGACGAGGCGTACTCGCGAAACAGCGTCGCGACCGTGTCGATGTGCGGGCTGTTGTCGAGTTCGATCTTCACTCGCCCACTGTTACAGAGATGGTCTAGTGACGACACAGTGCTGCAACAGTTGCCTCGGTACGTTGGCTGTATTGCAAACAGCGAGACCGCAATTGGCGTTTGGGAGGCAACGATGTACACGAGACTCACCGAAGATCTGCTTGATCTCTACGCGCACGCGACGGGTGATGGCAGCGACCGATTCGCGATGTTGCTCTCGTGCTGCTGCTGCAGTTCGTCCTGCGGCTCACTCATAGGCCGCGACTGAGTTATGGCAGCCGTAACCGATGAACTGCGGCGCTATTCATGACCGTGCGGGCGTTGGAAGCGGCAGACCCGTTGCGTACACTGATCGCTCGCAATGTGGGAACTCATCTTCATGATCCTCATCCTGAAGATCCCGATGGCCTACGTCTGCTGGGTTGTTTGGTGGGCGGTCAAGGCCGAGCCGGAGATCGGAAAGGAAGGAGAATTCAGCCGCATCAACTGGCAGCCGTGGCGCCCGCCCAACAGCGATCGCCCGCGCCGGGGTGGCCCCCACGATTCACCCCGACGGGTACCGGCGCGTTCTTCCGACCGTCGCGATAGAGTTGGGTCATGAGCGAAACTCGCCCCTCCTCGGAGAACGCTGCGTTCGTCCTTGGAATCGTTGCGCTAGCTGGTGGCCTCGTCCAGATCGTCTACAAGCCTTTCCTGATCGGGACGGCGGCGCTTGCAGTCGCGCTGCTCGCGACGTTCATGAGCAAGAGCCAGAAGCACCGCAAGCTGCTGCTCGTGACCATGTTCGTGATCACGATTGGCTTCATCATCGGCGCCAGCATCGCGTCGACGATGGACAAGCCGATCTACTAACGAACCGCAGATCGCTAGCTTGCGCCTTCGACGCTCCGCTCCACGGGCGTCGGTCGGCGCTTCCCCGAAACACGCCGTCGCGACGCAGGGATGCGCTGATACAACACGTACCGGAACGCTATGCGTGACGTCGACGGGCTGAATGCGGGGTACGCAGGCCTCCTCTTGGAGGAGTACCTCGATAATCCCGAAGCCGTTCCGCCCGAGTGGCGCGAACTCTTCGAACGCGGCTCCGACGAAGTCTTCGCCTCGCTTCCCGGCCTCCGACGGCTGATCGACGGAGCAGCCGCCACAACCAACGGTCACGCCGAAACCGTTGGTACGGAACAGCCCGCGGCCTCGGCAGACCCGCAGCCGTCGCCCGCCGCAACCTCTCAGGCGAAACCCGAGCGCCTAGGCGCTCCAGACGACACGCTCTTTGGCGCGGTCGCCGCCGCCATGGCACTCGTCAAAGCGCACCGCATGCACGGCCACCTCGCCGCTCGTCTCGACCCGCTTGGCTCCGACCCTCTAGGCGACCCCGCGCTCGACCCTCTGCGGCTCGAGCCGCGCCTGACACCCGAGCTCCAGGAACGCGTTCTCGCCGCCGTGCTCCGAGTCGCCACGCCTGGCCGCACGCTCGCCGACGTTCTCCCGCAGCTCCGTGAGACCTACTGCGGCACCACTGCCTACGAGATCGAACACATCTCCGACCATGAGCAGCGCGTCTGGCTTAGACAGGCCATCGAGAGTCGCCGCTTCCGCCGCGAATTCAATGCCGATGAAAAGCGCGCGCTCTACCGTCGCCTCTGCGAAGTCGAGGGTTTCGAGCGGTACCTCCGTCGCGCATTCATCGGTCAGAAGCAGTTCTCCCTCGAAGGGGTCGACGCGCTCATACCGATGCTCGACGAAACGATCTCGCTCGCCGCTGCCGAAGGCGCACGCGAACTCGTGCTGGGGATGGCGCATCGCGGCCGACTCAACGTCCTCGCACACACCGTTGAGGTTCCGTACGAGAAGATCCTCCGCGAATTCGAAGGGGAACGCCAGATCGAAGCGGTCGCCGCCGACGCCGAGGGAGGCACCGGCGATGTCAAGTACCACCTCGGTGCGCGGGGAACCCGCCAGACTGCGAGCGGCGAAATTGGCGTCACCCTCTCGGCAAACCCGAGCCATCTTGAGGCCGTCAACCCCGTCGTCGAAGGGCGCACCCGCGCCGAACAGACGATCCGTTCGCCGGGAACCGGCGACCACGATCCGCGCGTTGCGATGCCCGTGCTGCTTCACGGCGACGCTGCATTTGCCGGGCAGGGGATCGTGGCCGAGACGCTCAACCTCTACGCCCTCGACGGCTACTCCACGGGCGGCACGCTCCACATCATCACCAACAACCAGGTTGGGTTCACGACCGAGCCCTCGCAGTCTCGGTCGACGAGACACTCCTCAGATCTCGCCAAGGGCTTCGACGTGCCGATCATCCACGTCAATGCCGACGACCCCGAAGCGGCGGTCGCCGCTGTCGACCTCGCGCTCGCGTACCGCGCCCGATTCGGCCACGACGTCGTCATCGACCTCGTGGGCTACCGGCGGCTCGGCCATAACGAACAAGACGAGCCGGCCTACACCCAGCCGCTCATGGTCGAACAGATCGCCGCGCACCCAACGGTGCGCGAGCTCTACGGCGCCCGGCTGGTTGAGGAAGGCGTCTTGACGGTCGCGGAGGCAGAGGCCCACGTTGGTGCTGCCGAGGCGAAGCTCCGCGAGGCCCACGGCCGGCTCAAGGCATCGTTCCCGACAGAGATTCCTGCCAAGTCAGGCGACGATCATGTTCCGGCAAAGGGCGACCACATCGTCGTCACGCGCGTTGCAGAAGACCGGTTGCGCGCGATCGCCGCCGAGCTACACAAGGTTCCATCCGACTTCACCGTTCACCCGAAACTCGAGCGGCAGCTTGACAAGCGGCTCGAATCGCTCGACACCGGTGGGATTGACTGGGGTGGGGCTGAGGCGCTCGCGTTCGGCTCGTTGATCCTCGACGGCATCCCTGTGCGCCTCACGGGGCAGGACTCCGAGCGCGGAACGTTCTCGCATCGTCACCTCGTTCTTCACGATGTCAACACGGGTGAGGAGTACGTCCCGATGCAGCGCCTCGCAGGAGCTCAGGCGTCGTTCGAGGTGCACAACTCGCCGCTCTCGGAATACTCGTGCCTCGGGTTCGAATACGGCTACTCCGCCGCAGCGCCTGAGGCGCTCGTGCTGTGGGAGGCGCAGTTTGGCGACTTTGCAAACGGCGCGCAGATCATCACCGACCAGTTCATTTCCGCTGGGCTTGCGAAGTGGCGTCAGACCACGCGGCTGACGATGCTGCTCCCGCACGGCTACGAAGGAAACGGGCCTGAGCACTCAAGCGCCCGCCTTGAACGGTTCTTGCAGCTCACCGCCCAAGGCAATCTGCGTATCGCTGTGCCGACCACGGCCGCGCAGTACTTCCACCTGCTCCGTCGTCAGGCGGTCGATCCGAGCGCACGGCCACTAATCGTGATGACGCCGAAGGGTCTGCTGCGTCTCCCAGACGCGACCTCGTCAATCATCGATCTCACTGAGGGGGCGTTTCGTCCGCTCCTCGACGCCCGGGTGCCTGAACGGCCTGGAATTCGTCGCCTCGTGCTGTGCGCAGGGAAGGTCTACTACGACATCGCAGCGCATGCGCTCTACCCGACCGCGCGCCGTGTTGCGGTTGCTCGGCTTGAGCAGCTCTACCCATTCCCGCTCGACGCGGCGAAGGAGCTGATCGCGTCGTACCCGTCGCTCGACGAGATCGTCTGGGCGCAAGAAGAGCCGCAGAACATGGGTGCGTGGCGCTCGATCCGCCACCGGCTGGAAGAGGCGGCGGGGGGTATCCCCGTTCGGTACGTCGGCAGGCCGTGGCGCGCGAGCACCGCTGAGGGCTATCCGACAGCGCACGTGCAAGAGCAGGAGCGCATCGCGCGCACCGCGCTCACAATCGACTGATCGTCGGCTGCGCTACTTCAGGCCGCGACGGACCTTGATGACCGTCCTCGCGACGGTCGGCCCATGCTTGCGTGCCTGCTTCAGGATCTGCTTACGCTGACGGGGCGGAATGCGCTTCCACACATCCCAGAGCACCATCGCTGTGCCCAGCGGGCCAACGCGTCGTCCAAGCTTTCCGATTCCAGCCATGAGCCCATTGTTCCCTTTTTCGGACGGCTCCCGCAGACTTTCCCGCGTTGCGGGATGTGAACGCGTTGTAGACTGCTGAGTGCTGTGGCTGCTGAACCGGAAGACGACGTCGCGACCGAGACGGGCTCACTCTTCGCCCAGGTCATTCAGGAGCACCTCGAGCTCAAGCGCCGAAACTCGGCACTCGAACACGAACTCCCGATCGACAAGTACCTCACCGACGATCCATTCTCAAACCACCCGCTCTTCAAGAGCGAGGAACAGGCACGCGTCGAAGACACGATGGACGGCCAGCAGTCGATCGTCGACGAGCCGACCCAGCTCGACTGGCCGACCTCAGAGAACGTCTTCACCCCTCCGCCGGCATCGTCGGAGTACGCCGCGCCCGTCGAAGCGACCGCCGAGGCCGACGCAACCGAGGAGCACGCAGCGCCTGCGCCGCCCCCAAGCGTTGAGCCAGTCGAAGAGCAGTCCGACGAGTCGCTCTGGTCGCGCTCGCGCGACTTCGACTGGGGCGACTAGCCCGAACGCGCCTGCGACCACCGCAGTGCTACATTTACTTGAGGAATCAAGTATCTGAAGCGGAGGACGCGCGATGGACGCAAACACGAAGCACTACGAGGGCCTGCTCACGCCGACCGAGCGCGCAGCTCGCCCAATCGATCCACGGGTCGATATCGGCCATGTGCACCTGAAGACCGCAGATCTCGACCGAGTTCATGCCTTCTACGTCGGCGTGCTTGGGTTCGATGTCGCCTTCCGTATGCAGGACGCGCTCTTCCTCTCGGCTGGCGGGTATCACCACGACCTTGGCTTCAACACGTGGACATCACGCGGCGGAACACCGCCGCCGGCAGGAACGACCGGCCTCTACCACGTCGCGATCCGCTATCCGACGCGTGAAGCTCTTGGCGACGCCCTGAAGCGCCTTGTCGACGCGGATTGGCCCCTCGATGGCGTGAACGACCACGGTACGCACGAGGCGCTCTACCTGAGTGATCCTGACGGCAACGGGCTTGAGCTCTGCTGGGATCGGCCAGAGGACGATTGGCCGCTCGACGCCGAGGGTCATCTGACGATGGATCACCCGCGTGACGTCAATCGCATGGTGCGTGAGCTGCTCGCACTCGGCGAAGCCGCAGCCGTAGCTCCGACAGTGTAGAGAACACACGTTCGTCCAACGAGCCTCGATCGGTTAGGCTGTCGGGTCGATGGCTGAGCTGAAGACCGAGACGCCGTACGTCCCAACGGGCGATCAGCCGAAGGCGATCGAGGCACTCGCGGCCGGGATCGAAGCCGGGGAGCGGTACCAGACCCTCCTCGGCGCGACCGGTACCGGCAAGACGGCGACGATGGCGTGGATCATTGAGAAGACGGGCCGTCCCGCACTCGTGATCGCGCACAACAAGACACTCGCGGCTCAGCTCTGCAACGAGTTCCGCGAGTTCTTCCCGCACAACGCAGTCGAGTACTTCGTCTCGTACTACGACTACTACCAGCCTGAGGCGTACGTTCCGCAGGCCGATCTCTACATCGAGAAGGACAGTTCACGCAACGACGACATCGATCGTCTGCGCCACGCGGCGACGTCGAATCTGCTCACGCGGCGCGACACGATCATCGTCGCGTCGGTGTCGTGCATCTACGGCCTCGGCTCGCCAGAGGCGTACCAGGAGCGGGTCGTCAACCTCACCGTGGGCGAGCTGCACGATCGCGACCTGATGCTGCGCAAGCTCGTCGACATCCAGTTCGCCCGTAACGACACGATTCTCGGTCGCGGGCGCTTCCGTGTGCGGGGTGACGCAGTCGAGATCCAGCCGGCCTACAGCGAGACCGCCTACCGCATCTCGTTCTTCGGCGACGAGGTCGAGACGATCACGCATTTCGATCCGCTCACCGGTGAGGTGCTCTCACGTCTCGACAACATCACGGTCTTCCCGGCGACGCAGTACGTCACGTCGAAGCCGACGATCGAGCGGGCCGTTGTCGAGATCCAGGAAGAGCTGAAGGCCCAGGTGAAACTGTTCGAGTCGACCGGCCGGATGCTCGAGGCGCACCGCATTCGTCAGCGCACCGAGTACGACCTCGAGATGATGCGCGAGCTCGGGTTCTGCAACGGCATCGAGAACTACTCGCGGATCCTCGATGGTCGGCCGGAAGGCTCAGCTCCGCACTCGTTGCTCGACTACTTCCCCAAGGATTACATCGTCTTCGTCGACGAGAGCCATCAGACGATCCCGCAGATCGGTGGCATGTACGAAGGTGACCGCTCGCGCAAACAGACCCTCGTCGACTTCGGTTTCCGGCTTCCGTCTGCGCTCGACAATCGCCCGCTTCGCTTCGACGAGTTCCTCGAGAAGGTGCCGCAGATGGTGCTTGTGTCGGCGACCCCTGGCGCCTGGGAGCTCCGTCAGTCGACCCGCACTGTTGAGCAGCTGATTCGCCCGACGGCGATCGTCGATCCCGAGATCGAGCTGCGTCCGACGCGAAACCAGATTGACGACCTCCTGAACGAGATCCGCCGCCGCGAAGAGAAGGGCGAGCGCACCCTCGTCACGACGCTCACCAAGAAGATGTCCGAGGATCTCACCGATTACCTGCTGGAGGCCGGTGTGAAAGCCCGCTATCTCCACTCGGAGATCGACACCCTCGAGCGGATCCAGATCATTCGCGACCTGCGCCTTGGCGAATACGACGTCCTCGTCGGTGTCAACCTTCTGCGTGAGGGGCTCGACCTTCCGGAGGTCTCACTCGTGGCGATCCTCGATGCTGACAAGGAGGGCTTCCTCCGTGGTCAGACAGCGCTGATTCAGACGATCGGGCGCGCAGCGCGACACATCGACGGCAAGGTGATCATGTACGCCGATAAGACGACCGAGTCGATGCAGGCCGCGTTCGACGAGACGAACCGTCGCCGCGCCGTACAGATCGCCTACAACGAGGAGCACGGAATCTCGCCGACGGCGATCACGAAGGGCGTGTCGGACATCGCGGAGTTCCTGATGCTCGATCAGCCGCATGTCCCGAAACGCACCCGCCGCGGTAAGCCCGTCGAGGGGATGGACACGAGCGAGCTCGAGAAACTCGTGATCACGCTCGAGGAAGAGATGCGCGTCGCCGCCGAAGAGCTGCGATTCGAGTACGCCGCGAAGCTCCGCGACGAGCTCAAAGACCTCCGTCGCGACCTGCTCGCCGCGCAAGCGCGCTAGGGGCGGGCGCAGCACCCAAGGCGCCACGCCCGCCCACGGCGCTTCTAGTCGTCGAGCCGCTCGCGCTGCACGATCACCCGGTCAATCGCAACCGGGTGCTCCCTCGGGATCGCGGCGATGAACTGTGCCTCTGCGATCGTCGCTGCAGCACCAATCGAGTCAGCCCAGACCTGGAAGATGCCTCCCCACGACAGCTTCGTGTCATCGAGCGACAACGTCGGTGCACGGAGGATGCGCTGCTCTTCGAGCGTATCGAGCATCTGATCGAGTGCATCACCAGTGAGCTCGGCAACGCCCGGCTCGGTCTCAATCTCAACGGTGAATTCGAACGAACCCGAGCGCTTGTGGCGAACATCGCTCCAGCGGGTATGGCCGGTCATGGCAGTCTCCCTCGGTAGGTGGGGAGCCGCGAGTCGGCAGCCCCACCACTGGTGAGGGGGACGCCGCTCTAGGCTTTTCTCCAGCGGCCAAACACGAGGCCGCCGAGGGTAAAGCCGAGTCCGAAGGTGCCGACGGTGAAGCCGCCGATCGCGAGTCCCTTGCGCCAGGGCGACAGCCGCCGCCAGCGGCCGAGTGCCTCGAGTTCCTCGGCGGTGAGCGCTTCGCCGCGACGCTGTTTGCGCAGCGCGCCGCCTGCGCGGACGCCAAGGTAGAGGTCGTCGAAGATCTCGGCTTCGGTCATGGAACTCACTGTAGCCTGCTTCGACGGTGTCACTTCGCATCCTTCACGTGTCAGATCTCCACACGGGCGCTGGAAAGTCAGGCGCCGAGGCGGGGCCTGGGCCGGCGTTGCAAACGCTCGTTGACACGCTCAAGCCGACACTTGTGATCGCGAGTGGTGACCTCACACATCGCAACAAGCCGTGGCAGCACGACGGTGCGGCCGCACTCCTCAAGGGGCCCGGTGTCCCAGTGCTCGCGGTGCCGGGAAACCACGACATCCCGTTCATCTCGCCGAAGCGCCTGCTCTCGCCGTGGGCGGAGTTTGAGCGTCACTGGTTGACGACCGAACCGACGCATTCGACCCCGGAGCTCCACGTCGTCGGGATCAACTCCGTGCGTCCGTGGATGCACCAGTCGGGTGGCGTGAGCCGGTCAGGTCTCGCGCGTGCGGTTGGTCGGCTGCGGTCGGGCCCGCCTGGGGCATTCCGAATCGCCGTCCTCCATCATCAGCTCGTGGGGCCGCCGTGGCGGAGCCGTAAGAAGCCGGTCGCCCACCGAAACCACGTTCTCGCCACGCTCGCCGATGCGGGTGCGGAGCTGATCGTCGGTGGCCATGTCCACCAGGGGAGCGTCGGTGATCGCCACGAGTTCGAGGTCGTTGACGAGGGGTTTCACAGCGCGGTTGTCACGACGGTGCCGGGGCTTGGGCGGCCTCGTCCGCATCGACACGGCGAAGCTTGCGGGGCGTTTCTCTACACGCCAAACGACGCGTCGCTGACTGTCGAGACCTACCTGTGGCGCGAGCAGGAGTGGGGGATCACCGCGAGGCGGACGTTCGCTCGCGGCTCAGGCACGCTCGCCTAGGCGCGGCGGCAAGGAATTTCTCCGCTACGAGCGGGAATACCTGCACCGAACGTGTGTTCGCTCGGGTACACTTCGCCGTTCATGGCGTCTGACGAACTCGTCGTTCACGGCGCGCGGGAGCACAACCTCAAAGACATTACGGTCCGCCTCCCGCGGAACGCGCTGATCTGTATCACCGGGCTTTCAGGCTCCGGTAAGTCGAGCCTTGCCTTCGACACGATCTATGCCGAGGGGCAGCGCCGGTACGTCGAGTCGCTCTCGGCCTACGCGCGGCAGTTCCTCCAAATGATGGAGAAGCCCGACGTTGACTCAATCGACGGGCTCAGCCCGGCGATCTCAATCGACCAGAAGACGACGTCACGCAACCCGCGTTCGACGGTCGGCACGGTGACAGAGATCTACGACTACCTCCGCCTGCTCTACGCGCGCGTCGGTCGGCCGCACTGCCCCGTTTGCGGCAAGCCGATCGCCGGTCAGTCGGTCGATTCGATCGTCGAGCAGATCCTCCAGCTGCCCGAAGGCACGCGTTTCACGGTCAACGCGCCCGTCGTGCGCGACCGCAAGGGCGAGTTCCGCGAGCTGTTTGAGCAGTACCGCAACGAGGGCTTCACACGTGTGAAGGTCGATGGCGAACTGTACGAGCTTGACGAGGTGCCGGCGCTCGACAAGAAGTTCAAGCACTCGGTCGACGTCGTTGTCGACCGGCTCGTGATGAAGGACGATCTACGTCAGCGGCTCTCGCAGTCGGTGGAATCGGCGGCGGCGCTCTCGGAAGGTCTGGTCACGATCGACCTGGTCGACAGCGGCGAGAGCATGACCTACTCCGAGCGTTTCGCCTGCCCCGATCACGGCGTCTCGCTACCCGAGCTACAGCCGCGCATCTTCTCGTTCAACTCACCGCACGGTGCGTGTCCGCGCTGCACGGGGCTTGGCGCGCAGCAGGAGATCGATCCCGATCTGCTCGTGCCTGAGCCAGCCCTTTCACTGAACGACGGCGCGCTCGTCCCGTGGTCTGTCGGAGGTGCCGGCTTCTACGAGTCGGTGATCCAGGCGATCGCCGAGCGGTACGAGATCGACATGGATATGCCCTGGGAGCAGCTACCCGCCGAGCAGCAGAGCTACTTCCTGCGTGGAACAGGCAACGAGAAGCTCTACGTCACCTATCGCAACCGCATGGGGCGCCGACGCGCGTACACGACAACGTTTGAAGGGTTGATCCCGTCGCTTGAGCGGCGGTATCGCGACACCGACAGCTCGTCGCAGCGCGAGCGGATCGAGGAGTACATGTCGTTCCGCCCATGTCCCGAGTGCAACGGCGCCCGTCTCAAGCCCGAGGTGCTCGCCGTGACGGTGGGCGACCGCAACATCCATCAGTTCACACAGCTCTCGGTCACGCGCGCGCTTGAGTTCCTTAACAGCCTGTCGCTCACCGAAACCGAAGAGCTGATCGGCGCGCGCATCGTGAAGGAGATCCGTGAGCGGCTCACGTTCCTCGACAACGTTGGTGTCGGCTATCTCGCCCTCGACCGTGCGTCCGCGACGCTCTCGGGCGGCGAAGCGCAGCGCCTCCGCCTCGCGACGCAGATCGGCTCACAACTCGTGGGTGTTCTCTACATCCTTGACGAGCCGTCGATCGGCCTCCACCAGCGCGACAACGACAAGCTGATCGGCACGCTCGAGCGCCTCCGCAACCTCGGCAACACCGTTGTCGTCGTTGAGCACGACGAGCAGATGATGCGCAGCTCCGACTGGCTCGTCGACATGGGGCCGGGCGCAGGTGTCCACGGCGGTCATGTCGTCGCCGAAGGTACGGCGGCGAAGGTTGAGCGCAACCCGAAATCGGTCACTGGCCAGTTCCTCTCGGGCAAGCGCGGTATCGCGATTCCCGAACGGCGCTCCGAGGACCGCGGCGTCTTCACCGTCCGCGGCGCCCGCGAGCACAACCTGAAAGGAATTGACGTCGATTTTCCCGTCGGTCGTTTCATCGCTGTGACGGGTGTGTCTGGCTCGGGCAAGTCGACTCTCGTGAACGAGATCGTCTACAAGTCGCTCGCGAACAGCCTGTCGAAGGTGCGCGTGAAGCCGGGCGATCACGACTCCGTCGAAGGCATCGACGCGTTTGACAAGGTGATCGAGATCGACCAGCGCCCAATCGGCCGTACGCCGCGCTCGAATCCAGCCACCTACACCGACCTTTTCACACACGTTCGCGAGCTCTACTCGCTGACGCCCGACGCGAAGGTGCGCGGCTACAAGCCCGGCCGGTTCTCGTTCAACGTCAAGGGCGGCCGCTGCGAGACATGCAAGGGCGACGGCCAGATCAAGATCGAAATGCACTTCCTGCCCGACGTCTACGTGCCGTGCGAGACCTGCAAGGGCCGTCGCTACAACCGCGAGACGCTCGAGGTTCGCTTCAAGGGCAAGACGATCGCCGACATCCTCGACATGTCGGTCGAGGAGGCATTGACGTTCTTCGCGAAGATCCCGAAGCTCCGCCGACGCTTGCAGACGCTGCACGACGTGGGGCTCGACTACATGCGGCTTGGGCAGCCAGCAACGACGCTCTCAGGTGGCGAGGCGCAGCGCGTAAAGCTTGCGGCCGAGCTCTGCAAGGTTGCGACTGGTCGCACGCTCTACATCCTTGACGAGCCGACCACCGGTCTGCACTTTGCTGACATCGAGAAGCTGCTTGAGGTGCTGCAGCGCCTCGTTGACACGGGCAACACGGTGCTTGTGATCGAGCACAACCTCGACGTGATCAAGCAGGCTGACTGGCTTGTCGACCTTGGGCCTGAGGGCGGCGAAGGGGGCGGCGAGATCATTGCCGCCGGTACGCCAGAGACGATCGCTGCGACGCCCGGCTCGCACACCGGCACGTTCCTCGCGCCTCTTCTTGAGCGCAGGGCAACCGCCGCCGCGTAGGCTGACGGGCAATGCCTGACATCGAAGATTTCATTCGGCCGCACCCGATCGACATCCCATCGATGCCTCCCGCTCAGCGTAAGCGGGTGCTCTGGGGTCTCGTTGCGGTTGCGGCGATCCTTTTCATCGGTGGCATGGCGGTTGCCTTCGCGCAGCGGCATCACACGATCTGCACCGACAAGCAGCCGCCGATCGCTCAGAAGATGCTCGATATCGGGCAGATGGTGTACCAGTGCCAAAACGGCGAACTGGTCACCGTCGGCGGCTAGCGCTTTACACCGCCCGATTACTCCCATACGAGATTCGTACGGCTCACACGCCGCAGCCTCCGGTCGATGTGCTCTTATGAAGACGTGACTGAGACACCAGTGATCGAGAAAGAGACCGCAGTGATCGAGCTTGCCGAGCGCAACTCGAACGGCTTGAACGTGCGCCTGCTGTGGAATCAGGATTCCGATGAGCTTCGGCTCACCGTGAACGATGTGCACACGGGCGAAGCGCACGAAGTGCTCGTCGATCGCACTCGCGGCCTCGACGCGTTCTACCACCCGTTCGCGTACGTCTCGAAGCGCTAGCTCGCTGCTGCTGTTAGTACCGGTCGATCTCGACGAGCCGCTCGTCGCTGATCCCGAAATGATGTGCGACCTCGTGCAGCACCGTACGGCGCACCTGGGCGCGTAGCTGTTCGAGATCGCCGCCATACGCGCGCTCGATTGGACCGCGGAAGATCGTGATCTTGTCGGGTAGCACCGCCGCGTAGAAGGCGCCCCGTCGCGTGAGCGGAACACCCTGTTAGAGGCCTAGGAGTGGCTCTCCGTGCGGTGGCTCGTCTTCGACCACCGCCTCGACGTTCTCCATCAGCGCATGCAACTCGGCCGGAATCGATGCGAACGCTTCACGTACGAGCAACTCGAAGGTCTCCGCGGCAGCGAGCTCGTCCATCGTGAACCAGGGTAGGTGACCGGTTCGGGGCTGCGGAGCCGACGTCTACCCTTGGCCGGGTGAAGGAATGGTGGCTTCGCACCGCGCTTGTTCTGGCCGCGCCTCGAGCGGTGTTCGTCGCGTTGCGCGACACCACCGATAAGAGCGTCGCCGATCGGAGCGAACCGATCCTCGCGATCACCGTCCTTGCGGGTATCGCAGGAATCGTGTGGACGCGGCCGATGGAACGTGTGATGGACAACCCTGATGTCGACTGGATCAACGCGATGATCCTGATCTACCTCGCGGGTGCGCTCTACGGCCTCGTCGTCTACTGGGCAGGAGGGGCGATCCTGCACTGGGCTGTGCGCTCACTCGGCTCCACAGGCTCATTCCGGCGCAACCGGCAGATCCTTGCGTTCTCGGCCGTGCCGATCGCCGCGTCGCTCGTCGTTGAGCTGCTTCGGCTTGCGGTCTACGGCTCGGCGACGTTGAAGACGGGCGGTGCCGACTCGGGCGCCGGCGGAATCGCATTCGCGCTCGTCGAGCTCGGCTGTGTCGCCTGGTCGCTCGCGCTCGTGCTGCTTGGAATTCGCACGACCCACGGCTGGAGCTGGGGGCGCGCGGCGTGGGCGCTCGGCTCGGCTGCGCTCCTTGCGGCAGTGATCGTCGTCGGGCTCGCGCTGATCGGCGCCTAGCGGCCGCGGCGCTCGGCGAGCCCGGCCTCGAGCTCAGCGAGTTCCTCGGCGGGGATCGCGTAGGTGTGCTGCTCCTCGGGGAACGCACCGGTACGAACGTCGTTGACGTACTGATCGAGCGCGCCGCCGATCTCGCCTGCGATGTCGGCATACCGCTTGACGAAGCGCGGTGCCGCGCCGGCGTAGAGCCCGAGGAGGTCGTGCCAGACAAGCACCTGCCCGTCGGTGCCAGCGCCTGCGCCGATGCCGATCGTCGGGATCTCGAGCGCCTCGGAGATGAGCGTCGCGACCTGGGCCGGGACGGCTTCGAGCACGATCGCCGACGCACCGGCCGCCTCAAGGGCAAGTGCCTCGTCAAGCAGTCGCAGGGCCGCCTTTGCGGTGCGTCCCTGCGCGCGGAAGCCGCCGAGCTTGATCGCCGACTGTGGTGTGAGCCCGATGTGGCCGATCACACCGATGTTCGACTCGGCGATCGCCTCGACACGCGAAACCATCCGGCCAGCGCCCTCGAGCTTGACCATGTCAGCGCCGCCTTCCTTGAGCATCCGGATCGCGTTCGATACCGCCTGCTCGTCGGACACTTCGTAGCTCCCGAATGGCATATCGGCAATCACGAGCGGCCGTCGCGCGGCACGCGTAACCGAGCGCGTCAAGAAGATCATGTCGTCGACCGTTACGGGAATCGTCGACTCGTGCCCGAGCATCACCATCGCTGCCGAATCACCGACGAGGATCAGCTCGATGCCAGCCTCGTCGGCGAGCAGCGCGCCCGGAGCGTCGTACGCGGTGATCATCGTGATCTTGTCGCCGCGGCGCTTCATCTCGACAAGCTCGGGGAGTGGCAGCTTTCCCGGAGCGGGGGTTGACGGTGCCGGTGTGCGGGGACGGGTGCTCATCGCGTGGTCTCCTACAGGAGAACGTTGTCGATCAGGCGGGTGGAGCCAACCGTGGCGGCGACGGCGAGCGTCGGGCCGTCAAGGTCGGCGATGGCGACGTACTCCGGCTCGATGCCGGCTGCTGTGAGGACACGACGTGCTGCATCAGGATCATGCGTCGCGAGTGCCTGCGGAATTGCGAGGGCAGTTGCACGATCCTCGGGCGAAAGCCGCACGTTGCGCGACGAGAGTGCCAGGCCGTCGCTGTCGCGGACGGTTGGGACAACGCAGATCTCAAGCGGCAGGTTGAGGTCGCGGACGACCTGCTTGATCACCGCCACCTGTTGCGCGTCTTTGCGGCCGAAGTAGGCGATATCGGGCTGGATGATCGAGAAGAGCTTCACGCATACCGTTGCGACGCCCCGGAAGTGCCCGGGACGGTATGCCCCCTCAAGCCCCTCGGCGACACCCGCGGGCTCGATCCAGGTGGCAAAGCCCGTGGGGTAGAGCTCGGTTGCGGCGGGCGCAAACAGGATGTCGACGCCAGCCTCTTCGGCAAGCGCGGCGTCGCGTGCCTCGTCGCGCGGGTAGGCGGCGAGGTCGGCCGCGTTGTTGAACTGTGCGGGGTTGAGGAACAGCGAAGCGACAACCGTGTCGCACTCTTCGCGTGCTGCCTGAAACAGCGCGAGGTGGCCCGCATGCAACGCCCCCATTGTGGGAACGAGGCCGATCGTGCCGGTTCGGCGCGCCTTGAGCTCAGCGCGCGCTGCGGCGATTGTCGGGACCGTCTTCATGCCGCCCTCCGGCAAGGAAGGCTGCGCACGGCACGGCCGATGGCGGGGTACGAACGCATGTGTTGTGGCTCCAGTTCCGAAGCGGATACCGGGCACACAAGACTCTAGCGCGCGACTCTGGCGTTCGCGCAACAATCGTCGACCGCGGTGGGTGCCGTCCGAAGCTCTGCGGAAGATCCCGCATTGAGAACTGTTCGGGCACGCTGATAATCTGGGAGCCGAGATGCCGATCTACGAATACGTCTGCATGAGCTGTGAGAAGCACTTTGAGGAGCTCGTCCGTGTTGGCGAGACCCCGGTCTGCCCCGCGTGCGGTGCGGCGAAGGTGCAGAAGCAGTTCTCCGTGTTTGCAGCCCACGGCACCACCTCCCAGCCGAGCTTCGGTAGTACTGCTGCCGCCGCTGCGGGTGG
>OMIZ01000154.1 GCA_900299235.1 Actinomycetota bacterium
CCCCGACGACGGCTGTTCCGCCGGCGCCTGGTGCTGGTCTTGCCCCGGGCTTCCCGGCGCTGACCAAGCCGATCTCGCAGTACAAGCTCGTTGGTACGAGCCCGCAGCGGATCGATATCCCGGCCAAGGTCAACGGCACCTACACCTACGTGCACAACGTTCGTGTTCCGGGCATGTTGCATGGCCGTGTCGTTCGCCCGAAGGGTCAGGCCGCATATGGTTGGTCGTACACGATCACGTCGGTTGATCCGTCGTCGATCTCGCACATTCCTGGTGCGCAGGTTGTTCAGAAGGGCAACTTCCTGGGTGTTGTCGCTCCGAAGGAGTACGACGCGATCCAGGCTGCAGCTCAGCTGAAGGTCGTTTTCGCAGATCCGCCCACGATCTCGTCGGCGGGCAACCTGTGGAAGCAGATGCGTGCTCATGACGCCGCGGGTCTCGCTCCGGCGAAGTACAACGTGAACACGGGTAACTTCGATACGGCGTTCGCGTCGGCCGCTAAGACGGTCTCTTCGACCTACGCGATGGCCTACCACGGTCACATGCCGATCGGCCCGACTGCAGCTGTTGCAGATGTCACTGCCAATGGCGCGCGCATCTTCACCAACTCGCAGAACATCTACGCGACGCGGAACCAGCTCGCGCAGGTGACGGGTCTTCCGACCAACCAGATCCGCGTCACGTACGTGGAGGGTGGTTCGGTGTATGGCTCGAACCCGCAGAACGATGTCGTGCTCGCTTCGGCGATCCTGTCACAGCAGGTTGGCAAGCCGGTGCGTCTCCAGTTCATGCGTTGGGATGAGCACGGCTGGGATCACTACGGCCCGGCGATCATGCAGGACATGCGGGGCGGCATCGATGCCTCGGGCAACCTGATCGCATCCGAGTACACCGGCTTCGCGATTCCGTACTACAGCACGGAAGCGGCCGGTTTCCTGTCGGGGACTCAGCCTCTGGTTGTCTCGACCACGCAGAACGCTGACTCGACCAACAGCGGTACGGCATATGCAATCCCGAACCGCCGCGTCATCACCAAGACGCTCCCGCTTGCGAACAACTACTTCATGTCGTCGTTCCTGCGGGCGCCGCTCTCACTCCACGTCTCGTGGGGCTACGAGCAGTTCATCGACGAGCTCGCTGTGAAGGCGAACATGGATCCGGTGGCGTTCCGCCTCCAGAACATCGCGTCGCTTGATCGTGAGCTTGCACTCGGTCTGACCGCACTCACCTACAACCGTTGGAAGACGGTTCTCGTTGAGGTCGCTCGGATCTCGAACTGGCAGGCCAAGGTCTCCGGTTCGAAGGTTGGCACGGGTGACGTGCTCAAGGGCCGCGGTGTGGCTCTCAGCTCGTTCACCGGTACGACCGCTGGTGCAGTCGCTGATGTCTCCGTGAACGTGAAGACCGGCAAGGTCACGGTCGACCACATGTACATCGCTCAGGACAACGGCGTCTCGTTCTACCTTGACGGTGGTGTCAACAACACCGAGGGTGCTGTCATCCAGGGTGTGAGCCGGACCCTCGTGGAGGGCCTGAACTTCGACACGAAGTACGTGACCGGTCTTGACTGGGTCACCTACCCGATGCTGCGGTTCAAGGATCACCCGAAGGTCACCACGAGCATTCTGCAGCGCTTCGACGTCCCGGACGTCACGTCTGCAACGCTCGGCTCGAACGGTCAGTCGACCCGCAACGCACTCGTCGAGAACGTCGGCTCCTACGCCGGCGGCTCGGGCGAGCCTGGTCTGTCGCCGGTCGCTGGTGCCATCGGTAACGCCTTCTTCGATGCAACGGGCGTCCGCCTCCATGAGGCCCCGATGACCCCGGCACGTGTCCGCGCGGCCCTCAAGGCCGCCGGCAAGTAGTCAGCCGGTATCAGGCAGTACCCGGAGGGCCCCACAAGGGGCCCTCCGTCGTTAAATCACAGTGCGTGAGGCGTATTTCCCTCCCCGGGACTCGGGCGGCGAGAGGGATGTATTGATGCGGTAAAGCCACATCGCGCCGTCTTGCGGTTATCGAAGAGGTGTGGATTAATGGCCCAAGCCGCGGAGACGCTTGCGGATCTCGGTTGTCACGTTGTGCATCAAACAAGCGGAGGTCAGGTTGCTCACTTCACGGCGTACCCTGCTCATGTCCCTCATCGTGGCGCTCTCGTTCGTCGCGATCCCGACGGCCTCTGCGAAGCATGAGGCGACGTTCCCGCAGATCGGAGTCTTTGTCCCGGGCAAGTCGCTCGCGGGCGTTCATCTTGGCATGACCCCGACGCAGGTTCGCTCGCTTTGGGGTGGCAACTTCAAGGTCTGCAAGCTTCAGGCATGCGCCGGTACAACCACCTGGTACTACATCTATCCAAAGGGTGAGCCCGTCGGAGCGGCAGTCGTCTTCAAGGGCGGCAAGGTCGTTACCGTGTTTACGCTCGGCTCCCCATCGGGTTGGCACACGCAGGAAGGACTTGCGGTTGGTGAGGAGATCGATCGCGTCACCGACCTCTACGGCAAGACTGGCTGGAAGGTCTGCATCGGCTACGGCGCGATGACAATCCACGGCGACAAGGTCGTGAGCTCCGTGTACACGACGGGTGAGGCCGTGTACGGCTTCGCCCTTGAGCTGCCGACCGAACCCGTCTGCCAATAGCGCCTTCGCGGGTGCCGCGACTCGATGGTCGGTCGCGGCAGCCGTTGAAATCCATACGGACTGTTTACCGCTTGCCGTTGTCGCTTTCGCGTCTGCCGTCTATCCTGTGGGTAGTTCGCTGCAGCGGCGTCCGCGTACACGACGCACTCGGCAGGGAGCAACGAACGCACCTTCGCACTGTCCCCAGGAGGCCAGTACTGTGACCAGGATTGCCCTTGTATTTTCGGCCGCGGCGCTGCTCGCCGTCTCTCTCGTTGCTGGCGCCGGTGCGTCTCGCACCGTTTCGCACGGTGCAGGACTTCCTGTCCGTGGCGTCTTTATCCCGGGCAAGAGCCTGGGTGGTGTATCGATCGGCATGACCCAGACGCAGGTTCGTGCGCTTTGGGGCAACAAGTTCAAGATCTGCGCTCAGTGCACCTCACCGACGTGGAACTACATCTACGCGTTCGGTGAGCCCCTTGGTGCCGCGGTTAAGTTCGACAAGTCGAAGAAGGTCGTCGCGGTCTACACGCTCGGCTCCCCGGCCGGCTGGCACACCGCCGAGGGCCTGCTCGTCGGCGAAGAGGTCGACAAGGTGAACACGCTGTATGGCAAGACGGGCTGGACGGCCTGTATCGGTTACGGCGCGATGATCCTGCAGAAGGGTGCCGTCAACACCGCGATCTATACGACGGGCGCCGTCGTGTACGGCTTCGCCATGACGGCTGGAAGCGAGCCGATCTGCCAGTAGCTCGATGCGCGCCTCGGCGCGATCTCGAATGCTCAAACGGGGCTGGGTGCATGGTGCACGCCAGCCCCGTTTTCGTTTCCGCACCGTCTACACTGGGCATCGTGCAGACGGATGAGCAGGGGAGCACCTTTGTCGCGCTTGGTAGCGCGGGATCGGCTGCGTACGCCGGACTTGAGCGATTCCCGAACCCCGGCGTTGCCCGAGTTACCTTGAAGAGCGATGAGCTTGTGGCGGTGTGTCCGATTACGGGCCAGCCCGACCTCTACCACGTGACAATCGCGTACGAGCCTGATCAGCACTGCCTTGAGTCGAAGTCGTTGAAGCTGTACCTCAATACGTTCCGTAACGAGGGCGTGTTCTGCGAGGCGCTTGCAGTACAGATCCGTGACGACGTAGCAGGCGCCTTGGCTCTTGCGCCAGTGGCAGTGAGTGTGGAACTCGCGCAGAAAGCGCGCGGGGGCATCACGATCACCGCAGCCGCCTAGTCCGGTCGCATCTCTTCGGCGCGGCAAATCAACTAACGTCACTGCCGTGAGTGACGGTCATCCCACCGGTGGTTTCGACGATCTCGCGCTGCCACTCCTCCGCCTTCGCCGAAGCGTGAAGTGGACGCAGTACGAGCCCGACGTGCTCCCCGTATGGATTGCCGAGATGGACTTCGACGTTGCTCGGCCGATCCACGAGGTGTTGCTCGAAGCCGTCTCTCGCAGCGACCTCGGCTATCCGTCTACCGAGCCGCTCGCTGCAGCGTTCGCTCACTTCGCGCGCGCACGGTGGAGCTGGCAGGTGGAGGTCGGGCACGTGCACGCGGTCAGTGACGTCGTGACTGGCATCGCCGAGGTGCTACTGGCCATGACGGAGCCGGGCGATGGCGTTGTGATCAACCCACCGGTGTACGCGCCGTTCTTTTCGACGATCGAGTCGGTTGGGCGCAGAGTCGTAAGCGTGCCGCTCGTGTCAGTTGCGGGTCGGCCAACCGTCGACCTTGGGCGCCTCGACGCTGCGTTCGCTGCGGGTGCGCGCGCCTACCTTCTCTGCAATCCCCACAACCCCACGGGAACGGTGCTGTCGCGGACCGAGCTTGAGGCAATCGCTGACCTCGCCGCCCGCTACGGCGTTGCCGTGATCGCTGATGAGATTCACGGGCCGCTCACCCATCCCGACACGGAATTCACGTCGTTCGCGTCGCTCGGCCAGGAGCGCTGCAAGCGCGTTGTCTCGCTCCTCAGCGCAAGCAAGGCGTGGAATCTGGCAGGAATGAAGTGCGCGGTGATCGTCGCCGGCTCACCTTCGGCGGAGGCTGAGCTGCAGCGTCTACCGGAGTCGCTGCGCTACCACGTCGGCCATTTCGGGGTGCTCGCATCGATCGCAGCCTTCACGGAGGGTGGCCTATGGCTCGATGAATGTGTCCGGCACATTGCTGCAAACCGCGTCCTCCTCTCGGAGCTCGTGACGGAGAAGCTGCCGGGCGTTGGCTACCGCGAGCCTGAAGCTGGCTACCTAGCGTGGCTCGACTTTCGCACAACCACGCTCGGAGACGATCCCGCCGACGTGTTGCACACGGTCGGGCGCGTCGCTCTCTCGCCTGGGCCCCCCATGGGCGACGAAGGCATTGGGTTTGCGCGCCTCAACTTCGGCACGTCGCCTGCGATCCTGACCGAAGCGGTCGAGCGGATCGCGGCGACGCTTGCAGCTCACTAACGCTCACGAGAAATGACTGGAGGCGCTTTGTGGGCGCCTCCAGTCGGGTGTTCCTCGTGTCGCCTGCGGTGCGCTTGGGGGCAGCGGTTCCCTTGCGCGTCGGCGGTTTCCGCGGGGAGGGTTAGGGGCCGCTGACTGCGGCGACGGTGAGGGTGCTTGTGTAGCTGCCGGCGTAGGCGTTGCCGGGGATCGTGACGTTGATTGAGGGGGTGACGGTGAAGCGACCCATGCCGGTGTTGACGGCGCTGTTGAAGAACTTCACAGCTGCCGGGGCGGTTGCTGCCGCCGGAACGGTGACGGGGTAGGTCGTTGAGTTTGTTGGGTTGGTGCAGGTGCCACCTGCGTTACAGGATGAGCTGACCGACGCGATCGAGCTTGCCGTTGTTGCGAGGGTGTGGGAGGCACCATCGTTGAAGGTCGTGGAGGTGATCGTGAGGTTCCAGCCTGTGCCGGCACCACGCGCATCAACCATCGTCAACGGAACGGTGTAGTTGACCGTCTGATCCGACCCGTCAAGGGTGTCACTGATCGACGCTGTCGCACCATGCGACAACGAAAGGCTGCCAGCGCCTGTCACGGTCGCTGTCGCAGTGACCGTACAGGCCACCGCCGCCACTGACAGCCCCAAAGCCGCCAGAGCAAGTACTGCAAGGATGATGAGCCGCTGCCGAACCATTAGACGTGTTCTCTCTTTCAATCAGGGGAAAGGGTGGGATGCGTCACCTGACGCACCACCCACAATGCAACCCCCGCGTTGGAAGCCAAGGCGGACCCCGGTAGGAAAACGGGCTGTGTCCATCCCCGATCCGGACGACCCCCACAACGCCCGAACGAGGCTACGAGCTACTCGCCTGAGCGCGTGCGAAGGCTGGTGACGGAGAGCACCGCCGCGAGCAGCAGAAGCGCTCCAGCGATCAACAGAGCGATGTGGAGCCCGTCGCCAAACGCTGCTTCCGCGGCCTCCACAACCTTGGCGAAGACGCCGAGATTGCCGAGCGCGAGCGGGTTGCTCGATGCAGAACCAAGCGAGAATTGACCCGCTGTCACCGCATCTATGACGGCCTTCCGAAACGGCCCGGGAACGCCGAGTGCACCGAGTCTGTCTTGGAGTTGCGCAACGAGATGTCCGTTCACGACAGCGCCGAGGATTGCCACGGCCAGCACGCCCCCGAGCTCGCGACTTGTGTTCACGGCTGATGCAGCCATGCCGGAGCGGCCCGGCGAGACAGTGCCGAGTACCGATGCTGTCAATGCGACGAGTGCGAGCCCCAGCCCGAAACCAACAAGGGCGAGAGCGCCTGCCAGCGCGAGCGTGCTAACGCTTGGGCCGATCAGTGCGTCGATGAGGAAGATGCCGCACGCGGCGACGACGCAGCCAATCGCCATCGGTGCGGCGGGGCCACGTCCTGCTGCCCAACGTCCGGCGAGCACTCCGGCGCCGACCATTGCCGCCGACATCGCGAGGAACTCGATCGCGATCTGTGAACCCGACTTGCCGACGATCACTTGAAGGTAGAGCGCGACGAAGAAGAACACCGCGAACAGGCCAAAACTCGTGATGAATCCAACCGCCAGCGGAACAGCGACGACCGCGCGGCGAATCACGCTGAGGTCGAGCATTGGATCGGAGCTTCGGTGCTCCAGCCGTCCGAAGACGAATGCCGCGGCCGCCGCACTCACAAACAGCGCGACAACCCACGGCGCCGAGTAGCCGTGGCTCTCACCTTCGATGATCGCGAACGTCACGCCGAGCACGGCAATCACTCCAGCGACAAGCCCGGGTAGGTCGAGGCGGCGAGCTGCCGGATCAGAGCTCTCGCTCAGCGTTATCGCCGCCGCGACGAACGCGGCGACACCGAATGCGAAGTTGAACCAGAACACCGCACGCCAGCCCCACGTTTCGACGAGGAGACCACCGAGCACTGGGCCGGCGGCGAGCGAAACCCCAGACACGGCCGTCCAGATCCCGAGTGCTCGTGCACGCGCGCGAGAACCGGGGTAGATGTGCCGGATCAACGACAGTGTTCCCGGCTCGCACGCTGCGGCGCCAACACCCATGACTACTCGCCCGGTGATCAACATCCCTGACGACTGGGCGCACGCTGAGATGACGGCACCGCCACAGAACACCGCAACACCTGCAAGCAGCACGCGCCGCCGACCGAAGATGTCACCCAGCGTCCCTCCTGCGAGCATCAATCCGGCGAACGCAAGCATGTAGCCATCCACGATCCATTGCAGGCTGGTCACTCCGGCATGGAGTGACGACTGGATGTCGGCGAGCGCGACGCTGACGATCGTGTTGTCGAGGAATGTCAGAAACAGCACAACGCAGATCGCGCTGAGGGCGATGCCGCCACGGGCCCTGTCCCGTCGGACCACTGCGTCCTAGCCTGCCGCGCAGGCGCTCGGCGTCTCACCCACGAGCGCGAGCAAGGCGCAGAAGCTGGCGTGGGAGACCTTCCAGCCGTTGGCGGTGCGGATCGCCGTTCCGTGGGCGTTCTTCAGAACTGTTGCACCCGCGACGGTGACGCTAAACGTCACCAGGGCGGTATTCGCGCCGGTCATCGTGACCGACGAAACGATCGCCTTGGTTTTCGCCGCAAGGGGATTCTTGGCGAGGGTGTTGAGCACAGCGGAGAACCCTGACGCGTTTTCGACAAGCGCTTCGCGTGCGACGACGTCGGTACCGCCGTTGAAGAACGTTGTCCAGGCGGCAGAGACGTCGGCGCGTGCGGCGGCCGTGTCGGCAGGCGCAGCACGCGGTGTTGTGGGTGCCGTTGTTGCCTGAGTCTCAGAGGCCGTCGGCGTGTTCGTCTTTCCGCACCCTGCGACGAGCATCACGAATACCCCGGTAGCGCAGGTCAGGCGAGCAGTCAGTCGACGCCGTTGCACATCCCGAACGATAATCGAGCTAGGCGTTGCTGGAACGTGCCCGGGTTACGCGACGATTGGGCTTGGCAGGCTGAAGACGGCCTGGGCAGCTGCACCGGAGACGGCAGTGACGACAGCGATCAAGGTATGGCCCGCATCCGCGCTCGTCAGCGGGTAGGTCGAGGCGGTCGCCGTGGTGACGGTTGTGCACGCGCGACCGTTGGCGTTGCAACGCAGCCAGGCGTAGGCGAATGAGAGCGGCACGGCAGTCCACGTACCCGACGACACGCTGAGGGTTTGACCTACCCGCGCCGTACCCGTGACCGCCGGCGGCGCCATCGCCGCGAGCG
>OMIZ01000155.1 GCA_900299235.1 Actinomycetota bacterium
ACGCGTCCTCAACCAAGTACCGCGCCGGAGCAGTCCTTGTCGTGGGCGGCTCGCGTGGGATGATCGGCGCTCCCGTCCTGACGGCCAAGGCGGCGTTCCGAGCAGATGCCGGATACGTGCTGCTCGCCGCTCCCGAGTCGGCGCTGCCGATCCTCGAAACGCTGACCCTCGAAGCGGTGAAGGTGCCGCTGCCCGAAGACTCGCTCGGTCGGCTTGTGCCCCGGGCCGCTGATGGCATTCTCGAAGCTGCTGGCCGTGCTGATGCGGTGGCGATCGGCCCTGGGCTTGGGCGCAGCGAAGGTACGCGCGAACTCGTACGCGTGTTGCTCGAGAACCTGACGATTCCCGTCGTCCTCGATGCCGACGCGCTTTTCGACCTTGATCCGTTCGAGCGTCGCGCACCGACGATCCTCACGCCGCACTCAGGTGAGCTCGCTCGGCTGCTCGGCACCGACGCTGCCGACATTGACGCTCACCGTCTCGAAGCCGTTCGGCGCGCAGCGATTCGCTTTGGATCGACCGTGCTGCTGAAGGGGCCAGACACGTTGATCGCAACGCCGCGGGAGGGGGTGCTCGTGTCAGGCTTCGGTCGACCGACACTCGCGACCGCGGGATCGGGTGACGTCCTTACAGGAGTGGTCGCAGCGTTCGCGGCCAAAGGACTCGAGCCGGGGCTCGCGGCGGCTGCCGCAGCGACGGTGCATGGACTCGCGTCCCACCTGCTCGAACCGCAGCGCGGTGTCGTTGCCTCAGATCTGCTTCACGGCATCCGCCGCGCCCTGGCGGGCGATGGTGCCGGCATCTCGCCGATCTAGCGGCCGCTTACGGACCGAACGCGGTGACGGACGAGCCGTCGGGCGCAAACAGCGTTCCTGCTGCTTCGCTTGGTGCGCCGAGCGTCGTGCCCTGCGTCGTGTCGACCCACAGCTGCTTGCCCGTCGCTGCGTCGAGTGCAACCACGTTGTGGTTACTTCCCGAGGCGAACACAACGTTCCCGACGACAATCGGGGGCGCCTGGGGGCCATCACCTGTCTGAGCCGTCCAGGCAACCGAGAAGGTGCAGCCAGCACCGACCTTGATTGCGATGATCCCTTCACCGGCGCGCGGCTGGTTGCGGTCGTATGGCATCCGAGCGCCAGCGACGTAGAACATCTGCTCGTACGACGACCACGCCGGGCTGTCGAGGAGGGGTGACTGCCCATCCCCGACGCCAAGCGACCAGATCGGGCCTGACGCGATCGAGTTCTGGTTGTAGACGTAGATCAGCCCGTTCTTGTTCTCGGCGACAGCGAGCGGCTGGCAGCCCTGCGGCTGGAACAGTGCGGGCGCTGCGCCCCAGTCATCGTCTCCCGCCTTTGGCACACCGGGGTTATTCGCGGCGAGCACCTTGAGGTTCGAGTCGAGTTGCACGATCGCGTCGCCATACCCCCAGTCGTCGTGCTGACACTTGCAGACAGGGTCGGTGCCGATGGCGTTGCCGGTGGCGGTGAAGACGGATCCACCACCGGGCTGAACAGCTGCCCCGGTGTACCCCCAGATGCCACCGAGGTGGCCCGACCCGGTCACGGGCTGGAAGAAGATCTTGTCGTTTGTGTTGTCGAGGTTGACCCCAACGAGCTTGCCGGTCGCGTACGCCCCGGTCGCGTTTGGCTCATCGCAGTGCGACGAGATTCCGACGAGCAGGCGGTTGCCGAAGATGCGCAATCCACCCCAGACGTACTCCATTGCCGATGAGCTCACGACAGTCGTCGGGAAGCCGGCGATCTGTCCGCCGCTCGTCAGGTCGTACGAGTTGATCTGGCCGTTTGCCTGAGCCACGTAGATGCGGTGGCGGCCGATGTCGATCACCGGCGTTGAGGAGATCCCCCAGGAGCCACACGATGCGGTCTTCACGACCGAGGAGGTCTTCTTCCAAACGACCGCGCCGGTCGATGCGTTGACCGCCTCGAAATCTCCACCCTCGCTCGCTACGTAGACGAGACCCTGGTAGTAGAGCGGCTGAGCGACGACCTGTCCTGCGAGCTTCACGGTCCAGCGCGCGTGGAGGTTGGCGACCGTCGCCGCAGTGATCGTCGAGGAGACGACGCCCTTCGTCGACTGATCGTCGTTGCCAAACGAGAGCCATGCTGTGTCGTTCGGACCGGGTAGAGGCGTCGCGGAGGTGGTTGTTGTCGCCTTGGTGGTAGTCGTCCCCGTTGTCGTCTTCGCCGTGGTGGTCTTCGCCGTCGTCGTCTTCGCGGTCGTCGGCTTCTTCGGCTTGATCTTCGTGGCCGTGGCGCCCGCGGCGGTCAGCACACCAAGCGCGCAGAGCGAGGCGAGGAGCGCGGCGAAGCCGATGCGCCGACTCATGCCGCGGCCCCCGATACGCAGGGCACGATCGAACGGCTCGCGTGGGGGAGGGCGCGGGCAGCCATCAGGCCGCGATCCTACTCAAAGATGAGATGCGCAGAGGCCAATTTCGGGTAAGCGTCCCAATCAGAACGGATGCTTAACGTGAAGGTGCGGCGCTCTACGATGGCAGAGATGGCCCGAAGCGAAATCACGATCAACCTCGGTGCATTGCGCCGCAACGTCACGCACCTCTCGGCGGTGGCCGAGGGGAGCGAGCTCTGGGCGGTTGTGAAGGCCAACGCCTACGGGCACGGTGCGGCCGACTGCGGTGACACCGCGCTCGCAGCGGGCGCCACGGCTCTCTGCGTTGCAACGGTTGGCGAGGGCCTCGCCCTTCGTCGCGAACTCCCCGAACCGCGGATCATCGTGCTTGGCCCGTCGTCGAACCGCGAGGTCGCACAGGCGCGCGATGCGCGGCTTGAGCTCGTTGTAAGCGGCGACATACCGCCCGACATTCCTGTGCACCTAAAGCTCGACACGGGCATGGGGAGGTGGGGCATGTCAGAACTCGTCCGCCCCGATCTCGATGTGGTTGGTCTGATGACCCACTTCGCGACCGCCGATGATGACCTCGACTTCGCGCAGGTGCAGCTTGGCCGCTTCCTTGAGGCGACGGCCGAGTACACCCACCTCACGAGGCATGTCGCAAACAGCGCAGGGCTACTTCGACTTCCGGAGGCTCGACTCGATGCCGTGCGCTGCGGTATCGCGATCTACGGCCTGTCGCCGTTCCAGACCGATCCGGCCGACGATGGCCTTGAGCCGGTGCTTTCGTGGCACAGCGAGCTCGGGCTCGTGAAGCAGCTCCAGCCTGGGGATTCGGCGGGCTACGGTCGCCGCTTCATTGCGGCAGAGCCGACGTGGATCGGGATCGTCCCCGTCGGGTACGCCGACGGCTTCAGGCGCAACCTGACCGGAACGACGGTGCTCGTTGATGGCGAACCTCGCCGAGTGGTAGGGACGGTGTCGATGGACGCGTTCGCTGTCGAGCTGCCAGGGCCACTGCCCCAGGGAACTCCTGTGACTCTCGTTGGCCCTGGCGTGCCGCTCGAGGCGCACGCACGCCATGCCGGCACGATCAACTACGAGCTCGCGACACAGCTTGAGACGGGCTCAGAGCGCGCCCGCCGCGTACTCCTCTACTCGTAGCTACCCGCGCGCGCTGCGGCCACGCAGGCGAGCTACCGTCGCAGGCGCTAGCGCCTGAATCCACGCGGCGGGGCGGTACCAACCCGGTACGAAGAGCTCGCGCTTCTCCTTCGCGATCCCCTCAACGATCTTCTCTGCGATGAGTGGCGGGTCGACGACGATGCGGTCGAAGATGCCGTGGCGTCCACGCTGCGGGAAGCCGTCGGTCTCGACGTACCCGGGGTTGACCGTCAGGACGGAGATCCCGCGCGGAGCGAGTTCGACCGCCAACGATCGCGAGAACGCGAGCTGCGCGTGCTTGGCCGCTGAGTACGGGCCAGCTGCAACGGTGCCCGCGACCGACACCACGTTG
>OMIZ01000156.1 GCA_900299235.1 Actinomycetota bacterium
CTGACGGGCGCGCGCTCGCGGTGAAGGTAGATGATGGTGCGATGCGAGCCGTCCGCCCCGCGCTGGGGGCGATTCTTGCGATCGACGCGTGGCGCAACGTCCCGCTGCGGTCAAGCCTCGGCGACGAGGTAGGCGTGCTGCGCGCTGTTACGCGCTAAAGGCCGACTGGCCGCTGACCTTTACAAGCAGAGCGCGCAAGGTCGCGAGCGACTTCTTTCCCGCACCGACGTTGGCGAGGCCCTGCTTCAGCAGTGTCGTCGCATCCGAACTCAGCGCCTTGCCCGCCGCGACGTCCTTCGTGCCGAGGCCGATGCCCTTCGCAATCTCGTTCGCACCCGTCGCGAATGACGCGCACGCGGCCGTAAGCGCTTTGCCGGCTGCCACGAGCCGGTCAGTCGGCGCTGAGCCAGCGGCGTGGAACTTCGTTCCGCACTGGATAAGGTCGTACAGCGTCTTGATGTTCGACTGCTGTGTCGCGCTGGCCCGTACGAAGATGTCCGACTGGGCGAACTGCGTGTTCAGCGTTGCGATGTCGCTCTGCATGCTGTTGTAGATCGCGACGACCTTCGTCGTCCACGTCTGCTCGCGTGGCGTCAGTGCAGCGTTCGCGCCACTGGCGAGTGAGCTCACGAGCAGCGTTACGGCGAGGGCGCACAGGATGCGGATTCGCATGCGTGCCAGTGTAGCCCTGAGCTTTGCGGAGTTTGTGATGGCTAACCGAGGCGCAGCTCGACGTCGGCCTGCCGAATGACCAGGGGGTCATGCGTCGCGCACACGACCGCGGTGCCCGTCTCACGGGCGAGCCGGGAGAGCAGTGCGGCGACCGACACTGCGTTCGCGACATCGAGCCGCGCCGTGGGCTCGTCGGCAAGGAGCAGTGCCGGACGAGCCGCGATCGCACGCGCGATGGCGACCCGCGCCCGCTCGCCGTGGGAGAGTCGCTCGACCCGCTGCGTGGCACGTTCTGCAAGCCCGACGGAGTCAAGGACGCGGAGCGCGTCGCCAGGCTCATGCTTGCGGCCGCGAATCGCAAGCGCGAGCTCGACGTTCTCGATTGCGGAAAGGTGCGGCACGAGTCCACCGTCCTGTGCAACGTACGCGATTGCCGCACGACGGATCGTGGCTCGCGCGGCACGATCTGCTTGCGCAAGGTCGTGACCTGTCACCTCGACGTAGCCGGAGTCTGCGAGCTCGAGCCCGGCAAGGAGGTGGAGGAGCGTCGTCTTCCCCGATCCGGACGGGCCCGTGACGACATGCATTGTCCCCGCTGCGAACGACCCCGAGAGGCCTGTGAGGACAGGAGTGCCACCGTGGGATTTTGTGACGCCTTCAACCGTCGCAACCGGTTCGCTGGACGGTTGGGCTGGTGCGGGGAGTGTGGTGCCATGCTCGAGCGCCCCGACCTCAGACGAGTCCACCTGTGGGGGACTTGTCGAGATCGACTCGATAACGAGGCCCGCGTCGCTGAGGCGAGCGACGGCGCGGTCGCCAATGCCGGCGCGAAGCAGCAGCTCCTCAGGAAGGCGCAGCCAACCGCCACGGCCGATCACGATCGTGTCAGAGACCCCCTCGTCGCGACCCCACTCCTCCGACACGCGTCCGTCGCGTATGCGCACGATCCGGTCGGCGATGCGTGTCGACTCGGGGTCGTGGCTCACGATCACCGTTGTGCAGCCATGTTCCCGGGCGAGTTCGCCAATCAGCTCGTAGACCTTGTCGGCGTTCGCCGAGTCGAGTTCGCCGGTTGGCTCGTCAGCGAGAAAGAGCCGTGGGCGATGAGCGAGAGCGGCGCACAGGGCGACCCGCTGCCGTTCTCCACCCGAGAGCTCGCTTGGCCGGTGGCTGCGGCGCTCTGCCAATCCAACACGTTCAAGCAGTTCCTCCGATCGCCGTCGTCGCTCGGCTGTGGTGGCGCCGCGTAGCCCGAGCTGCAGCGACACCGCCTCCTGCGCTGTGAGTTCTGGTGCGAGCGACCGCGCGTAGCGCTGGTCGAGGTAGCCGAGCGTACGAGCCCGGTAGTCGGCGAGCCGACGGCGGTCGAGCTTGGCGATGCTCTCGCCAAAGACACGCACGGTTCCGGCCGAGGGGCTGTCGATACCCGCGAGGAGCCGGAGGAGCGTCGACTTACCGGCACCGCTCGGCCCGAGCACTGTCACGACCTCGCCCTCTCCAACAGAGAGCGTGAGGCCCTGGAGCGCAGCCGCGTCGCCCTCGGGCGTCGAGTGGACGCGAAACACGTCGCGGATCTCGACGGCACTCACGCTGCGGCCTCCGCTGCCCGCGAGGGACTCTTGCCGGTCAGCGCGGTTGCACCCATCACGAGGAGCGCTGCGAGGACGATGTACCCCGCCGTTGCGAGCAGCAGGAGAGGCACGTTCGGCATCAGACGCAGCGGCGGTTCAGGTGCGGCTGCGCTTGCCGTGACCGCCACGAGCGACAGAACGAGCGCCGAGAGCACTGCGCCGGTGGCGACTGCACCAACTACCCCAAACGCTGCGACGAGCAGCGCCCGCAAGCGCAGGTGCATCCGTAGGGTTGCCGGGCTTGCCCCTTGCGCCTCCATGTCGAAGAGCTCGCCCTGGTCGTCGCGGCGGTCGGCGACGACACCGAGGATGAGGCCCACGAGCGCGAGGGCCAACGCGAGCAGCGATGTCGCCGCAAGGGTGAGGAGCGCTCCGCGAGCCAGGGGATCGGCGCGAAGATCGGCAAGCACGGCGGCGCGTGTGGTGACTTCGACCGTTGTTGGTGCTCGGCCACGCAGTGTCTGCGCCCACAGTTCGTTCGTCGTGCCGAGCCCCGGGGAGCGCGTGTCGAGGATCGCTGCCGCCGTTGCGCGGTCGGCAATCACGGCCTCGCCGACGATCGACGGGAAGCGCGTTACGACCGCAGCGATATGTGCACGGATCGTCTCGCCTTCGACGGAGAGCGGCACGATCTCATCCGGCCCTGCCGCCGACGCGACTCCGGGGGTAGCGAGGACGGGCAATGGAAACCCATCGGTCGGCTGGCGGGGACGGAAGCGCGCGACGAGGTCGGGTGTCAGCGAATACCGCACCTTGCCGTTGGATTGCTGCGCTGCTCCACCCGTTCCGATCCAGTTCGCAAAGAGCTGTGGCAGGGCGGTTCCATCGACGTGAGGTGTACCGAGCCTGAGCGAGCCCCGCGCCGAAGGCTGCAGTCCCGTACCTGCGTTCGCGGTGATGCGTCCACTGTTCACGATGTCAAGCTCAAGAGAAACGAGTCGCGCATGCGTGTACGGGATCGCTCCGCTCAGGACGGTCGATCTCCCTGGTCGCACCGTGCCAAGTGGAACGCCGACGATGTCGCCGACGGGAGAGCGGAAGAACGCCCGGATCGCAACGAGGTTCCCCGTTGTCGCGGCCGGGAGCCTGAAAGAGGATCCGGCGGGGAGCGCTGCTGTGACCAATGAAGTATCAGCGGTGGGCGCAATCGCGGCGGCGAGGGAAGGGAGTGACGAGCGCGAGAAGTCGCTACGCCACCCACCGATCGTCGGGAGCGCGGTCGCGGGGAGGCCAAGGAAGCCAAACGAGACGCCTGCCGGGACGTTCCCCGTTTCGCGCAGAACCTCGGTCGCTGGGCCATGCCACGCATGGAGTACGGGTACGAGTTGCGACAGATCCTCGGCCGCGATGTAGGGCGCTGGCACCGCATACGCGGCCTCGTCGACCTGGCCTGTGAGCAGCGTCGAGCGGTAGACGGCAGCGAAGAGCGCGAGACCGATGCTCGCGACTAGGAAGGTCGCCGCAACCGTTGCCTGTCCGGGGTGACGCGCCAGCGAGAGTGACGCGAGGCGAAGCGGGAGTGGCCCGCGTCGTCCGAGACGCCCGAGGCCGCGAAGCGTCGGTACAAGAAGGCGGGCGGCTGTGATCGCCGCTGCAAACGTGACGAGCGCAGGGAGCAGCAGCACGAAGCCGCTCGTCCCATGGCCATGGCCAAGAGCGGTTGGATCGACCGACCCTCGGGCCCAGCCCGTCGCGACCACTGCCGCCGCGGCAAGGGCGGCCATGTCGAGCGGCGTCACGGCAAGTCGGCCGAGTTGCACCGGCCGAGCTCGTACTGCGCCGTAGAGCAGCAGCGCCGACAGCGCGGCGGCGAGTCCAGCGAACGCGAGCCCGCTTGCCGACACCACGCCATGCCGTACCGTCGCCCAGCCAGGGGAGCCCGCGTAGGTCGCAACGCCGTACGCGGCGAGCCCACCGACGATCCACCCAAGTGCGGTGGCCGCGATTGCGACACCGGCCGTCTCGGCGAACGTTGCAAGCTCCACCTGCCATCGTCGTGCGCCAGCCCAGAGCAGTCGATCGCGGGCTGCCGCCGCGTCACGACGTAGAGCAGAGGCCGCAAGGATGGTGAAGGCGAGCAGGAGCGCCGCTGTTTCGCCGCCGAGCAGCAGCAGGCGTGACGCCGCGACCCGGGATGCGGCCACAGCCGCTGTGAGCTGGTCGGTCGGAGCGGTCACCTCGTAGCGGTCCGAGATGGATGCGAGCTCAGCTCGAAGGCGGGCGACTGCGTGTGCGTACGGCCCCACGGACCACGGGTGAACGTCTCCGGCGCGGAGGGGCGCAAACCATGCATACGAGCGGAAGAAGGTGGCGAGTTCGGCGTTTTGGGAGAGCCCGTCGACACCATTCGCGAGCATCACCGGAGATGGTTGGGGTGTGTGATACCGCACTGCCTGCGCACGTTGCGTGTTCAGAACTGGATGGATGAACGCAGCAAACGGCGCCCTCGGGTCGAGGGTGCCGACCCCGACCTGAACCAGCCGCAGGCGTGGCGTCGAAGGCACTGGCCCGACGCCGGCAATCCGTACGACCTCGCAGTGGCTCGGCACGCAGGGTGAGGGAAGCCGACCTGACGTCAGCCTGATGTACGGCTTCAGATCATTTGCCGCCCGGAGGTTGATCAGGCGACCCTCGATCTGCGACTCGCGATAGAGCATCGCGCGCTCGGGCGTTCTGCCGTTGCTCACGGCGCTGAGCCGTGGCACCACTTCGGCGTCGAGTGTGCGCCACCGACCTCCAAATTCACCAAACCACGCGACCTGCACGTTTCGGTTCTCTGCAGTCAGCCCCGCGGTGGCACGCGCGAGCGCCTTGTCCTGCATGACGAGGCGGCCACCGAGCACCGCGGCAAGGGCAGCAGCACCAGCCAGGATGCCGACCGCGACGAGCGCAAGACGCTCTCCTCCCGAACCGAGGCGGAAGCCGGCGAGCCGCACGGGGAAGAGGCTCCTCCGTAGGGCGCTGTACGCCGTGACACGAGACGGCATTAGATGAGGATAGTTCACCTCGCTCAACTCGTCAGCCTCCGCCCCAGGTAGCCTCGAAGCGATGGCGGGCGACGTGCTGATCGCAATTGAAGGTGCCACGGTCTGGCGTTCGTCAGGGGGTGTACGCCGCGCGATTGTCGACTGCGTTGACTGGTCGGTTCGGCCTGGTGAACACTGGGCGATCGTCGGCCCGAACGGCGCGGGGAAGACGACGCTGTTGCGGATCGCTGCGGCGATCCTGCGGCCAAGCGCGGGCACCGTTTCAGTTCTCGGGGGCCGCTTCGGCGAGGTACAGCTACCTGAACTGCGGCGTCGAATCGGGATGGTCGAGCCAGGGCTCGGTCGCCGGTTCTATCCCGAGCAGCGCGTGATTGATGTGGTGCTTACCGGTGTCGCTGGCACGATCCTGCTGCCTGACGAGCCCCTGCAAGATGACGTGACGAAGGCCTTCCAGCTGCTTGGGCAGGTCGGCCTGGGCGATTTCGCTCTCAGGACGTTCGTCTCGCTCTCCGAGGGAGAGCGTGCCCGTGCGCTGCTTGCCCGCGGGTTGATGAACGAGGCGCCGTTGATCCTGTTCGATGAGCCTGCCGCCGGGCTTGATCTCGCTGGACGAGAGCTCCTGCTGAGCACGATCGCCACAGTTGTTGCCGAGCGCCCGCGGCTCGCGACCGTGACCGTCACCCACCACATCGAAGAGTTGCCGGAAACGACCACGCATGCACTGCTGCTGCGTGAGGGACGCGTCGTCGCGCAGGGGCCTGTCGCCGAGGTGCTGCGCGATGCGGAGCTCAGTGAGTGCTTCGGTCTTCCGCTGCGTGTGGAAGAGTTCGCCGGTCGCCGTTTCGTTCGCGCTGCCCACTAGAGCCGTTCGAAAAAGGGCAGGCTAGACGCCGTTGATGCAGGTTCGTGACGTGCATTGCGGCCGTCCCCCGTGCGGGGGAGCCGAACGGGCTTTGCAAACGAGTAAAGTCGTCTGGCCAAGCACTACGCGTAGAACCCCGGCGACGGCCGGGCATGAAGCCAGCACGACAAAGGATGAGACGACGAAGTGATCCGTGAGGTTCGCGGTTCACTCGCAGCCTGGGCGAATATCGCCCTGGTCATGCTCTGCCTAGCCGCGACCGCGGAGGCATCTCTGCGCTCGAATCCGCCGCGTACGACGTTCCTTGTCGACACGGCGAAGGGAACGATCGCGGGAACGCTCAAGCGAGGCGTTCTCGCCTCAGCGTTCATGCAGAAGTGGGGATTGCCGGACTACGGCGGTTCGCTGGAGCCAGGGAAGATCGAGATGCTCTGGAGCCGTACGACGCATTCGAGTGATGCGTGGGCGGTCGCCAGGTTGTCCGGGCCGTCGTCGACGAAGGTCATCGAGGCACGGTTCGGTGGCGGGTTCAAAACCAGCAAGGGCGACCGGCGCGGAACAGGACTGACCCTGTTCTTGAAGCACTGGCCCGATCACGGAACGGTTGTTCCCGTCAGCCACAACGGTGTTCAGGTCGAATGGAACGTGATGGTCGGGAACGTCGTTTTCGCGTTCGACATGACGAGACGGCTGCAGGCCATTGGTCTTGCTGCCCCGGCGGACGCACCACATCTGTGCGCGATTCCGTCGGTCTGCGTCACCTCGTCACTCAAGTAGGCGCAGCCGAACGCAGGGTCTGCGGCGGAGGGGTTGGCCGTCCCCACCTCATCGGTCTCGGATCCAGGGAGCGCGCACTCCAGGGTCCAATTTCGACCTGAACTCACGCCGGACGGGGACCTGGTAGGGTTTTTTGGATCCGAGATAGGTGGATTCTGGATCCAACCAACGCTCGGATGCCTGATTCGTTCGACCTTCCAAGGAGATCAGCGTGGCTCTTGCACACGACTCGTTCGCAACACCGCCGCAGCACCTCAAGATCACCGGGTACGGCCGTTCAAACGGGTTCTCGCGTTGTGAAGATCCTGGCTGCGTCGTTAGTCGCGACGGCCTCGGCTCTTCCTGCGGTCGCTTGGCCTGCCCGTCGTGCGGGTGCAGCGGTACGAACCTGTCGACGCTGCAGCTCGTCAACGCAAGCGGTGGCGTGCGTGTTCGCTGTTCGTGCGGTCACTCGTGGGTTCAGGGGGCATCTCCCGTCTACGTGCTGACGCGCGCTGAGACGGTCGAGTGCACGTGCCCTGACGCCTGCGAGCGCGATCACGCGAACGAATAACGTCGCGCGGCGACGGTCGAATACCCTCTCGCGCCTCACCTGCCAGGTGAGGCTTTAGACTCTGCGCGTGGACCCGGGTGGAACCAAGGCAGACGAGATCGCGCTTGCGATCGAAGAGGCGATCGTCTCAGGTGAGCTGACGCCGGGCTCGGTGCTCCGCCAAGAGCAGCTCTCTGCGCACTACAACGTCTCCCGCACCCCTGTCCGGGAAGCGCTACGGCGCCTCTCGGCCCTCGGGCTCGTGTCGTTCGAGGCGAACCGAGGTTTCCGCGTCCGCACCCTCTCGCGGGAGGAGATGTGGGAGGCATTCCTGC
>OMIZ01000157.1 GCA_900299235.1 Actinomycetota bacterium
CCGCTGGAGCAGATCGAGGAAAGCCCGCTGCGTGGCGTGATCGGCGTCCGCGTAGTCGACGTTCACTCCCTCGGCCGCCTCGTAGTACGACGCCGTGGTCGACCAGAAGTCGAAGAGCGCTCGCTCGGTACCCACCGTGGGCCTGCGGAGGTCGGCGACGCCGTCATCGAGCGTTCCGACCCTGCCGTGGGCGTCGCAGCGGTACGCATCGGCATCGACCCGCAACTGCGCATGGCAGGTGTGGCAGACGAGCAGGTCTGCCGGCGGCGCGACAACCATCGGCCGCCACCCTAGCACCACCCGCCGGGCAACCGCTAGGAGGCCCGCGCCGTACGTAGGGATCGTCGTCGCAGAAGGCATCGAGCCTTCCCCAGGGGCGGCTAACGAACTGCCACTCGACGCGTTCGGATTTCCACGCCTCGGAGGTGTCGGATACGCAATCGCGTCGGAGCTCGAGCGGCGCACCGGTTTCGAAGCACGCATCAATCTCCTCGGCTACCTGCAGCGTGGCGGCACCCCAACCGCAACCGATCGCTTGCGACCCGCTTCGGCATCGCAGCGGCCGACGCCGTCCACGACGGCCACTACGGCACGATGGTCGCCCTCCGCGGCGACGACATCAACCTCATGTCGCTCGACGAAGCGACCGCGGACGTTCATGGCATCTCCCGCGCGCTCTACGACGACGCGGGCACATTCTTCGGCTAAACCTCGACGAGCGGGAAGCTGCGGTTGCGCCGCGGCGGCATCAGGAAGTTCTGACGATGCGTCGTGCGCAGGATCGAGTTGAACCCCTGAGCGCGGTCGCGGGCCGCTACATCAACCTTCGTACCGTCACCGAGCACGCCGTCCATCGCAAGTCGCGTTCGGTGAAAGTCGTCGCTTGACGGGTTGAACACGAGGAAGTGCACGCCCGCCGCCGGCACCTCGGCGATCAGTGTCGGGTCGGCCGCCCACGTGAACGGGTTGTCGATCGTGTTGAAGTCGGCGCGGATCGGGATCGCAGTGCCCTTCGGGTAGTGGGTTCCGTCAGTGGCGATGAGCGGGACGGGAAGTCGCGATGCGGTCTGGAGCGGCCCGCTGTGACCGATCCGTCGTGCCGTCTTGTACGCGGCATGCACCCCGTCGGCGCTCTGCACCTGTTCAGGGCCCATCGGCACGACCTGCTGGCCCTCCTTCACACCCTTGAGACCAGGGTAGAACGCTGAGGCGACCCGCTCCTCGAAGGTGAAGTTCACGTACCACGCCTCGATGTCCTCGTGGATATGAGACAGGTGCATTGCCGTGCCATTCGCGAAGTAGTCCTTGCCGCGAAGATCGATCAGCCCGAGCGTCTCGAAGTTCGCGATCTTGCCCGGGCCAAATGCGGCCTTCTGCGTCGAGGTGAACCCCAGGAAGAGCTCGGCCGTTTCCGGGATCAGGTCGGCGCCCGGAATGTTCGCGGCTGTCGCGATCTGTTTTGGCAGAGAGGTTCCGCCCTCGAAGCCCCCGCCCGCAAAACCGCGACGAATCGTTGTGAGCGAGATCGCCTTGCTCTGGCGCAGACGGTCGATCGCGTCGTCGATGTTCGCCTTGACATCGCTGCGCAGCAGGATCGCGAGATCGTTGTCCTCAAGGACAAGCTCCTTCGGATCGCTCGGAAACGAACGCGCCGTAAGCAGGGCGGGCTTGTCGGCGCGCCGGTCATGCGGAGCGTAGGACGCCCACGCTGCCGGTGCGTACTTCTCGAAGTACTGGAGGCTCCAGGCGACGGCGACCCCGAGGCCGGCAGGAGTCGCGACATAGTCGTGCTCCAGCCCGGCAAGCACCGATTCGAAATCCTTCTTCGCAGTCTTCAGATCGGCAGGGTCAACCGCGACCTTCGCCGTAACCACCGCGTGGTGCCGCGGCGGCACGATCACCTCAACGCCTTCCTGCGTGATCACGTTCACGCCGTCGAGCAGGTGCTGCTCGGGCGGAAGCGTTCCTGATGCTGCGCGCTTCGGCGTCGAACCGCCGAGCTGGTCGACGAGCTCGTAGACGCCCGCTGCGCCCAGGACACCGGCAGCGGCGCCCGCGATCACTTGCCGACGTGTGGGGCTCACGTCTTGAGGTTCGGCTCGATCAAGACGAGCTGCGAAAGCTCGTGGCGCAGGTACGTGAGGAGCTTGTTGAAGGTGAGCGGCGGCGCGAGGTGCTCCGACAGCGTGTAGAGGCCGTCGTGCGCGCGCCAGAGCAGCAGGATGTGCCACTCGTCGGCGTCTTGATTCACCGTGTAGACGGTCGCCTTGATGCCGTTCGCGTTCATCGTCCCGTTCGGCTGGTCGAAGCAGGGAATCGGCGTCTGATCGCCGCCGCCGCGTGTGCAGCTTGGGATCTTGGTCACACCGGGGTAGCCGCGAAGGTTGACGTGCAGCTCGCCGCCACCAACGCCCATTCCTGTCTCCTGCCACACGAAGCTCATCAAGTAGCTGCGGTCAGCCGAGACGGAGTTGATGTTGTTCCACTTGCCACCAAGCTGCGCCGTAAGTGGGTCAGGCAGCCAACCGGGGCAGTAGACGGGGGCTTTGATGCGATTCGCGAGCTTCTGCCACCCCGCGCGGTAGGCGCATGCGGGGGCCGCAGGCGCAGCCGTCGTTGTTGCCACGGGTGCCGACGACTTTGTCGACGAGCCGCAGCCGGCAACAAGAAGCAGCGCTGCGGTAGCGAAAAGCGCTGCGAGCAGGCGATTCCTCACCCGGGCAATGGTAGACGGCGAGCCCGCGTCGCGGTACGGAGAAAACCCGGAACGCTCAGATCGGGTCGTCGGGCAGAACATCGCCGACGAGATCGGCGATCGACCCGGCTGAAACGATCACGGCGTCGAACCCAGCACGCTCAAGCGCGAGAATCTCGTCGCGCGTCGCCGGGTCGCTGTCGGCAATCACGAGCTTGCCAGCGGGAACGTCGGGGAGCAGCTCAAGCGCACCGTCATGCGGGCCATCGTCGGCGTCTTTCGGCGCGATCACGAGGAGGTCGGGATCCATCTCGTCGAGCGCATCTTCGAGATCCTCGTCGTCATGCACGCACACGACGAGCTCAAGGCCCGCTGGCGGCGCGAACTCCTCAGGGCGCTCGTGCATATGCACAAGCACGGCGTCGACCTCAACGGGCACGTCATCGGTGCCGCCGGTCCACACGACAGGGAGCGAGGTTGCCTCGCGTATGCCCGAAATGTCGGCGTCGACCGCGACCGCCTTTGCACCCTCCGCTTCGGCGGTGCTGGCGGCCGCTGCATCAGCGACTCGGACGATGAGCGCAATCCCGTCTTCAGAGATGCGCTGGCTCAGACGTTGAGTACCTGCCACGTGTCGTCCAAAGCGTAGTGATCGCATCCGACGCGATGCGCCGGTGCGGTCACACGTCGACTATCTGTCCGTCGAACCCGATCGTCCAGCCATCGCGCGCACCAAGACGCAGCAGCTCGTCGTGGCTAAGCCCTTCCATCTCCTCGACGTGGATGAGCACGGTCTGGCGGGCCCTGATCTGTTCGATATGCGCGAGCGTCTGCTCGTAGCGCGTCTTGCGTGCTGGCCCTTTCGTGAACTCCTCGGGCATCTTCCGCTCGCCCGTCCAGGGGTGAAACGGGAGGACACCGAGCGGCAGCACGGCGAGATCGAGCGGGCCGAGCTCGCCAGGCTCCCAGTAGTGCGTCTCGTCCATCGCAATCAACACACGCTTACCGTCCGCCTCGATCAGGAAGGCGTGGGCGTTCTCGTGGACGAGCGCGATCGGTGTGACGGTCGCTCCGGCAACATCGATGGGGACACGGTCGGCCATCCGGTGGATCTCGACTGAGCCCTGACCCTCAAGCCAACGGAACTGGTCGGCGATCCCGTACCACTTCTCGAAATCGGCCCATGCTGACTCGGGGACGTACACCGGCGTCGTGATCGCGCGCTTGGGCCACGATCGAAACTCGAAGTTGCGCGTCTCCCACATGCGCCGCCCCGCGGTGTGATCGGGGTGCCAGTGCGAGTACAGCCCGGCGTTGATGCTCATGATCCCCGCCCGGTTGATCTGATCTTTCGACTCTTCGGGGGTGTCGATCAAGATGTCGGGGCCGTGGACGAACACGCTCGGGCCACTGCGCGCATAGGGTGCCCCCTTCGCGCGCGCCTCGACGCAGACCACACACGAACAGCCCGGGCGCGGGATTGTGACGGCCCCGCCTGACCCGAGGATCTCGACGCGCATCAGACGCCGATCGGGTGCCAGACGGTCTTCAGCTCAAGGAACGCTGAGATCTCGTACAGGCTCTGACCATCAACGGCACCCGAGACGACACGTTTGACGTTGTCGGCCGCTGCGATTTCAAGGTCGGAGCGGATTCCGTCGGCACCGGTCACGTCGATTGCGTTGACGTCCATGTGTGAGGCGAGCCAGGGCGCGATCTCAGCACGGAAGCCCGTGAGGATGTTCACGACGCCGCCAGGGACGTCGCTCGTTGCGAGCACTTCAGCGAATTCGATCGCCGCGAGCGGCTGGTGCTCCGATGCAACGGCGACAACGGTGTTGCCGCCGACGATCGCGGGCGCGATACGTGAGACGAGGCCGAGCAACGGCGGCTCCTCCGGCGCGATGATCGCGACGACACCGGTTGGCTCCGGCACCGTGAAGTTGAAGTACGGGCCCGAGACGGGGTTCGACGAGCCGAGCGCCTGCGCGAGCTTGTCGGCAAAGCCGGCGTACCAGACGACGCGATCGATGGCCTTCTCGACCTCGTCGCGACCGGTCGCAAGCTCGGCGAGCTCGTCGAGACGTGCCTCCATCATCTCGGCGACGCGATAGAGCACCTGGCCGCGGTTGTAGGCCGTCGCCCCTGCCCACTTCTGCTGGGCGCCGCGCGCTGCGACAACCGCGTCGCGCGCGTCTTTACGCGAGGCCTGGGCGACATTCTGGCCCTGAGCCTCATACGTGCGGCCCGACTCGGAGCGCGGAAACGCGCCCCCGATGTAGAGCTTGTACGTCTTTTTGATCGGCAGGCGGCTCATGTCAGCTCAGGATACGGCCGCCGTGAGATCAAGCGCCATCGCGATGTCGTCGACATAGGCATCGTCGAGGTAGAAGAGCCCTCGGAAGACCCCTTCGACCTCGTACCCAAGCGACTCGTACAGGCCCCGTGCTGGCTCGTTATGGGCAAGCACGCGGAGCGTGATCTTCGTTGCGCCCTCGGCACGAGCCTGCGCCTCGGCAACCCGCATCAGCGCTTTCGCGATGCCAAAGCCACGGAAGTGCGGGTAGACCCCGAGCCCGTGGATCGCGCGGACGTGCTGGGTCGATGGAAGGTCGATCTCGCGGCTCAGCTTCACGTAGCCAACGATCTTGTCGTCGGAGACAGCGACGTAGATCTGCTCCGGCTTCGTTCGCTCCCCGAAGAACGTCCACCCTGACGCTGGATCCGGTTTCGGAGCTGGACTTGAGAGCGATGTCCACGTGGCGAGGTCAAGCTCGGCGAGTCCCGCTTCGTCGGCCGCCGTTGACACGCGAATGTCGAACGCCATCAGGCAGAGAGGTCGACGTATGCCTGGAGACCGTGCAAGCCGCCTTCGCGACCGAAACCCGACTCCTTGTAGCCTCCGAACGGGCTCGCAGGATCGAAGCGGTTGTAGGTGTTCGCCCACACGACACCTGCGCGCAGCCGCTCTGCCATCCAGAGGATCCGCGACCCCTTCTCCGTCCAGATACCTGCCGACAGACCGTACGGCGTGTTGTTTGCCTTCTCGACAGCCTCGTCGGGCGTACGGAAGGTCAGCACCGAGAGCACCGGGCCGAAGATCTCCTCCTGCGCGATGCGGTAGCTCTGCGCGACGTTCGTGAAGACCGTTGGCGCAAACCAGTACCCCTTCTCGGGCAGCACACATGGAGGCTGGTAGATCTCGGCACCCTCATCTCGGCCCGACTGGACGAGTTCGGTGATCTTCTCGAGCTGCATCCGCGAATTGATCGCGCCAACGTCGGTGTTCTTGTCGAGGGGGTCGCCAACGCGCAGGGTCGCCATGCGCTTCTTGAGCTTGTCGATCGTCCGCTCGTAGATCGACTCCTGCACAAACAGTCGTGATCCGGCGCAACAGACATGGCCCTGGTTGAAGTAGATGCCGTTGACGATGCCCTCGACCGCCTGGTCGAGCGCGGCGTCGTCGAAGATGATGTTCGCGGCCTTACCGCCAAGCTCGAGCGTCAGCCGCTTTCCTGTGCCGGCAAGCCGACGCTGGATTGCTTTGCCGACATCGGTCGACCCCGTGAAGGCGATCTTGTCGACCTCGCCCTCGACGATCGCAGCACCGGTGCGCCCGTCGCCGGTGACGATGTTGACGACTCCAGGCGGCAGCTCAGCCTGGCGCACCACGTCGCAGAAGAACAGCGCCGTCAGCGGCGTCGTCTCGGCCGGCTTCAGCACCACCGTGTTGCCGGTCGCGAGCGCTGGCGCGATCTTCCAGGCGAGCATCAGCATCGGGAAGTTCCACGGGATGATCTGGCCGGCCACGCCGAGCGGACGTGGCGTCCGGTTCGGGAACGCGTACTCGAGCTTGTCGGCCCAGCCGGCGTAGTAGAAGAAGTGCGCGGCCGCGAGCGGAATGTCGACGTCTCGTGACTCCTTGATCGGCTTGCCGCCGTCGATCGACTCAAGCACGGCAAACTCGCGTGCTCGCTCCTGGAGGATCCGGGCGATGCGGAAGAGGTACTTGGCGCGCTCACTGCCGGGGAGCGCTGCCCATGGCCCGAACGCCTGCCGCGCGGCCGAAACCGCATCGGCGACATCCTCCGGCCCGGCCTGGGCGACGTCGGCAAGGTGTTCCTCCGTCGCCGGTGAGGTGGTCGCAAACCGCTCGCCCGACCGTGGGGCGACCCACTCACCGCCGATGAACAGGTCGTAGCTCTCGCGGATTTTCACGACGTCGCGCGACTCGGGCGCGGGTGCGTACGTCCAATCGGCTGGCACCGGGGTGCTCCGCTTCTCCACGTCACTCATGCGGCACCTCTCTGAGCCCCTGACGCGCCGCGAGCGGTGCTAGTCCGCAGGCGTAGGTCGGCTTCGCCGACTGAAGCCTGTCGACGTTCAGGCGCGTCAGTCATTGGTGAAGTAGTCCTTGGATTGGTAGGCGCCGGTCTTCTCTTTCCGCAGCTGCATGAGCAGATCATTCACGAGCGACGAGGCGCCGAGGCGGTAGAGGTCGGGTGTGAGCCAATCCGGCCCGAGCGTTTCATGCACCTGCACGAGGTACTGGATCGCGTTCTTCGCGGTGCGGATACCGCCGGCGGGCTTCATGCCGATGCGCTTGCCGGTCTCTTCGTACACATCACGGATCACCTCGATCATCACGAGATGCACGGGGAGCGTCGCGGCACCGGGCAGCTTGCCGGTTGAGGTCTTAATGAAGTCGCCACCCGCGGCGATCGCGAGGAGCGAGGCGCGACGCACGTTGTCGTAGGTGCCAAGCTCTGCCACTTCGAGGATCACCTTCAGGTGTGCGTCGCCACAGGCCTCTTTCACCTTCACGATCTCGTCGAACACCTGCGAGTACCGGCCGGCGAGAAACGCGCCGCGATCGATCACCATGTCGATCTCGTCGGCGCCGAGCGCGACCGCAGCCTCGACATCGCGCAGCTTCACCTCGAGCGCACTCTGCCCCGAAGGGAACGCGGTCGCGACCGACGCAACCTTCACCCCGGAGCCAGCGAGGCGCTCTTTCGCGACGCCGACGAAGTTCGGGTAGACGCAGATCGCAGCCACCGACGGAATGGCCGGATCGGTTGGATCGGGGCGAATCGCCTTCGAGCAGAGCGCCGCCACCTTGCCTGGCGTGTCCTGCCCCTCGAGCGTTGTCAGGTCACAGCAGCGCAGGGCAAGCTCAAGCGCCCACACCTTCGCCTGTTTCTTGATGCTTCGCTTGGCGAGTTCAGCCGCGCGCTGTTCAACCCCGACCTGGTCGATAGCGCCGATCCGCGGAAGGCGCTGCTTGAGTGGCAGTTCGAAACCGCCGGGCAGGACGGGCGCCTGGGCCATGCCGCGAGTGTAGCCACCACCCCCTTCTCGCAACGTCCGCGCCGCGTTACGCTCTGGCGATCAGTTCCCCTAGCGAAGGCAGGCCCATGAAGCGCGCGCTGACACTTGTACTCGTCTCAATCGCGGTTGTCGCGCTCGTCGGCTGCGGCGGCTCGTCGTCACCGAAGCCTCTCGCGGAGGCCGATTACGTCTCGCAGATGGAGAAGCTCGGGACGGAGTTGAGCTCGTCGATCAACAAGATCGGAAGTGCGGGAAACTCGACTGCGAAGATCGAGGCTGCCCTCGGAACGGCACAGACCGAACTGCGCGCCGCCGCCGACAAGATGGAGGCGATGACGCCACCGTCTGACATCAAGGATCAGCAGGCGAAGCTCGTGAAGGGTGTTCGTGAGCTCGCCGACGGCCTCGACACGATCAAAACGAAGATCAAGAACGGCGACATCTCGGCGATTCTTTCGATCACAACGCTGCCGGGAATCAAGGACATCTCCGACGCGTCGGGCGCGATCATCAAGGCGGGCTACAAGATCGGTGGGGCTGGCTAGCGCCGAGCGGCAGCACTACTTGATCGACGTGTAGTAGCCGCCGTCGTACCAGATGTAGTAGTTCTCGGGGTTCGTGAAATCGCTGAAGCGAGGGTTGTACTGCACCTCGCGAACGATTCCGTCAGGGGCAAACTGCGCGAAGCAGCACTGGCCGCCGTTGCGGAGGTACCCCTCGCGCGCGCCGGTTGGAATCGTTCCGTTCCACCACGATCCCGACTCGGGGTGCTGCAGCTCAAGCGGGCTGTCCTTGAGAATCTCGAGGATCCGAAGGTGCGCTTCATCGGTCAACGGCGTTCCGTCTGCCTTGGTGATCGACATCACGTCGATGTCACCCACAACCGACTGCCACTGGCTCCCGTTCCGCACCTCGACGACCCATGAGTCCGGACCGTCAGGGACGAGCCGGAAGCCTTCCTTGGTGACCTCCTGGCCCTTCGCGAACGGATCCATCAGGTTCTCGCTCCACGGCCACTCGCCCTCGACGTAGCCCTGGTGATCCCAGGTGAACATCTCCTTCGTCTGCTTGCTGTTCCACTCTTCCGTTCGGAGCTGCCACCGGTCAATCACGGCCTGCTTCTCGGATGCAGTGAGGTTGGGGGCGTCCTGCTCGAGTGCCTTCAGGAGATCCGCTTGCGTCTTGAACTTCGGCCGTCGCAGCACGAGCCGTCCCAGATCGCTCTCCTTGTAGCCGAGGAAGAGGTCGGCCTCTTTCACCGTCTTCATCTTCAGCCAGGCAGGCTTCAGTCGAGCGCCAAGGCCGTCGGGACCGAGCCACTTGAGGGCCGTCTGCCCGCGCGACTTGAGCGTGATCAGAACGTCGTTGCCCTCACAGAATCGCCTGAGGTACTCAGAGACCTTCGTCGGCACGCCGTAGGCCTCCTGGAGGACAGCATTTGTGGCCTCGGCACCAACGGCACCTGCGCGACCGACGGCACGGAGTGCTGCGATCGCCTCCCGAGCTGTCGTGCTCGACGCCTCAAGCGCGTCGACCGCCTGGCCTGCCTTCGCAAAGGCCGCCGCGCGCGAGGCCTGCCACGCCTCTTGCACCTGAGGAAGCCGTGCGAGCACGCCTGGTGCAAGCAGCAGCCCGATGTTTCCTGCGATCTCGCCGGTGTCGGAGTAGAACTCTTCCTGCGCGTTCATCCAGTCGCCCGCGTACCACTCCTTCTCCATCTTGGAGAAGTGCTCGGCGACTGCCGCGTCAAGCTGCTTGTACCCCTCTTTCACCGTGCTCTCGAGCCATGGCGTCTCCTTGGCCGTTGCGAGCACGAGGTTGTTTAACGGGTCCCAGAACATCGCGGCGAGATCCGGGTTGTCCTTCACGGAGTTCCACAGCTCAACCTCGTAGTTGATGAAGTGCAGCGGCCCTGTGATCACTGCCTTCGGTAGCTCCCAGAGGAGCGCGCGGGCCGCGAGGCGTGGGAGATCCCAGAGCACGCCACGAACCACGCCCCACGTGGCCTTCCAGAGACCCGCCACGAGGCCCTTGGTGGCGTAGTAGAACGCCCACCCGGTGCTGTACGGGGGTGCCTCGGGTGCGCTGTCGTCGATCCCGAACGTGCACTGGACTCCTGCCGTCTCGCCCGCACAGGGTGCGTTGCCTGACTGCATCTCGATGTCCTTGCTCGCATCGAGAGCGGTGGGCTTGTTCTTGTCGTCAAGTGTGAATGCTTTCGGGGCGGGAAGCGTGACAACCGCGTGCGACCCGCCTGCCGCCGATTTGCCCGGTGGTGCAAAGGCGTCGCTCGCAGTCGTGCGAATGACCACGCTGAACTCCCGCGTCGCCTTCGGCTTGATCACGAGGTACGGCGAGGGTCGGAGATCGCCGACGCCACGCTGCGGGGTGAGGACGTTGACCGGCTCGCCTGCCGGCTGAATGTGACCGTCGGCGGCGTTGCCACTGAGCGTTGCGTAGTACGGGTCGATCAACACGCGATCGTGGCCACGATTCTGGATCGTCACGTGAATCACGATCGGCGCTCCCGCACGCGCAAGCTGGTGGTACTTGGTCGAGTGCACCATCGCCCCAAGCTCGGCCTTGAACACAAGGTTTGGCCCGCCCACTTCAAAGTCGGCTTGGCGGTCGCGGTCGAGATTTACGTGGCAGGTGTGACCGACCTTTTTGCAGCCGGCCCTCTCGATCGGGACGATCTGGTCGTACCCCGCCTCGACGACGTAGTTGCCCTTCGGGAGGATCGCGTTGTAGGCACCCGTGAGGTCGGTCTGCCGCTTGATCAGGCCTTCCTTGCCACCCGTGATCTCGATCGGCGCGCGCTTGACGGGCTTGTCGTCGTTTGTGACATGGCCTGAGAGCACGATGTCGCCCGCGCCGATCACCGCGAAGTAGCTGCGGCTGATCCCCTCGCCCTGGTCGTTGGTGATTCCAGCGGTGACGGTTTGGTAGCGGGTCGTGAACGCATCCTTCGGGATCGTGATCGTGCACGTGTGATCCATGCTCCCGCACCGGCTGTGCTTGAGATTTGCGTACGTGCCATGACCAAACGCGTTCGTCTCGCCAATCGCGAGGAACTCGTTCCAGTCAATCGGGCATGGCTCCTTGCCGTCGGCGCCGCGGCCGGAGGTGACAGCCCATGAGCCGGTGAGCTGTTCCCCCGCACGCACGATGCTCGGCGAGACGGTGAACACGCCAAGGCGCGTCGCGACGGTGCACGACGAGTCGGTGAAATCCTTGTGCACGGCACCGCAGTCGGGAGGAACAGGCCCAAGATCGGTCACGCCGCCGTTCCCGCTTCCCACCCATCGCACCGCCGAGCTTGGTGTCGCGCCAACGAGGACAGCAACACACGCCGCCGCAGCGATCAGCAATCGTCCAATACGGATCCCCCGGGAGCCGCCACCCATAGGGCGAATCTACGAAATCACGACGCAGAATGCAACGGAGGCTAGAGCCCGAGCCGCTCGAGCATGGTCTCGTTGCGCCGCCACTTCGGCGACGCCTTGACCTGCAGCTGCAAGTAGACCTTCCGGCCCATCAGTTTCTCGACACCCGGCCGAGCCCAGCGACCGATCTCGCGCACCATCACGCCACCCTTGCCGACGAGAATCTGCTTCTGACTTTCGGTCTCGGTGTAGATGCGTACGTGGACGTGCGCCTCATCGATCTCGACGACTTCCGCAGTGACCGCGTGCGGTACCTCTTCCTTCAGTTTCTGGAGAGCCCCTTCGCGGACAAGCTCGGCGATGCGTGCTTCGAGCGGCATGTCGGTGACCTCACCAGCCGGGAAGAAGTGCGGCCCTTCCGGCAGGATCGAGATCAGATCCTTCTTCAGCTCATCGATGCCGTCACCCGTCTTCGCACTCACCGGATGGAGCGCGTGGAATTTGCCGAACGTCGCCGCCGCCTTCATCTGCGTGATCGTGTGCGCCGGCTTGAGACGATCGACCTTGTTGACGACGATGATCACGGGGATCCCGAGCGAGAAGACCTTCTGAGCGACGTAGCGGTCGCCCGCGCCGATCCGCTCACGCGCATTCACCACCATGAGCACCGCGTCGAGATCATCGGCCATGGTTTCGTCGACACGCTCCTGCATCCGCTCGGTGAGCATGTCGACCGGGCGCTGCCAACCAGGAAGGTCGACGAGCACGAGCTGCGCATCACCCTCGGTAACGACTCCACGAATGCGGTGACGGGTTGTGTGTGGCACCGGCGAGACAATCGCGACCTTCTCGCCCACGAGTGCGTTCAGGAGTGTCGACTTGCCAACGTTTGGCCGTCCGGCGACCGCAACGAAACCCGACTTCATTCGGGGAACGACCAGGTGTCCGGCAGCAGATCGTCCGGAGTCACGGTGCGGATCGAGCCGTCGCCCGTGCGGTAGCTGATCTCGCCGATTCGAAACTCAGCAAGCCACTGGCGACAGCCGCCGCAGGGCGAAGCGTTGATCCCGATCGCGGCAAAGTCACCGGGTTTGTAGCCAGCCGAGACAGCCGAAACGATCGCGCTCTTCTCGGCGCAGACACCAAGCGGGTAGGCGGCGTTCTCAACGTTCACTCCCGAGAACTCACGGCCGTCGCGGGTGCGAACAACGGCACCGACGAGGTACTTCGAGTACGGGGCGTACGCGTTCGCGGCCGTCGCATCGGCCTTCTCAACAAGGTCGGCACTCACGCGCGGATTCTCGTTCGGCTCATTCGCATCTCGTGAGACAGTGTGACGTACAGCGCCGTGCCGGGTTCCGTTATGCCGAGAACTGGAAAAGCACGAGCGCAATCAGCGTGCCAAGCAGAGCGCCGTAGAGCACCTCAAGCGCCGAGTGGACACCCGATTCGACGCGGGTCTGCGCAACGAGCAGCGCGAGGATCAACGCGATCGACGAGACGAGAAAGCGGTGGTCGGCTCCCGTGGCGTAGGTCAGGGCGATCCAGCCCGCGAAGGCGATCGCCGCGTGTCCTGAGGGAAGCCCGCCCTTCAGCGGCGTACCACGACCTGTCCAGGCCTTCGTCGCAATCACCGCGACAACAACGACGACGAGGACGACGAGCGTCAGTTCGGAGGGGGCATCGCGAACGCGGTCGAACAGGTTGGCGGAGCGGTTCGCCACCTTGTCGGCAAAGACGAGGTAGCCAACGGCGAGCGCGTTGATCGTCGCGATGAGTACCGCACCGGCCGCAACGTCCTTCGCGAGCTTCGCCATCGGGTCGAACGCCGTGGTGGCCACATCGACAGCGCCCTCGATTGCCGTGTTGAGCATCTCGGCGACGAGCACAAACGAGATCGAGATCAAGAGTGCGATCAGCTCGATCCGCGAAACGCTGACGATCAGCGCGAGGATGATGACCGACGAGGCGACCGCGAAGTGAATGCGCATGTTGCGCTGGGTGCGCAGCGCGTGAACGATTCCCTCGAAGGCGAAGTTGAACGAGTCGAGCACGTTCGGGGCCCGCCGCGAACTCATGCGAGGTGAGCCTGTTCGCGCGCTTCCATCTCCTCGCCGTGGTCGTAGCCGAGCAGGTGTAGCAGTCCGTGGGTGAGCGGCCAGCGCCATTCCTCACCCACAACCTGCGGGCAGATCACGACGTCGCCGAGCGCGCGCGGCATCCCGTCAGGAAGGTCGTCATTCCCGTCGATCGGAAACGACAGCACGTCGGTTGCCTCATCGATGCCGAGATGCTCGTTCTTCAGCGTGCGGATCTCATCGGGACCGACAAATGAGATGCCAAGCTCGCCTGCCTCGATCCCCTCCGCGCGGAGCACCCGGCACGCGAGCTCGACGGCACCCGCCTCGTCGACCTCCACCCCGCTTCGATTCTCCACCTCGACCGACAGCATCGGGGCTACCGCTTCCGCTCGAGTCCGGTCTCCTCGGCGTGATGCTTGTACGCCTCGACGATGCGCTGGACGAGCTTGTGTCGAACGACGTCTTGGTTGCCGAACTCGACGAACGAGATCCCCTCGATGTCGCCGAGGATGTCGCGCACCTGAATCAGACCCGACGCCTGGTCGCGGGGAAGGTCGATCTGGGTGATATCACCGGTGATGACGACGCGCGAGCCGAATCCAAGCCGCGTGAGGAACATCTGCATCTGCTCGGGCGAGGTGTTCTGCGCCTCGTCGAGGATGATGAAACTGTCGTTGAGAGTGCGTCCGCGCATGAAAGCGAGCGGTGCTACTTCGATCGTGCCGCGCTCCATGTAGGTCTGCGCACGATCGGTGTCGAGCATGTCGAAGAGCGCGTCGAACAGCGGGCGCAAGTACGGATCAACCTTCGCAAGCATGTCGCCCGGCAGAAAGCCGAGGCGCTCGCCCGCCTCAACGGCAGGGCGCGTGAGGATGATGCGCGCGACTTGGCGCTCGTGTAGCGCCGCAACCGCAAGAGCCATTGCGAGGTAGGTCTTTCCCGTTCCTGCTGGGCCGATACCGAACGTGATCGTCCCACGCCGGATCGCGTCGACGTAGGCCTTCTGCGTGACGGTCTTCGGCGCGATCTTCTTGCCACGGTGGCGCCAGACGACGTCGTCAAAGACGTCGCGCACGGGCTGGTCGGCGTCGATGGCGCCAAGCACGGCATCGACGGTGTGTGCACCGATCTGATGGCCACCTTCGACGAGGTCGACGAGCTCGTCGATCACGTCTTTTGCCTCGGCGACACGAGCGTCGTCACCCTCGAGAGTCAACTGGTTGCCACGCAACCGAATCGTGCAGTCGAGCCGGGCTCGAAGCGAGTCGAGGACGCCGTGGTCGATTCCCGCGAGCTCCGCGGCAACAGCGTTCGACACGTCGACAACTTGCTGCACTGCTGCAGTGTAGGCAGGCGGCCCGGCGGTACCGCAGCGCCGCTCAGGCGAGCTTTTCGCGGACGAGCTGGCTGACGGCCGATCCGTCGGCCCGCCCGGCAATCTGCGGCATCACGTCGGCCATCACGCGACCCATGTCGCAGATGTTTGTCGCACCGGTTTCGGCGATCGCGTCGTCGACGATCCGCTCGAGATCTTCCTCTGCGAGCGGCTCAGGCATGAACTCTTCAAGGATCTCGAGTTCGTACTCCTCCTGCTCTGCCTGCTCGGGGCGGCCACCCGACGCGAATGCCTCCGCGGCTTCGATGCGCTTCTTGCGCTCGCGCTGGAGCACCTGAAGCTCCTCGTCTCCCGAGAGCGGACGCTGCAGATCCTTTTCGGCGTTCTTAAGGCTGTTCAGGATCAGGCGAAGCGCGTCGCGACGATCACCGTCGTGACTCAACATGGCGGCCTTCACCTCGGCTTCGATGCGGACGATGAGCGTCATCGGAAGCCAACCATGCCTGGCGCGGCGCCGCTCGTCCAACCGAGGATGTGCCAATGCAGGTGGAATACCGTCTGTCCTGCCCCCGCGCCGGCGTTCACGATCACGCGGTAATCCTCCAACCCGGCTTCGCGCGCGGTGTCGGCGATGAAGGCCAGCATGCGACCAGATTCCTCTGCGGAGAACGCGCTCACATCGCGGAAGGTATCGACATGTCGCTCCGGAAGGACGAGGAGGTGTACGTCAGCAACGGGGTTGATGTCGCGGATCGCCACGAAGCCCCCGCCCTTTGCGACGTGATCGCCTTCTCGGGCAAGCGTGCAGAAGAGACACCCATCAAGTTGCTCTGGCAAGGATCCCCTCCTGTGTGACGTCTACGGCGCGGACTCGGACGAGTTCGCCGATGGGCGCATCGACGAGGAACGGCGTGTAATCGTCACCGTACCCGCGACCGGGCCTGTCGACCAGCACCATGTCGTGTGAGCCGAGCTTCGCCGCCCACCTCTGGCGCTCGAGATCGAACGAGAGCGAGCGCAGACGGGCACCCCGCGCGCGTTTTACCTCGGCCGGCACGGGGTCGTCACCCGCGGTGCTCGTGCCGGGTCTTGGCGAGTACGGGAAGACGTGGACGCGCGTGAAGCCGAGCCGTTCAACCGTGCCAAGCGTGTTCTCGAACGCTGACTCATCTTCAGTCGGGAAGCCGACGATCACATCGGTTGTGAGGTTGAAGGCACCATCGAGGCCGGCGAGGCGCCGCTCATAGGTCGTGATGTCGTAGTGACGACGCATCGCCTGGAGCACGCGATCGTCGCCCGACTGGAGCGGCACGTGCAGATGGCGCGCGACCTTCGGCGTCTCGTTCATCGCGGCAAGGAGCGCGTCGTTTACGTGGTTGATCTCGATTGAGCTGAGACGGACGCGCGCGAGGTCGGGCAGCGCAGCGAGCTCACGCACGAGCCGGGCAAGGTCGTAGCCGTCGGACTTGAAGCAGCCGAGATTGATGCCGGTCAGAACAAGTTCGCGGTGGCCCTGCGCGACACGGCGCTCTGCCTCGGCGAAGATCGCGCCCACGCCACGGCTGCGCGATTCGCCGCGCACAAGGGGAACGACACAGTAAGAGCACTGGAACGAGCAGCCGTCCTGGATCTTCAGAAAGGCGCGTACACGTCCGATGTGGGCGTCGGCACCGATGCAGCCGAGCGCACCGAGATCGGCCGCCACCGCATCGGGAGTCTCTTCGGAGCGTCGCGCGACGACCGTGACGTTTTCTGGAAGGCTCGCGAACGCGTCTCCCGCGAGATTCGCGCCACAACCGGTAACGAACACGCGACGGTGGGTGCGCGCGGCGCGCGCAGCCGCCTTCCGGCTCTTCGCAACCGCCTCGTTCGTCACGCAGCAGGCGTTGATCACTGCAACGTCGGCGTCCTCTCGCGCGGAGGCCTCGGCGTGCCCGTCGGCGAGCAGGCGTTCCCGGATCTCGCGTGCGTCGACGTGCGAGACCTTGCAGCCCAGGAAGTCGATGGTGAACCGCGCCATCTCAGCGCTGATCGTACTTCCCTGGCGAGAGCCGCCTCGACCCGGCCGACGCCGACACGCGCGGTCACCTGCCCACGTGCCCCGCATGCCCACACGCCCGCATGCCCACACGCCCACATGCCCCAAGGGGGCGGTGAGGCCCCCTACGGGAACGCTAACCGCACACGACGCTCAGAACTGCAACAACGCTGGTTCAGTTCTGTATCGCGGCGCGTCGGCGCAGCGTGGTCGCATGGGCGACGATCGCCCCACCCGCCGGAATGACGAAGAGCACCGATGCAACCGTGAAGGCGCTCCAGCCGCCAACGTGCACCACGAGATAGCCCGCGAGTGACGCACCGCCAGCAGCACCACAGCCTTCTGCCGTCGTCATCCAGGTCAGCGCCTCGGTGCCCGCGCGCGGTGCAAGGTGATCGAGTGCCTCGAAGATCGAGACGGTTGCGGGCCCGAACGCGATCCCGGCGACAAACAACGTGACGGCGAGCACTGGCAGCGACGATGTCACGCACACCGGGACGATCAGAAAGCCGAGGATCACCGAGGTGCGTAGGAAACGCGAGAACGACGAGCCTTCCGAGTCGCGCGAGCCAAACCACAGCGCTCCCGTCACGCTCCCAAGCGCAAAAAGCGCAAGCAGCGGCCCACCGAGTGAGCCGTGCCCGCCGTGGCCGGCGATCGTCGGGGTGGCGACCTGCACGATGCCCGTCCCAGCCCCGAAGGCAACTCCCACCAGGAGGAGCGCCAGCAGCCCGCGACTTTCGCGGAGCCGCGGCATCGGTTCCGGCCGCATTGCTGCACGGGTTGGGTCGCGCTGCGGTGTCGAGAGTGTCGCTGCGATCAGGCAGGTTGCCGCGGCGACGAGCGGCGCAATCCACCACGGCCCCAGGAAGAGCGCGCTCGCGATTGCAGGGCCAGCGACCCAGCCGATGTCGCCGAGCAGCGACGTGACCGCGTACCCACGTCGGACGAGTTCGGCAGGAACAGCCTGCGGCCACACCGAGCGTGCCGACGCAAAGAGCGGCGGCATCACGGCACCCACCGCTCCGCAGAGCACGACGAGCGGCCATGGCTGCGAGGTGAGCGATGCGGTGATGTCGAGGGAGACGAGTGCGACCGTGTACGCGATCGACATCGCGGGCAGCCACGGGTGCGCGCCCTTTCGATCGACGAGGCGACCGCGCGGCGGAGCGGACACTCCCGCACACACCGCGAATGCACCCACCGCGACACCGCCAATCGGGTACGAGCCGGTCGCTTTCTGCACAACGAGGAGCAGCGTGAGCTGCACCATCCCATAGGAGATCGTCGCCGATGAAAGGGCGTAGATCAGACGCCTGGCCGACGGAAGGCGGACAAGCTCGGCATAACCGGCGCTCACCTATCTCCCCCTGACACAACCGTCCCGACGCTGCGGGGCGAACCGGGCACGAACCCTGATGCTAGAGCGTGGCCTTGACGAACAGGTCGGCAGCCCATCCGTCGAGCTCCCGCCGGGCTTCGTGACGGTAGCCAGGAGCGACAGGCTGTTCGGACACGAGGTAGCCGCTCGTAACGACTCGATCGACGCTCAGACGCGGCAACACCGCTTCGACCGTTGGGAGGCTGACATTTGCGACGGCGATGTCAGCGGCGGGAAGATCGTCGCGGAGCGCGTCGCCAAGCCAGGCGTGCAATTCGACACCGTTACGTTCGGCGTTCTCGGCTGCCGCTTCCACCGAGGCCTCGGCAAAGTCGAATGCGCTTGCGGGGCCGAAGCCGATCTTCAGCGCGGCGATCGCCAGCACCCCCGAGCCGCAGCCGACATCGAGCAGCG
>OMIZ01000158.1 GCA_900299235.1 Actinomycetota bacterium
ACGCAGTGGCGAGCGCTTCGTCAGCAGGCAACACAGCCCACCCCGCACCGCTCGCATCCGGTGCACGCAACGGCGCGGCAAGCGCCTCACCCAGCGCGCGCGCACCTGCTGCTGCCCCATCGGCAGTCGCGCCAGTCGCAACGTCGAGTGTCACGTGCAGCCGTCCTGCGCGAGCAAACAGCGCCACGAGATGATCGAGCACCGGCAGGCCGGTGGTGACGTCCGCGTCGCCCCCAAACGTGTCGATCCGTACTGCTGCGTGTGCGCCGGTCATGAGGTGAGGGTACTCCCGTGCTCGGTCGCCGAGTGTTCGGAGGAAAATCTTCCGAAAGTGCGGCTCAAATCTGCCGATACCTCTTGAAAGCCGCTCGGTTTCGGGCGTACGGTCAGAGGTGGGAGATGAGAAGACGGTGGTCGATCGGCGTGGGGCTGATCGTTGCTCTGTCGGCGGGGATCCCGACAGGCGCGGCAAGGCCGGTGACGGTCGGCTACGCGACGCCTTCTGACCTCGCTGGCCTTCGCGTCATTTCGACGATCCCCCCGCTCCACATCGCGGTCGTCGATCGTGGGTCACTTGTTGGGCATCCACACGTCCGGCTCACGGTCTTGGGTGTTCCGGTTGGTCGCGTTCGCATGAGCGACCCGGCGCTCACGACATCGCCGAGTGGCGTCGCACCGGAGTGGGCCTACCACGCGACGCGCTCAGACCTTGTGCCCCCGGCAGTGCTCCGCGCGGCCGCCGGCGTCACGCTGGCAGTCGTCGACACGGGCGTCGATCTCTCTGCCCCCGACATCGCAGCAAAGTCTCCGGTCACCCACAGCGTCGTCTCAGAGACGACACTGCCGGACACGACTGGACATGGCACGTTCGTCGCATCGATTGCGGGGGGCTCCGTCACAAACAACGAGGGCATCGCAGGCTTCGGTGGCGATGTGAAGCTCATGATCCTGCAGTCCAACCGCGGTGCGAATGCGTTCACCGACATCGACGAAGCTGCTGCGATTGTCTGGGCAGTCGATCAAGGGGCCAAGGTGGTCAACCTCAGCCTCGGTGGCTCTGAAACGTCGCAAGCCGAGCGCGATGCCGTCGCGTATGCCGCCGACCACGGAGTGATCCTCGTAGCAGCAGCCGGTAACACCGGGGCAGCCGGAAACGCTCCCGTCTACCCAGCGGCATTGCTCGGCCCAACCGGGCTCGCGGTTGGCGCGTCGAACACGGCGGGCGCGCGCGCCTCATTTTCGACCGCTGCGTCGTATGTCTCCGTTCTAGCCCCTGGCGTCCGACTTCTTGGCGACATCCCCGGAACGGCTCCGACAACGCAATTCCCGCGCGCAACAATCGCCGGCTCACTCGCGGGCACCTATGCCTACGGGACAGGCACCTCGTATGCGACACCCGTCATCTCGGGGATCGCGGCACTCGTCTGGGGCGCAAACCCTGCACTCACTGCTCAACAGGTCGTGCAGGTCATCGAAAGCACGGCTTCGGGCGGCGGCATCTGGTCGCAAGCGTCCGGCTTCGGCGTCGTCGATGCGGCCGCGGCGGTGGCGAAAGCCCTCGGTCAAACTCCGCCGGTATACGCCGTCTCCCCCGCCGTGACGCCGAAGAATCAGGCGGCAGTCAAGGCGACAGTCAACCTTCGTAACTGGTCATCGACGCCGGCGAAGCGCGTCAGCCTCACAGCCCGCCGCAATTCGGCGTCTTACTGACGCTCGATCACAGCGCCGAGCGCGCGGAGGCGCTCGTCAATCCGCTCATAGCCGCGGTCGATCTCCCCGACGTTGCCGATCACGGAGGTTCCCTCGGCACAGAGCGCCGCAATCACGAGCGCCATGCCGGCCCGAATATCGGGGCTCGACATCCGCTGTGCGTACAGCTTCGCGGGTCCTGCAACGATCGCGCGGTGCGGGTCGCACAAGATGATCCTCGCGCCCATCGAGACGAGCTTGTCGACAAAGAACAGCCGGTTCTCGAACATCTTCTCGAAGATCAGGATCGTCCCCACCGCCTGCGTGGCCACGGCGAGAGCGATCGACGTCAGGTCGGCAGGGAAGGCAGGCCAAGGCCCGTCCTCGATCTTCGGGATCTGCCCACCGATGTCGTTCTGGATCACAAGCTCCTGACCGGCGGGCACGCGCACCGACGTGCCGTTGATCTCGACACGCACGCCGAGACGCTCGAACGCCGGGAGGATCGAAATCAGGTCATCCGGCGCGGCATCATCGATCGTCACGTCCGATCCCGTGACCGCGGCAAGCCCGATGAAGCTCGCGACCTCGATGTGCTCGGGGGCGATGCGGTGCGAGCCACCGCCCAACCGATGAACGCCCGCGATGTGCAAGACGTTCGAGCCGATCCCCTCGATACGTGCACCGAGCGAAACGAGGAAGCGACACAGATCCTGCACGTGGGGCTCACACGCGGCGTTGCGAATCACCGTCTCACCAGGGATCAGCGACGCTGCCATGACAGCGTTCTCGGTCGCCATAACCGACGCCTCGTCGAGGAAGATCTCAACACCCTGCAGCTTCTCAGCTCGCATCTCGTAGCGATCACCGATCTCGACGGTCGCTCCGAACTTCTCAAACGCGTGCAGATGCGGATCGAGGCGTCGACGGCCGATGACATCGCCGCCGGGCGGAGGAACGCTGGCGCGACCGACGCGCGCGAGCAGCGGGCCAGCGAGCAGGAACGACGCACGGATGCGATTCGCAAGCGCCGCATCGATCTCGGGCGTGGCGATCTCACGTGCGTGAACGCGAACGTCGTTCGGCCCCGTCCATTCAGCTTCCGCTCCGAGCTGCTGCAAGAGCTCGACCATCGTCTCGACGTCGCGAATGCGCGGAACATTGGTCAGCGTCACTGCATCCTCGGTGAGAAGGCACGCGGCCAAGATCGGCAAGGCGCCGTTCTTGTTTCCAGCGGCCCGAATGTGACCGCTGAGCCGATGACCCCCTTCGATGACGAAGGACTCAGCGACGGTATGCCTGGCGACGGTCTGCGACACGACGGCCGCTATCGTACCGCCCACCTTGACACCGACCCGCGAACAGGCCTGGTCGACGCTGACCGAGTACACCAAGAGCGAGGCGCTCCTTCGGCATGCGCTCGCGGTCGAAGCCTCGACGGCGTCATATGCAGCGCGGTTCGGTGGCGACGAGGAGCTCTGGCGGGTTGCGGCGCTTCTGCACGACTTCGACTACGAGATCCACCCCACGCTCGACAAGCATCCCCAGGACGGCGCGCCGATTCTGCGGCAGCTTGGCTATCCCGAAGAGGTGATCCAGGCGGTTCTGTCGCACGCAAACCACCTCGGCATTCCCCGCGAGACGCCACTCCAGAAGGCGCTCTTCGCCTGCGACGAGCTCTCAGGGTTCGTTCACGCGTGTGGCCTCGTTCGTCCGACGGGGCTTGAGGGTCTCGAGCCGAAGTCCGTGCGCAAGAAGCTAAAGCAGCCGTCGTTTGCAGCTGGCGTCGATCGGAACGACGTCTACGAGGGCGCCGAGCTGCTCGAGATCGATCTCGACGAGCACATCACGAACGTGATCGCAGCTCTTCAGCCGATCGCAGCCGATCTCGGGCTGCGTACGGGCGCAGACGCCTAGGTCGTCGGGTCGAGGTCGAGCGGCGGTGTGTCGCTCGCCGGAGCCGCATCAGCGGCACCTGATTCACCTGAGGCCGGTTCAGCCGCGGGTGGTGGCGGCGGCGGTGGGATCTCGCTCGGTAGCGGCACGTCGACCTCGACCGGTGTGTGATCCGAAAGGAGCTTTCCGTTGTGCATCCGGGCATCCTCGGGCCAGACACGCACTGTTCCGGGCTGTGCGCCCCGCACGAGGATGTTGTCGATCAACGACGCCGTAGAGACGTACGGCAGCTCATCGGGTTCGGCCGGGTTGATCAGCTCCTTGATCGTCTGCGACTGGCTCCCGGGGATGTTGAAGTCGCCGCCGAGAATGATCACCTCGTCGAGTTCCGATCCGCGGTTCATGAAGTTCGCGGCGCGACGAAGCTCGGCGTCGGCCAGACGGAGATCCTGATCGTACGAGGTGAGATGAACGTTCGCGAGGAACACGCGCTCGCGGGTCGCGGTGACCTCGAGGTGCGTGCTCAGCAGCACACGACGCTCCTTCTCCCACCAGCGCATTTGCTTCGGCGTCAGCCCGAAGCGACGACCCTGCTCCTCGCAAAACGGGTTGGTGTTGAGCGTCGTGAATTTGATCGATCGGATCGTGAAACCCGTGCCGAGCAGGATCGCATTGCCTTGCCCGGCGACCCCCGAGCGCAGGAGCCCTGTGTGCAACGACGTGATGCGCTTGGCAAGGCCGGCGGGTAGCGGCAGAAAGCCGAGCCGCGGCCGCATCGTGCGGGTGGTGAGCGCCTTCATGCCGCTCCAAGCCTCGAGCTGATTGAGCGCCCACGCTGGCACCTCCTGCAGCAACACGACCGCTGGCTTGTCGGCGGTGACGAGCCGCACCATCTCTTCGAGGTGCGCCTTGCGCCCCGGAGGGTTGGTGTTCCCGTGGAAGAGGTTCCAAGTACGAACGAGCATCGCCTTTACTGTACGGCTGATGCGCATCTTCGTCACGGACCCACCTGCATTCACCCCGTGGTACGACCACGAGCTCGCGGCCGCCCTTGCGCGCGCGGGCGAGGACGTGACCGTGACGACATCGCACTTTCGCTTTGGGGAGCTCCCCGCAGCTGACGGCTATCGGCGGCTCGAGCGGTATTACCCGCTCTCGTCGCGACTCTTCCGCCGCTCGCCGCTTCGTCTGCCATTGAAAGTCGCGGAGCATGCGCTCGTGGCTGCCTCTCTTGCGGGCGCACGTCCCGACGTACTGCATGTGCAGTGGCTCGCGCTTCCGCAGGTCGATATGCATCTGCGCTACCGCGCTCCGAGTGTCTTCACGGCGCACGATCTGCTGCCGCGTCGCACTGCCGGGAAGCGGGGCCTGTGGCAGAAGGCGCTTCAACGATTCGATCGTGTGGTCGTCCATACCGAGCGCGGTCGAGAGGTGATGGGCGAACTCGGCGTTGATGCGCGGGTGATTCCGCATCCTGTCTATCCGAGCACCGCGAGGCGTGCGGATGACGGTGCGACGTTGCTGGCGCTTGGGGTGATTCGACCGTACAAGGGGATCGCCGACTCGGTTGAGGTTGCGCGGCGGCTGCCGCACGCGCGTCTTCTCGTGGCGGGTGATCCCGCGATGCCGCTCGATGATCTTCGCGATGTGCCGAGGACGGAGTGGCGGCTCGGTTATCTCTCGCAGGCCGAGCTTGATCGGGCGCTGTCGGAGGCGACGCTGGCGCTGTTTCCGTACCGCCCGGAGCTTGATCAGTCGGGGGCGCTGCTGCAGGCGCTCGGCGCTGGTGTGCCTGCCGTGGTGTATGACGTTGCTGGCCTCGGCGACCCGATCCGTGCGTTCGGTGCAGGTCGTGTGGTGCCGGCGGGTGATGTTGATGCGCTTACGGCTGCTGTTGACGAGCTGCTCGGTGATTCTGCTGCGCTCGCTGCTGCTCGGGCCGGGGCTGAGCGTGCGCGTGCCGCGCTCACGTGGGATGCGGCTGCCGCGGCTCATATCGATCTTTATCGGGAGCTTGTCTAGGGGTGTTTCGCCGTTCGCGCTTCGGCGATCTGATCTCGCGCCAGCTGGATCTCTTCGTGCGGGATTATCCTTTTGTGATCTCGGAGGCGCAGGAGCGTCTCGATGCGTACAACCGCGCTGATCGTGATGAGGCGGAGGAACTGTACGGCGATTACATCGATGCGGTCGAGACGGGTGTCGAGATCCTCGCTGACATCCGCGACACCTTCGCGCGAACGCTCGAGGAGGGCATCGACGAGCAGTACGAGCGCGAGTTCAATCGGGCCGTGGCCAAACGCCTTCCCCGGTTCGCACTCGACATCGAAAACACCTAGCCCCGCTCGCCATGGCCGCCCGCGGCATGCCTCTTCCGCGGTGTCAGACACCATTTCTTGTCAAGTGTCTTCTGGAGCATCTTTGTAACGTTCGTTGTCTTGCTGCACCGTCGCTGCAGACGCCTCCGGAACCGTGCGCAAGCCATTTTCAGATCAGTTGACGCCCCGAAAATGTTTCAAAGTTGTTCGACGTTTAGCCTTGACAGAATTCGGTGTCTGACACCGGGTGTGGCGCTGGATGTTGGCGGCGGGCGCTGGGGTGCCGTTTGGGGGCGGCGGCCGCGGCTAGTGGAAGTGGTGCGCGGCGGGCAGCGCCGAATGCACCTCGGCCTCGCTTGAGACCCGCCGCGCGAGCGGGCCAAGCGTCTCAACCACATCGACCAGAACGTTCTCGTTGCGCCCCACTCGCTCAAAGCGGCCGCGCGCAAGCAGCAGCGGCTCACCACGAATGACAGCGCGGTGCCGGTCGTAGACATCAGGCGGGATGATCAGATTCATCTGCCCGAACTCGTCCTCAAGGAGCATGAACACAATGCCGTTCGCAGTCGTAGGACGCTGGCGCGCAACCGCCATACCCGCAACAGCAACCCTGCTGCCGTGCTGCACCTCCCGCAGCTCAAGGCTTGAGCGGGCCTCACCAAGATGCGGCCGAAGGAGCTGAAGCGGATGGAGCCCCACCGATAGTGAGGTATGGCGGTAATCCGCAAGCATCCGCTCCCAATCGCTCTGCGCCGGCAACTCTGGCAACGCAGCCGTTGGCTCAAGCGGCAGGACAAGCTGGCGCGAACCACCTCGCACAGCAGCGGGACGCGGCGTAACACCAAGCCGCCAAAGCAGATCACGCCGCGCACCCCAAACATCACAGGCCCCCGCTGCAACAAGCGCTGAGAGCGCCGCCGACGAGGCCGACGCACGGCGAGTGAGATCGCCAATGTCACTGTAGGGCTGGCCAGAAGCGAGCAGTCGCGCCTCATCGGTTCCCACCGACCGGATATAGCCAAGGCCCACTCGGACAGCGCCGCTCTCCACGGTGCACTCAGCAGCGCTGAGATTGATGTGCGGAGGTAGCACGGTGACCCCCCGCCGTTGCGCATCACGCACGAGCGAGGCAGGAGGATAGAAACCCATCGGCTGAGCGTTCAGCAATGCGCAAAGAAACTCGGCGGGGTAGTAGCGGCGCAGCCACGCCGATTGATACGCAAGCAATGCAAAAGCAGCCGCATGCGACTTCGGAAAACCAAACCCCGCAAACCCGACGAGCTTGTCGTAAATCAGATGCGCCGTCGTCTCATCAATGTTGTTGCCGACACAGCCAGCAACAAAACGTGGACGGAACGCCTCGATCGCCGCCTCGCTCCGCTTACGGCTCATAGCCCGACGAAGCCCCTCCGCCTCACCAACGCTAAACCGTGCCGCCGCCATCGCAACGCTTAACACCTGATCCTGAAACACGACGACACCCAACGTGTCGTGCAACGCCTCCCGCAACGTCTCGTGCTCAACCGGATAGGCAAACGCTGGGTTGTCACGCAGCTTTTGCCTCCGCTCGATGTACGGGTTGACCGCTTTGCCCTGAATCGGCCCAGGTCGAACAAGTGCAACCTGCACCGTGAGATCGTCCAGGTTTTCCGGGCGCGTACGCAGCAGGCTCTGCATCTGCGCGCGACTCTCGATCTGGAAGACGCCGACGGTGTCGGCCGCCTGAATCTCGGCGTAGACGCCAGCGTCATCGAGGGGGATACGTGAGAGGTCGATCGGCTCACCGTGGAGCCTGGCGATCTGCACAACCGCATCCTCAACCGCAGAAAGCATCCCAAGCCCCAGAAGGTCGATCTTCAGAAAACCGGCGTCAGCACACGAATCTTTGTCCCACTGGCAGATCTGACGACCAGCCATTGCCGCCGGCTGCACCGGAACAAGATCGATCAGCGGCCGGGTTGAGATCACCATTCCACCTGGGTGCTGTGAGATGTGACGGGGAAGCCCAGAGATCTCACGAGTGAGTTCACGGAAGGCATCCCACCGGGGCCCATGATGGTCGCCAGGCACCCGGTCGAGCTCCTCCCCCACACGCGCCGCGTCCCAGCCATCGGTTACCCGCGCCAGCCGTTCAAGCTCGGCATACGGCAGACCGAGCGCTTTACCGACATCGCGGATAGCACCCCGACTGCGATAGGTCGAGAAGGTCGCGACAAGGGCTGCGTGATCACGCCCCCACCGGTTCGTCGCCGCCACGATCAACTTCTCGCGGATGTCGCGCGGAAAGTCGAGATCGATGTCGGGCCCCGAGACGAGCTCGTCGTTCAGGAACCGCCCCAGCGACAGGTTTGCCTCGACGGGATCGACGTGTGAGAGGCCGGTGAGGTAGCAGACGATCGAGCCGACACTCGAACCACGCCCTCGGCCTGGCGGCAAGACAAGACGTGGGCTCCCTGGCCCCCGCACCTCGTCGGCACAGGCCCGGGCGAGCTCGAGTACCTCCCAGTGGAGCAGGAAGAAGCCTGAGAGGCCGAGTCGTTCAATGAGCGCAAGCTCCTCATCGAGCCGAGTACGTGCTCGGCGACGGAGTGCAGACTCGTTCGGATACCGACCGGCGAACGCATGCTCACAGATCGTGCGCAACTGCACATCGGCAGGCTCGGGCCCGTCGGAGAAATCGGGGTAGCGATAGCCAAGCTCCTGCGTGAGGTCGAATTGGCAGCGGTCGGCGATCTCACGGCTGCGGAGTGCTGCGTCACGCGGTAGCCGATCGAGCATCTCTTCCGGGCTCGCGAGAACAAACTCGTGGTTGCCGCGACGCTCTCGCTCGCTGCCATCGAGCGATGTGCGGTGGCGAATCGCAACCAGTGCATCCTGGAGCCGTCCCCGCTTGGGATGGTGCGCGTGAACATCTCCGGTTGCAACGGTGGAGACACCAAGCGCTGCTGCAAGGTCGATGAGAGCGCGGTTGCGTCGAGCATCGCCACGTTCAAAGGGCCGTTGCATCTCGATGTAGAACGAGCCGGGAAACGCTCTGGAAAGCCGTGCAGCACCAGTGGGATTGACAACCGCGAGTCCATTACGCGCGCAGCCCGACAGGCAGATGAGACCTTCTGCGAGCGCGACGACATCGTCGATCGTCACAACCGGGGGTAGTGGCTCACGACTCTCCTTACCTTCCCGCCGCGTACCCGCATGGGCACGGGTGAGAAGGCGGCAGAGGTTCGCGTACCCCTGGGATGTCTCGCAGAGCAGCGTGATGTGCGCATCTCCTTCAAGCGACACCTCAGCGCCCGTAATCGCTCGTAGCCCTAGAGCCTTTGCGGCATGCGCAAACTCGAGCGAGCCGTAGACACCGTCATGGTCTGTCAACGCCAATGCGTCGTAGCCGAGTTCGACCGCGCGCGCCGCAAGTTCCTCCGGTAGCGAAGCACCGTCGAGGAATGAGTACGCCGAGTGCGCGTGGAGTTCGACATACCTGGCGCGCCTGCTCATCGCACCTGCTCAGGCTCGTAGGATCTCGCCATGACCTACGACGACCTCGTCGACGCTCTCATCCATCGGTACGCCCACGTCGGCACAAAGAGGCTTTTTGGAATGGAGTGCTTCACCGTGAACGGCAAGGCTGTTGGCGGTCGTGCCGATGACGGGCTGCTCGTGAAGCTGACCGACCCTGCGCTGCATGCCGAGGCGATGGCGCTCGCCGGCTCCCACGCCTTCGACCCGATGGGCGGTCGTCCGATGAAGCAGTGGGTTGTCGTGCCCACCGAGCACTCCGCCCAGTGGGCTCGCCTGGCTGAAGCCGCCATCTCCTGACTGCCTCCCTCTCGCTCAGCGCGACATGTGACTCACCCACGTTGGGTGAACCACGTGCCGTTCTCGTCATCGCGATAGACGACAGCGTTCTCACCCGTCTCGAGCACGACATCGAAGTAGCGCCGGATGATCGGCTCTTCCGTCCACCAGCGATCGACGATCCGCCACTCCTCACGCACAACCGCTACCCCGCTGCGATTGATGCGGAACGGAATGCCGTTTGCGTGCGCTTCGACAAGAGCAGGTCGCGGGGCATTCAGCCGACGCGGAGGCCGTGAGAAGCCGTTTGCAACCGGCCGCCCCAGTGCTCCTACGCCTGCGCCCCCTGGCCCTACTCCTCGCGCGGAATGAGCAGCGCTCTGGCCTCGGGAATACGCGACCATGGCGCCACCTCCACAACGGTTGAGACCCCACCGGCACCGACAGCTGCGCGCACCTGCCGCAGCCCCTCACGAAGCCGGCCTTTCAAAACATCACCCTCGACCTGTACGAGCTCAAGCTGCTCGCCTGTGTGCTCGGCAAGTGAGACGATCTCAAGCCGAAGCTTCAGTACGGGAGCGCTGATCTCGCTGAGCTTTGGCCCAAGCGCCGATCGCAGCCGTGCAGGATCGGCTGTTGCCTCACGCAGCGTGATCGTGCGCCGCCACGACCCACCGCCAGCGAGTCGCACCCAGATCGCAAGTTTCCGCGGCGGACGGCCCTCGCGCTCGGGTCGCGCCAGCAGGCGATCCACCAGAGCCGAGAGACCCCGCCGCAAGGTGAGCTCATTGCCGACCGCCTCCGGGAACTCGAGGGTTTCGGCGAGCGGCTGGACGGTTGCACGAGGCGTCACCCTCCCGTCGTGCTCACCCCTTGCCAGGCTCCAGGCACGCCGTCCGTCCGGCCCCAACCGTTCGGCGACAGCGCTTCCCGGGAGCCCCGCAAGCTGTCCAATGGTTCGTACGCCGAGCTCTTCGAGCTCCTCGTACCGTGTCCGTTCAAGCGGCAGCAGTGTGAGTGGCAGTGGCGCGAGGAATGCGCGCGTCCGCTCATCGGAGACGATCAACGCCTGCCCGGTGCGCGCCACACCTGCTGCTGCAAGCGCAGCGAACCGCCGCTCTGCCGCGCCTGCACGCGCGGGCCAGAGAGGCCCGATCGAAGCGAGCGCTCGCTTGAGCGCAGGCTCCAGACCACCGTAGAGCCGCTCGACACCACCCGTCTCGAAGAGCACCGTTCCCGGCTCGATCGGCTCGACTGCGATTCCGGCATCTTCCAGCCGTCGCAGCACCCCCTCCCATGCCTGTTCGACTGCCGCAGGATCGCGTTCGACGAGAACGAGTTCGGGGATCAGTGCGAGTGCCTCACCAAGCCGCATTCCCGGCCGCACACCTTTTGCTGCCGCTGCAGGTGTCACTGAGCCAAGAAGTGGCTCACTACCTGGCTCTGGGCCAAGTGCCGCCGGCCCCATCGCAACTCCCGGACGAAGCCGCAGAGCTGCTTCAAGATCGAATGCGGGGATGACGATTGCTGCGATCACGGAACGTATGTTCTATACCGAACATACGTTCGTGTCAAGGTGTGTTTAGGAGCAGTCCTCGGCGGACAGTCTTGCCCCGATCAACGTGGCCTCTAAGCGGTGATCTCGGCTGCCTGGCCGATCATGCGTGTGAAGCGCGGCACCGTTGTCAGCAGATCGGTCTGGGCGCAGTAGACGATGTCAGCCTCGAGCCCAGGCGGCCCGTACGTGCGTGCATTGAGCCCCTCAAGCGGGTCGGGATAGGCCTGTGAGACGAGTGCCGCGGCGATCGCAGCATCGCTTCGCACGCCGCCGAGTGCCTCGACGATCTTCCCGGCGCAGTAGGCGTCATCGAAAGCGAACGCGCCCTTGTACCCCGCGCAGATCACCGCGATATCTCCCCCAGCCGCCATCTCTTTCGCCGTCTCGACAAGCGCTGTCAGGTTGAGTAACGAGCCGATGAGCACCGTCTCGCAGTGATCGACCGCTGTCAGGATCGTCGCGGTGCCATTCGTGGTCGAAAGGATCAGTGACTTCGCGCGCGGCCCCTGGGCGAACTCCCGTGGCGACGCGCCAACGTCGAACCCCTCGACGACGACACCGTTTCGTTCGCCGCCCACAACGGCCTCACCATGCAGTTCGGCACGCAACGCGTTCGCCTCATCGATCTCGCGGCAGCAGAGAACGCGCTCGTATCCGGCCGCAAGCGCCTGGGCAATCGACGAGGTTGCACGAACGACATCGACGACGATGCCAACCGATGCCGTGGCCGACTCGCCCGGTGTAAACGCGACATGAACCCGCACGGCCGATACGCTACTCGCCGATGAGCACCAGCCCGAACACTTGCTACCGCCACCCCGATCGAGAGACGGGTCTCTCCTGCTCGGAATGCGGTCGGCCAATCTGTTACGAGTGCATGACACCCGCCGCAGTCGGCCTGCGCTGCCCTGAGCATTCGGGGAAGCCCCAGGGGATCCACAAGGTCACTGCTGCCGCTGAGCGCGCTGTGACCGGTGGCCGCAGCGTCAACGCTGTCACGACGGCGCTGATCACGATCAACGTTGCGGTGTACGTGCTTGAGCTGATCTCGGGCGGCACGCTGATGGGCCTCGGGAACACGATCGAGACGCACGGCGCGCTCGTTGCGAACGGCGCGATCCAGAGCGGCGAGCTCCTCGCTGTGCCGCATGGCTTCATCGTCACGGGCCTCTCGCCGGTTGGTGTCCTCCACGGCGACTGGTGGCGCCTCCTCACATCGGGCTTCCTGCACTACGGGCCCGGCCACCTTGGTATCAACATGTTGAGCCTTTACTACGCAGGCTCGTTCCTCGAATCGGCGATCGGGCGTTGGCGCTTTCTGCTGCTCTACTTGGTCTCGATCCTGGCCGGTAGCGCGGGCGCGCTGATTACCTCGCCGAACGCCGTGTCGCTCGGCGCCTCGGGCGCGATCTTCGGTGTGCTCGGCGGTCTGTTCGTCCTCGAGCGCCGCGGCCACATCGCCACGGGCGGCCAGATCCTCGGGCTGATCATCTTGAACCTCGTGTTCACCTTCGCCCTTTCGAGCTTCATCTCAGTCGGGGCGCACGTCGGTGGCTTGATCGGCGGCATCGTCCTGATGGTCGCGCTGGTGCGCTTCCGCCGCTCCTGGCAGCTCTCGCTCGCGTCTGCCGGCATCGTTGCCGTCGCAGCCGTGATCGTCGCTTACAGCGCCATCTAGCGCGCCGGACTCAACCTCGGGTATCCAGGGACGCTTAGGGGCGTTGCAACGCGTCAGCCGCCGGCTGCGACATACCGAGCGGCACCCGACTCTTCGAGCGCCGCCTGAGCCGCCGCGAGGCGTGCAACGGGCACGCGGAAGGGCGAGCACGACACGTAGTCGAGGCCCAGCCCGTGGCAGAAGCGAACCGACCGTGGCTCGCCACCGTGCTCACCGCAGATGCCGATTTTCATCCCCGGGCGCGTTGCGCGGCCGCGCTCGATACCGATGCGCATGAGATCGCCGACGCCTTCCTGGTCCAGCACTTCAAACGGGTTGCGCTCGAGGACACCATCTTCGAGGTAGCGCGTGAGGAACTTGCCTTCTGCGTCGTCGCGCGAGAACCCGAGCGTCGTCTGGGTCAGGTCGTTCGTGCCGAACGAGAAGAACTCGGCCTCCTCGGCAATCGACCCGGCCTGGACGCAGGCACGCGGCAGCTCGATCATCGTTCCGACCTGATGCTCGATCCCTGGCGCCTCCTCGGCCCACACCTTCTCGGTCAGCTCCTTGAGCCGGTGGAACTCCTCGCGGAAGCCGATGAGCGGATGCATGATCTCGACGAGCGGGGCATCGCCGAGGCGACTCTTGACGGCAGCGGCGGCGCGAGCGATTGCGCGGATCTGCATCTCGTAGATCTCGGGATACATCAGCCCGAGGCGGCAGCCGCGACTTCCGAGCATCGGGTTCTGCTCCTTCAAGGAGCGAATCCGCGCACGCATCCGGTCGTCGGTTGCTTCTGCCTCGTGCGGCAGGAACTCATGGAGCGGCGGATCAAGCAGGCGGATCGTCACGGGCAGCCCGGCCATGGCCGAGAAGATGCCGTCGAAATCGGCCTGCTGGAATGGCAGCAGACGGTCGAGCGCCGCGCGGCGGCCCGCCTCGTTCTCGGCGAGGATCATCTCCTGGACAACCGGGAGCCGTTCTTCACCGAAGAACATGTGCTCGGTGCGGCAAAGACCGATGCCTTGTGCCCCGAACTCGCGTGCGCGAGCGGCATCTTCGGGCGTGTCGGCGTTGGCGCGCACCTTGAGACGGCGAAGCTCATCGGCCCAACCAAGGACGGTCTCAAGATCTTCGTTCAGCTGCGGCGGTACGAGCGGAATCTCGCCGAGGAACACGCGGCCAGTGCCGCCGTCGATCGTGATGCGGTCGCCCTCGCGCAGTTCAACTCCACCGATGATCGCGACTCCCGGGCGAATCTCCAGCCCTTCGCAGCCTGCAACGCAGGGCTTGCCCATGCCACGCGCAACGACGGCTGCGTGTGAGGTCATGCCACCGTGGACGGTCAGGATGCCCTCCGCGGCGATCATGCCGTGGATGTCGTCGGGGGTCGTCTCGAAGCGCACGAGCACGACTGGCCCATTCTTTGCCTTCTCGACCGCCGTGTCGGCGTCGAAGACGATGCCGCCGCTCGCAGCGCCCGGGCTCGCGTTCAATCCCTTCGCTGCGACCTCGTGCGTTGCATTCGGATCGATACCCGGGTGCAGCAGCTGATCGAGCTGCGCAGCGTCAATGCGACTTACCGCTTCCTCCATCGAAATGAGGCCTTCGTCGACCATCGAGACGGCGGCCTTCAGCGCAGCAGCGGAGGTGCGCTTCGCGGCGCGCGTCTGCAGGAGGTAGAGGTGATCGTCCTCGATCGTGAACTCGATGTCCTGCATGTCACGGTAGTGCTCTTCGAGCCGGCGCATCGTCTCCAGAAGCTGGTCGTAGGCGCCTGGCAGCGTTGACGCCATCGCTTCGACGGGCTGCGGCGTGCGGATGCCGGCGACGACGTCCTCGCCCTGCGCGTTGGCAAGAAACTCGCCGTAGACCTCGCGTACACCCGTCGACGGGTTACGCGTAAAGGCGACACCCGTGCCCGAGCCGTCACCCTTGTTGCCGAAGACCATCTGCACGACGTTGACCGCCGTGCCAATCTCGTCGCTGATCTCGTTGGCGCGCCGGTAGACCTGCGCACGCGGCGTGTCCCACGAGTCGAAGACGGCGCGCACCGCCCGCAGGAGCTGCTTCTTGGCGTCGGCAGGGAACTCCTCACCCTTCGCCTCGAGGTAGATCGCCTTGAACTGCTGAACGAGCAGTTCAAGGTCGTCGGCTGAAAGGTCGGTATCGAGAGTGACGCCCCGTTCCGCCTTGAGATCAGACAGGGTGTTCTCAAATCGATGCGGCGCGATGCCATCGACGACCTCACCGAACATCTGGATGAGGCGCCGGTAGCTGTCATAGGCAAACCGCCGATTGCCCGTCCGCGCGGCAAGACCGGCGGCGGCCTCGTCGTTCAGACCGAGGTTGAGGATCGTGTCCATCATCCCCGGCATCGAGATCGCGGCGCCGGAGCGAACCGACACGAGCAGCGGATCGTCGTGGCTACCAAAGCGCTTGCCCGTCTTCGCCTCGAGCCGCTCAATGTGCTCGCTGACCTCGGCTTCGAGGCCATCGGGAAGATCATGGGTGCGCATGTATGCGCGGCAGGCGTCGGTTGTGATCGTGAAGCCCTGCGGCACGGGAAGACCCATCAGGGTCATCTCGGCGAGGCCCACCCCTTTCCCGCCGAGGAGCTCACGTCCTCCGCCGGAGGGTTCATCGAAGTCGTAGACGTACTGCGTGCCAGCCAAGTCGGCCGCATTGTTACCAAACGCTTCGGAGGTATGCGACACCATCGGTTATCCCACACCTCGGACCTATGGGAGGTGCCCACTCGGGCGACACCCACGGGCTACCGACGGCGGCGGGACCTATACTCGGCGACCCACGCCGCGCTGCGCAGAGCGAACCAGAACGGTGTGAAGATCCCGTAGAAGACGACCAACGCGACGACAAGCGCCGTCATCCACAGAAGCCACCGCCAAAGCGGGACACGCGTCTTCGGCTTCACGCGTCATCCCGGTCGGGGGCTGGAGGCTCAAAGCTCGTGACCGTGGTGGCACCAACCGACCGCACGATCCGCAACGCGATCTCTTCGATCGACAGCTCCGAGACGTCGATCACGGGGCAGCGAAGTCGACGGAAAACCCTGTTTGCAAAGTCGAGCTCCTCGTAGATCGCGTTGAGGTCGGCGTAGCTCCTGTTGCCACCCATCATCTGAATGCGCTCAGAGCGAATTTCGGCGAGGCGATTTGCGTCGATCGTCAGCCCAACGATCTTCTTCGGATCGGCCGTAAAGAGCTCAGCCGGTGGCTCGATGCCGTTGACGAGCGGGACGTTCGTGGTCTTCAACCCGAGGTAGCCGAGGTACATCGAGAGCGGGGTTTTCGACGTACGCGACACGCCAACAAGCACGACATCCGCCTTCCCAAGGGCGCTCCCCACGCCATCGTCGGTCTTCACGGCGAACTCGATCGCGGAGATCCGGCGAAAATACCGATCATCGAGCGGCAGCCGGGCGCGCGGTGTCATTCGGGCTGCTTGGCCGCTGACCTTCGCGATCGCGCGCAGAGGCTGCGCGAGGACGTCGCAGTAATGGATGTGGGCGGTGCGGCAGAGCCGCCGCATCTCGGTACGGAGCTGCGGCTCGACGAGCGTGTAGATCGCAACCGCTGGCTGGCCTCGCATCCGCTCAACCACGAGCCGGAGATCAGCGACGGTCTCGACCCGCGGATGCCGAATCACCTGGAAGTTCCCTTCGGGGAACTGCACCTCGGTCGCCATCACGATCCGCGCGGCAGTCTCCCCCGTCGCGTCGGAGACGATGTGAAGCTGCACAGACGCTGCTGCCGGATCACTCACCGGCCGGACTCTACGCGCGTTCGACGGCCGCGGCAGACGGCTCAACGCGCAAGACACGTGCGACGGGAGCCGGAAGCCACCAGTTCCAACGGCCAAAGAGCGATACGAGCGCGGGTACGATGAGCGCACGCACGATCGTCGCGTCAAGGATGATTCCCGCGCCAAGTCCTGTGGCGAAGATCTTGATCACGGTCTCGGGGCCCGAACCGAGAGCCGCGAACGCGAGGAACAGAATCAACGCCGCGCTCGTAACGAGGCGCCCTGTTCGCCCAATCCCGGTGACCACGGCGCTATCGGTCGACCCGTGATCGTCGTACTCCTCCCGCACACGCGAGAGGATGAACACCTCGTAATCCATCGAGAGACCAAAGAGGAACGCGAAGACCATGAGCGGGATGAACTCGGTGATCGCGTTCGTCGCCGGGATACCCCAGATCAGGTGCGACCCGAAGCCCTTCTGCCACACGAGCACGAGCACACCCCACGCCGCCGCAACCGACAACAGGTTCAGAACGACTGCCTTCAACGGCAGGAGGATCGAGCGGAAGGCTCGCGCGAGCAGCACAAGCGTGAGGATCGACACGAGCGCGATCATGAGCGGGAAGTTCCCGTACACCGCGGCGACGAAGTCGGCGCTTTGCCCAGGCGTGCCACCCACCTTGCCGGCGTTCCCGTGAGCGACGCGCTTCAGGCGACTATCGAGACTACGACCCCACGCTGAATCGCCGTCCTTTGTCGGGAAGACGGCGAGGAGGCGTGTGCCACCAGCAACCCACGCCGTCGGTGCCGCTACGGCACGCACACCATCGACGCTCGAGAGCGCCGATCGCGCAGCCGGAACCTGGAACGGGTCAGCGACAAGCACCGCATACGGTGTGAGTGTTCCGGCGCCGAGGCCGGCCTGCTCAAGCGCGACGAGGCCATCGTGCGCATCGCCCGAGGCAGAGAGCGTGTCGGCCTTTGGGGCTCCGAGCTGAATCTGGGTCGCTGCCCCCGCGAGGGCGATGATGACCGCAAGGCCGGCGAGCGCGGTCAGGTAGCGATGCCGAACCGTCAGCCGCCCCCACCTTGTCCAGAACCGGCTCGCGTCGCGCTCGTGACGTAGCCGCGGCCAGTCGAGGCGCGGCCCGATCGTCGCGAGAAGTACCGGGAGCAGTGTGATCGCCACAAAGACGCTCACCACCGGGATCAGCATCCCCGCGTAGCCAACACTGCGCAGGAACGGAACGGGAAGAACCACGAGCGAGAGCAGACCGATGCTCACCGTTGTTCCTGAGAACACAACGGCCGAACCCGCTGTCTCCATCGCACGTTCCACGGCAGCGACGTTCTCAAGCCCGTTCGCGCGCTCCTCTCGCCAGCGCATCACAAGGAGCAGCGCGTAGTCGATGCACACGCCAAGTCCGATCAGAGCGACGAGGAAGGTGACGATGAATGACACCTGGGCGAATGTGGTGATCAACCACATCACCATGAAGGTGGCGACGATTGCAAAGAGCGCCATCACGATCGGCACGAACGCAATAAACGATGCGAAGACAAACGCGAGCACCGCAAGAGCGCCGACGCCGCCGATAAACGCCTCGATGAAGACGCCCGGCCCCTTCCCGTTATTCGAGCTACCGGCCTCAGCCAACGCATCGAGGCCCGTCACATGCCACGAGGCACCATCGAGCGTCTGCTTCGCGAGCGCTGCGCGGATCGCCTTCACCTCAAGCGCAGCGCCACCGAAGCCCCGGTTTGCCTTCACATGGAGGTACGCGAGCACGAACGTCGTTCGACCATCCTTCGAAACGAACGTTCTGTCACCCGTCGTGCCGTACCCCACAACAAACCCGCCGGGGACGGTGTGCGAGACGATCATCTCGGTGCGCGCAATGACCGCCTTGAACCCCGGGTCATCGACCGTCGCGCCCGCCGGCAGCGTCGACACGAGAACGATCGGCTCGGTCTGGAAGTCGATGCCGTAGAGCTGGCGGATCCTGTCGTTCGTAATGAAACCCTCGCGACCAGGTACCGAGAACGTCTGCGAGAACGCTTTCGTTGCCTTTCCAAGGTTCGGCACCCCGGCGAGCAGCACCACGATCCAGAAGCCCAGAACGAGCTTCTTGTGCCGCAAGACGAACTGAGCGATCTTCAACACAGGTCGCGCCATTGTGCCTGCGAGCCCGGATGCTGTGCGGGACTGCGACAAGCAGCCCCCGCTCGCGCTAGGTTGGAAGGCAATGAGCGAACTTGAGAGCTACCAGGGCGAAGCGACGATCGAAAAGGTCGCGTCGCTCTGCCGCCGTCGCGGCTTCGTTTTCCCGTCCTCCGACATCTACGGCGGGCTCGGTTCGTCGTACGACTACGGCCATTACGGCGTGCTGCTCAAGCAGAACGTCAAGGCCGCCTGGCAGCGCGCTCTCGTCCAAGAGCGCGAGGACATCGTCATGCTCGACTCGGCGATCATCCTGCATCCGCAGGTCTGGGTCGCCTCGGGCCACGTCGCCGGCTTCTCCGACCCGCTCGTCGACTGCCGCACCTGCAAGATCCGCTTCCGCGCCGACCACCTGGCCACCAGCCCCTGCGGCAAGAAGCCGTCGAAGCTCGCGGGTGGCACCGACGAGTGTGACCTGACAGAGGCGCGCGAGTTCAACCTCATGTTTGAGACGCAGGTCGGCGCCGTCCGCGACGAAGCCTCTCGCGTCTTTCTGCGCCCCGAAACCGCTCAGGGCATCTTCATCAACTTCAAGAACGTCACCTCGTCGTTGCGCGTGAAGCCGCCGTTTGGCATCGCACAGATCGGCAAGAGCTTCCGCAACGAGATCACGCCGGGGAACTTCCTCTTCCGCATGCGCGAGTTTGAGCAGATGGAGATGGAGTTCTTCGTACCCCCCGCCGAAGCCGAGGAGTGGTACCGCTACTGGATCGAGGAGCGTCGCCGCTGGTATTTGAACCTCGGCATGCGCGAGAACCACCTGCGCGTCCGCGCGCACGAGGCGACCGAACTGTCGCACTACTCGAGCGGCACGAGCGATCTCGAGTACCTGTTCCCGATCGGGTGGTCGGAACTGGAGGGCATTGCGAACCGGGGCAACTTCGACCTGACCCAGCATGCCGAGCATTCGAAGACGAAGCTCGAGTGGGTCGGCCACGAGGAGCGCTTCGTACCGCATGTGATCGAGCCTGCTGCTGGCGCAGATCGTGCCGCGCTGGCGTTCCTCGTCGACGCCTACCACGAGGAGGAGGTCGCTGAGCGCCCCCGCACGGTGTTGCAGTTCCACCCGCGCCTCGCCCCAGTGAAGGTCGCCGTGCTGCCGCTCGTCGGGAACGATTCGGCGCTCGTCGAGAAGGCGCGGGCGCTCTACGAGAAGCTCCGCACGACGATGTCGGCGGAGTACGACGAATCCGCGGCGATCGGTAAGCGCTACCGCCGGCAAGACGAGATCGGTACGCCGTGGTGTGTCACAGTCGACCACGACACGCTCAGCGACGGTGCCGTCACGCTCCGCGACCGCGACACGCTTGAGCAGGTTCGCGTCCCGATCGAGGGTGTCCGGAGCCTGCTGCTCGATCGGCTCGACGAGCCGTGGACTCCCAGCCGGTAACCGGGGCGCCATGACGACCGCCGGCCGCTGGCACGAACTCTCGCTCGAGAGTGACGCGCTGCGCGGCAACCCGCTGAACGATGCTCACGTGCGCCCGCTGTACGTGTGGACGCCACCCGGGTATGACGACGACACCCGTCGCTACCCAGTGATCTACGTGCTGCACGCGCTCACGGGCCAGGCACGCGCATGGTTCAACGTCTCGGCCTGGACAGAGAACCTTCCCGACATCGTCGACCGACTGCAGCTCGATGCGCTGGTTGTGCTGGTCGATGGCTGGACTGCACTCGGCGGCTCACAGTGGCTCGACTCTCCGGCCGTGGGCAGGTACGGGACATACCTCTGCGATGAGGTCATCAGCTTCGTCGACGAGCGGTTCCGCACGTTGCCCGATGCGGAGCACCGCGCGCTCGCCGGCCACTCGTCGGGCGGGTACGGCGCCGCTGTGTGGACGCTTCGGCGGCCCGATCTCTTCTCGGCATTTGCGAGCCATGCGGGCGACGGCCTCTTCGACGTTTCGCTGCGCCCAGAATTCGCACCAGCGGCTCAGGCGCTTCGTAACCGCTACGAGGGCTCCTTCGATCTGTTCTGGGCCGATTTCACATCGGGGCGCCGAGTGTTCTCCGTGAGCTCTGACGCGGTGTTGCAGAACGTGTGGGCCTGTGCGTCGGCGTACTCGGCACGGGCAGGTGGCGGCGTTGACCTGCCATTCCGTCTCGAGACCGGTGAGATCGTTCCTGACATCTGGGAGCGCTGGCTCGCCAACGACCCGATCACACTGGCAAGGGCGCACCGAGAGTCACTGCGGGCCGCGCGCGCAATCTGGATCGATGCGGGTCGGAACGACGAATACCGCCTCGACCTCGCCGCCGTTGCGCTGTGGGAGAACGTTCAGGCTGCCGGGGTCGATGGTGCCCGAGCGCACTTCGAACTCCATGAGGGAGGGCATCGTGGCGCTACGTGGCGCTTCGCGCACAGCCTCCCGTTCCTCGCCGAGCGCCTGCGCGGCTAGAGCCGCACCGCAGCCACAACCGACACGTCCGGGGGACTGTCCCCCAGCCACGGCCACAACGGACACGTCCGAGGGACTGTCCCCGAGCCATGGGCCCGCTGGCCGCGGCTGGGCCGAACATGTCCCGACGGGGCAGGTGTTGGCGGGCTGTTCTACGCGCCGTGGCAGCGCTTGTACTTCTTGCCCGACCCGCACCAACACGGGTCGTTGCGGCCGACCTCAGGATGGTCAGCGTGCGCGGGGCCCGCGCCATTGGACGGCGCCCCGGTCGGGCGCAGCGCCTCGACAGCCGCTCCTACACCACCGCCAGCAGCGGCGATCGCCTCGGCGCCCGAGAGCGTCTCGTGCTCGTACGTGAGCTGCCCCGTGTCGGCAGTCGCCTGAGGCAGCGGCGCCTGGCCATCCTCGGTAGCCGTCGCCTCGATCTGTGCGTGGAAGAGAAGCGCGATCACCTCGCCACGGATGATCTGGTTGAGCTCCTCAAACATCAGGTGACCCTCGTTGCGGTACTCGACGAGTGGATCCTTCTGGGCCATCCCGCGCAGGTAGATACCGTCGCGGAGATAGTCCATGTTCTCAAGGTGCTCACGCCAGCGCGTATCGACCGTCTGGAGCACGATGAAGCGCTCGAGGTCGCGCATGAGGCCCTCGTTGATCTTCTCGATCTCAGCTTCCTTCTCGTTGTAAGCGTCGGAAGCATCGTCAAGGAACTCCTCGATGATCCGCTCACGGTCGAGCCCCTTGAGCTCATCCGCGGTGACACCAGTGCCATACAACTGCTCCATCGCAAGCACGAGCGCGTCGAGATCCCACTCGTCGCGCACATCACCCTGCGTGTACTCGGAAACCGTGCTGTCGATCACCTCGGGGAGCCAGATCTGCTTGATCTCCTCGGCAAGATCACGGCCCTGAAGCACGCCCCGACGCTGCTCGTAGATCACGCGGCGCTGAACATTCATCACGTCGTCGTACTTGAGGACGTTCTTACGCGAGACGAAGTTCTGCTCTTCGACCTTTCGCTGCGCGTTCTCGATCTGCTTCGAGAGGATCGAAGCCTCCATCGGCTGATCGTCGGGCAGCTTGAAACGCTCCATGATCCCTTTGATCCGATCGCCAGCAAAAAGCCGCACAAGGTCGTCCTCACCCGAGAGGTAGAAGCGCGTCTCACCCGGGTCTCCCTGGCGCCCTGAGCGGCCGCGGAGCTGGTTGTCGATACGCCGCGACTCGTGGCGCTCGGTTCCAAGCACGTACAGACCGCCGAGCGACCGCACGTGATCGTCGATCTTGATGTCGACGCCACGGCCGGCCATGTTCGTCGCGATCGTGACAGCGCCAGCCTTGCCAGCATCCTGGATGATCTCTGCCTCGCGCGCATGCTCCTTCGCGTTGAGGACGGTGTGCGGTACGCCCTGCCGCTTCAGAAGCTCGCTCAGGTACTCCGACGTCTCGACGGCGATCGTTCCGACGAGGATCGGCTGGCCCGTGAGGTGACGCTCCTTGACGTCGCGAACGACAGCGGCGAACTTCGCTTCCTTCGTCTTGAAGATCAAGTCGTTGCGGTCGAGCCGTGCCACATCAACGTTTGTCGGGATCGGCACGACCTCAAGCCCGTAGATCTCGACGAACTCTTTCTCCTCCGTCTTCGCCGTACCGGTCATGCCGGCGAGCTTCTCGTACTGGCGGAAGTAGTTCTGCAGCGTGATCGTCGCGAGCGTCTGGTGCTCTTCCTGGATCTGAACGTTCTCCTTCGCCTCGACGGCCTGGTGCAGACCTTCCGACCAGCGACGGCCTTCCATGATGCGCCCCGTGAACTCGTCGACGATCTTCACCTCGCCGTCCTCAACGACGTAGTCGACATCGCGCTTGTAGAGCGCCTCGCCCTTCAGCGCCTGGATCAGGTGGTTGACAAGCTGAACATTGCGGGGGTCGTACAGGTTCTCGACCCGCAACGCACGCTCGACCTTCTCGATGCCCGACTCGGTCGGTGACACGGTCTTGTGCTTCTCGTCGTACAGGTAGTCGTAATCGTTTGCGAGCTCCTGGTCTTCGAGCTTCGTGCCCGACGACTGCACGCCGCGCAGCGTCTTCACAACGCGCGCGAAGTCGTAGTAGGTCTTCGCGGCGGTCTGTGGCTCGCCCGAGATGATGAGCGGTGTCCGCGCCTCGTCGATCAGGATTGAGTCAACCTCATCGACGATTGCGTAGGCATGGCTGCGCTGAACGACGCCATCTGCCGAGATTGCCATGTTGTCGCGCAGGTAGTCGAAGCCGAACTCGGAGTTCGTGCCGTACGTGATGTCGCAGAGGTACGCCGCCATACGGTCTTCGAAGCTCATTGCCGCGTTGATCGATGCAACCGTCATGCCGAGCCGTTCGTAGACGCCTCGGTTCCACTCGGCGTCGCGGTGAGCCAGGTAGTCGTTGACGGTGACCAGATGGACGCCTTGGCCGATGCGCGTCCCGTCAGGCAGCTCCGTTGTTGGGAGCGCGTTCAGGTAGAGCGCGAGGCTCGCGACGAACGTCTTACCTTCGCCGGTACGCATCTCAGCAACATCGCCCTCGTGCAGAACGATGCCGCCCATCATCTGCACGTCAAACATGCGCTGGTCGGATTCGCGCAGGCGTGCCTCGCGCACCGCAGCGAACGCCTCAAACAGGAGTTCGGAGAGCTCCTCCCCGTTTTCGAGTCTCTCCCGAAACTCAGCGGTCTTTGCGCGCAGCTGATCGTCGGATAGCGAACGGAACTGCGGCTCGAGCGTGGCGATGTACGCCGCCTGCTCGGCGAGTCGCTTCATACGCCGCCCTTCGCCGAAACGGAGGGCCTTCTCGAGTGTTCCGAGGTTTGGCATCGCGTGAAGGGTAACCCTCGGCCGCAACGCGGCGCTGAAGGTCAGCTTGGTGGCAGCTCGCGGAAGTAGAGCGCAGTGGCGTGCGGCGTGCCGTCAGGATCGAGCGCGTAGTTCGGAATCGAGCCCGCGTAGACCCAGCCGAGCTGCTGGTAGAGCCGTTCGGCGTCCTCTCCCGCGGTGTCGAGATGGAGAAGCGTGAGTCCCTGTGCGACCGCGTACTCCTCGGCTGCAACCATCAGCGCACGCCCGAGTCCGCGACGTCGGAAGCGGGGCGAGACGAGCAATTTCTGGATCTCCGCTCTGTGCGGGCCGTTTGAGCGTCCCGAGCGTGTGAGGAGAACAACACCGGCGAGCTCTCCGTCGACGAACGCACCGAACGCCGACACCTATCCTGCCGCGCACCGTTCTGCGATTCCGCGCCAAAACCGTTCGAGGTCGGTGAGCTCGTACGGAAGGATCCATCCCACGGAGGCACCCTCGTCGATGCAGTCGCCCATCATCGCCGCGATCCCGTCGACGTGGTCGTGAAGCTCAGCAGATGCGAGAAGGCGAACGCTCATAGGAGGTTGAGCTCTACCAGAAAGAGGTCGCCGGAGATTCTGCGCGCGACGACGGCGCAGTCGACGCCGCGCCGGTGGAACTCCTCAAGCGGAGCGAAGCGACTTGAGGCCTCCACCCCGTCGACCGACTGCTCGCGCCGCTCGCCGATCCAACAGACAGATACCTCGTCGCCTGCAACATCGGTTAGCGAGACGACTCCGGAAACGTGACGCGCACCAACAAGCCAACGGCTTGCCGAAATCGCTGTCGCCTGCGCGAGATACGGGCGTGAGACACGGGCCTCAAGTGCGGCGGCACACGCCGCCACAGGCCCGTCGCCATCAACAACGTGCAGCTCGCCGGCTGATCCTGCGACGAACTCGACCGACGCCCGCAGCGCCCACTCGACATCGACGTGAATGACGGCATCCCACGAGGCGGGTCGAGCGACCCCATCGATACCCACGCCGTCGTAGTACGACATTGGGCCCGAACCGTCAGGTTCGAGCCCAAAGCGTCGTGCGAACCGCAGTCGCGGAGGCTGTGCCCCTTCTGTCACGCCCCGTTATGCGGAACGTGACGGCGCGGCTCAATCTTTCGCTTCTCGGCATACTTCGCGACCTGACGCTCGAGGGTCTCGGTCAGACGGTCGATCGAGGTTCGGAAGTCGTCGCTTGCCTCAGTCGCGTGAAGGGTCGTGCCCTTAGCGTAGATCGTTCCTTCCACCACATCGTGCTCAGAGATCGAGGGGTTCTTCTCGTTCCAGAACACGACTTCGATCTGGGTTTCGTCGGGGAGGCGACGATCGATGGTGCTCAACTTGCGAGCGAGATAGTCACGGAGCGACTGCGCAACATCGATGTTCTTGCCTTTGACCTGAAGAAGCATGGTGGCCTCCCTTACGTCGATGGAACCGTGATCTGATGTGAGCGTAGCGCGCATGCCGGGGTTCGAAACCGTACGAAATCCGTAGTCGCATACCGCGACAGCCCTGATGCCGCATGGCACTCACAGGAAGCGCATCGCGCGCGCGAACGTGATCACGTCAACACGAGAGGCTCCCGCCCACGTGAGGGCATCGGCGCAGGCAGCAACCGTCGCGCCCGTCGTGAACACGTCGTCGATCAATACCACCTCACCGGCTACCACGACCTTTGGCAAGAACACGCCCTGTACGTTTCGACGTCGCTCAGGCGCGGTGAGGCCCGCCTGCCGTCGCCCTCCTGGCAGGCGTGTGAGGGTCGGACTCGCGACCAGCGCCCAACGTTCGGCCAGCGCCAACCCGAGCGCCTGCG
>OMIZ01000159.1 GCA_900299235.1 Actinomycetota bacterium
CGAGGAATCCGGCGGTGGCCCCCGCAAGGGCGAAGCAGAGGGCCGCCAGGAGCGGACTTGCGGGCGACGCGATCGCCCCGAGCGTGACCGCGGCAATCAAGGTGATGCCGCCCGAGAGTCCATCGAGTCCGTCGATGAAGTTCATGCTGTTCTGCATGCCGAGGATCCAGAAGAGCGTCGCTGCAACGCCGAGCGCGTCGGGGAGCAGCAGGCTCCCTGCTCCGAGGGGATTCGCGACAGCCAGGATGCGGATGCCGAACGCGAGCGGCACCAGGGCGATGACCGACTGACCGAGCAGCTGCCACCGGGCCCGCAGGTCGCGGCGATCGTCGACGAGTCCGAGCAGCGCGGCGGCCGCGGTGCCGAGGACGAGTGCGACGCCGCCCGGTCCCGCGACCCGCGCAGCGTCGACGCCGCCGTCGATCCCGAGCGCGTGCGCACCCGCGACAAGCCCCCCGCCGACGACGACGAACACGACGGCGACGGCGAATCCTCCGGCCCGCGGCATCGGCACCGTGTTGACGCGGCGTTCGTTGGGGTGATCGGCGATGCCGAACCGCAGCGCAGCGCGCCGCATCGCAGCGGTGCCGACGAGCGCGGCGAACGCAGAGACGACGGCGACGACAGCGAGCAGGACGGGGTGCGGCAGCAGGATCACGCCACGATCACGTCAGGCGCCGTGCTCCGCCAGCGACGTGGCGTCGCGTCCGGGAACCGGGAAGGTGCGAGCGAGCGCCGAAACCTCCGCGGCGATGCGACGAAGCGCCGCCGGATCGTCGCGCCGCGCGATCGCCTCGGCCGACCAGGCGGCGATCTGCACCATCTCGGCCTCTCCCATGCCGCGTGTCGTCGCCGCGGGAGTCCCGTATCGGACACCGCTCGTCACCATCGGCGAGCGGGTCTCGCCCGGAATGCTGTTCTTGTTGATCGTCACGCCGACCGCCTCGAGGGCCAGCGTCGCCTCCTTCCCGGTGACGCCGAGCGGCGTCACGTCGCAGAGGATCAGGTGCGTGTCGGTCCCGCCGGTGACGACACCGAATCCGTGCGCGGCGAGGGCCGCGGCGAGACTCTTCGCGTTCGCGAGGGTGCGTTCCATGTAGGTGCGGAACGACGGGTCGAGGGCCAGGCCGAAGGCGACCGCCTTCGCCGCGATCACGTGCATCAGCGGTCCGCCCTGCATGCCGGGGAAGACGCTCTTGTCGAGTGCCGCACCGAGATCGGCGCGTGCGAAGGCGATCCCTGAGCGCGGGCCGCGCAGTGTCTTGTGCGTCGTCGACGTGACGTAGTCCGCATGCGGGAACGGGCTCGGGTGCAGACCTGCGGCGACGATGCCCGAGATGTGCGCCATGTCGACGAGGAGCTTCGCACCCGCGTCGTGGGCGATCGCCGCGAAGCGCGCGAAATCGAGCGTGCGCGGGTAGGCACTCGCGCCGGCGATCAGGATCTTCGGCTTCGCTGTCGCGACGGCGCGCTCGACCCCCTCCCAGTCGATCAGCCCGTCATCTGGGCGGACGCCGTAGAAGGTGGGCGCGAACCAGCGGCCCGAGAGGTTCACCGGCGCGCCGTGCGAGAGGTGCCCGCCCTGCGACAGGCTCATCGCGACGAACGAGTCGCCGGGCTCCATGGCGGCGGAGAAGACGGCGATGTTGGCCGACGCACCCGAGTGGGGCTGCACGTTGACATGCTCGCTCCCGCCGAAGAGCTGCAGCGCTCGGGAGCGAGCGAGGTCCTCGACCACGTCGACGAACTCGCATCCTGCGTAGTAGCGCTTCCCCGGGTACCCCTCGGCGTACTTGTTCGTGAGGATCGATCCCTGCGCCTCGCGCACGGCGGCGAAGGCGTAGTTCTCCGATGCGATCAGCTCGATGTGGTCGCGCTGACGCACCGCCTCGCGGGCGATCGCCGCAGCCACCTCGGGATCCGCCTCGCGGAGGCTCAGATCCATGTTCCTGTCGCCTCGTGGGTCGCCCATCTCTCCTCCCCCCTTATTCTGCCGCGGCGTCGAGGATCAGCCGCTCGATCATCTGCGCGGCTCCATCCTCCTCGCACGACGGGGCGGTGTATCGCGCCGCTGCGCGCACCGCATCGGGAGCCCCGCCCATGGCCACGCCGTGGCCGGCCGCGGCCAGCATCTCGAGGTCGTTGTGCTGGTCGCCGATCGCCATCGTCTGCTCCAGCGGCACCCGCAGCCGACGGGCCAGCCAGCGCAGGGCCGACCCCTTGTTGACCCCCGGCGCCGTGAACTCCAGGTACTCGGGGTGGCTGATCGTGACGTCGAGCTCCCCCGCGAACGCCGAGCGTGCCCGCTCGAGGACGGACTCGGGGTGCCCTGCCGGCGCATGCGCCACGATCTTCGACAGCCTGAGTCGCCTGCCGGCGAGGTCCTCGACCAGCCCGTCGACCGTGCGGACCCGCTCCTTCTGCCCTTCGGTCATCCAGCCGCGGTACTCCTCGGCGTGGGGGTCTCGCGCATCGAATCGGAAGTCGTCGCGGACAACGGCGTGCCCCCACAGGTCGTTCTCGCGGCACCAGGCGATCGCTCGCGCCCCCAAGCTCGAGGCGAACGGAATGTGGCGGATCAACCGTCCCGATCCGCGCTCGTCGGGTGCGGGGATGGCACGGGCGATCGCACCTTGCATGCCGATGAGCGGACCGTCGAGCGAGATGCGCTGCGCATGTTCGAGGAAGCTCGGAATGTTCCGGCCGGACGAGATCGTCGCAACGACGCCGCGCGCGCGTGCGGCTCGGATCGCCGCGACGGTGCGCTCCGAGATCTCGCCGCCGTGCGGCAGCAACGTGCCGTCGAGATCCATGACCAGCAACCGAATCGGTCGATCAGCCACCGCGACGCACCTCCGCGACGCGCGGTCGTCCGCTCAGGTCCGCATGGATCGTCGCACGCCAACCGAGCCCGAGGCCGTCGACGAGCTGCGCGAC